>JASFPT010000025.1:0-24235 GCA_050115795.1 Desulfobacterales bacterium
CCAGCATCCGGATCTCGGCGGCCCCCAGGCAAGGCTTGCGGCGCAGCGGCTCGGGCACCGGGATCTCCGCGATGCCCCCACCGGGCCGGGGGCGGACTTGGGTGTCCTTGTCTGCTATCTCCGAGCGTTCCAGCTCCCGGGTCGATTTGGCGACCTGGTAAAAGTCGGTCGACGCGGCCCCTTCCACCGCGTTTACCGCCAGTCCCCACACGGCGCTGATCATGATCACCCGGTGCCGAGCGTCGTTGGGGTCGACCGTGTACAGCACGCCGCTGACCCGGGCGTCGATCATCGCAATGCAGGCAACGCTCATGACGACGTCCTGATCCGTGTAGCCTTTTTTCCGGCGATAGAAAATGGCCCGGGGATTGAAGGTGCTGGCCACCACCTTCCGGTAGGCGCTGGAAATCCCGTCGGGACCGACATTGAGAACCGTCGAATGCTGGCCTGCAAAGCTGGCTTCGGTGTCTTCGCTGGTAGCGCTGCTGCGAACAGAAAGCCGCGTGTCGGCGCCCTGGTAATTCAGGAGCCGGGCGGCGGCCTGGAGCATCTCCGCTTCGAGCTGTTTTGGAATTTCCGCCGTCAAAATCCGATCGCAGATCTCTTTGCTGACGGCGATCAGCGCCTCGGTGTTGTCGACGTCCAGTCGGCGCAGACGTTTTTCGATGAATTCCTCGAGTCGGTTGTGATCGAGAAATTGCTGGCAGGCATAGGCCGTAACGGCGAATCCGGGGGGTACCCGCAGATGCGCGCGGTTGGAAATCTCTCCGAGGTTGGCGGCTTTGCCGCCGACATGGGCGGCATCGTCCTGGCTGAGGTTCTCCAGGCCGATGACCAAGGGGGTGGTTTCGATCTGCTTCTTGTGCACCAGGTCCTTCAAGGCCAGGCTGCCGATCTGTTCGGCGGCATCGAAAAGCCCGGGGAACCGGGCTCCGGAAAGCGCATTGAGATCTTCGACGATGCCGTAGACTTCACCCAGAAGGCGTTCGGTCTGCATCAGCACCTGACCGAGGGTGAACGGGCGGTCCCGGTAAAAAGAGTCCTCCAGTTCGGCAATGAGCTCCAGCGCCCGGTTGTTTGCGGAAAGAAGGCGTTGAAAAGAAGCGAACTTCGGCTTCGGCAGCCGACCCGTCGCCGTGCTGCCCGTGCGGGCTTCCCTGCCCTTGAACAAGTCGAAAAACTTAAACATCGCGATGGCCTCTGCGCCTATTCAGAAAGAAGAGGTGAACGTGCGCTGCAGCCGCTTTCCCCCAGTGCCGGAAGACGGCGGCAGCCGGCATTTGTATCCTTTCCTGTATGTTGAAGTACGTGCATGCCCACGTCAAGTAAAAGAGATGCGGCAGGCGGGTCTTGTGCCGAAATGCAATCCGTCCCTGACCCGAAGACCCTCCTTGGCGAGTGGAGCGGATCGTGTGCCGCCCATATTTTGATGGAGAGGGTCTTCCCAAAGCCGCGATTGTGGTCCCTTTGGTGAGATTTCTTCCCAAAAACCCTGATTATCCGCCTTTTTCCTATTGACACCATTTTTCTATTCTTGTAAATGCTGGTTGCACAGAGGCGAGGAGGCCTGAACCGCAACCATTAGCACAAGGGGGAAACAGATGACGAAGGCAGAATTGATCGAAAAGATGGCGAAGGAAGCGAAAATTTCCAAAGCCGCGGCCGGCAAAGCGCTCGATTCCTTCATGGACGGGGTGACCAAGGCCCTCAAGAAAAAGGACGGCAAAGTGACCTTGGTCGGCTTCGGCACGTTCCAGAAATCCCGCCGCAAGGCCCGCAAGGGACGCAATCCCCAGACCGGCAACCCCATCAAGATCAAGGCCAAAAACGTGGTCAAGTTCAAGCCGGGCAAGAAATTGAAGGACGCCATCTAAACGCCGGCCTGAAAAGATGCCGAGGCGGCCCGGCCCTCTGCCGGGCCGCCTTTTTTTTGCCGACCCTTCCGCTGGCACAATGCATGATGGCTGCCCCGCCGCCATGGCTGGCACACTCCTTGCTGTTCATCAAGAAGAAAGCTGCCGCGCACAACCCGAGGCGGCAGCCCCGGTCGAGTCCCCGACGGTCCTGCCGGCGGGCCTGTTCCTTTTCCCATTTTCAGACTTCCGGCCGGCCGGGCGTCTGGCGATAAAGGCTGCCGACAACATCTCAACCTGGAGGCGAATCGATGAAAATCATGGCCTGTTTTGATGGATCGAATGTGGCCGAAGAAGTGGTTCGGCTGGCCGGCGTCCACGCAGCGGCCTTCGGCGGCGAGGTGTGGATCGTCACCTCGATGGCGGGAGGCCCCGAAGTGGCCAGGCGCGAATTTGACGCCAGGGAGCGGGAGCTGGACTATGCCAAGTCGCTCGTCGAGGGTAAATCTCCGGCTGTGGCGGCTCATCTTTCGATTCGAGGGCTTTCTCCCGGCGAGGACCTGGTTCAGCTGGCAAGGGAACAAGGCGTCGGTGAAATCATCATCGGTGTGCGCCGGCGATCCAGGGTCGGGAAACTGGTGTTTGGTTCAACGGCCCAATACGTGATCCTCAATGCGCCCTGTCCCGTGGTGACGGTCCGGTGATCAGATCACTTCTGCGATATTATCCATGTGGTTCGCCTATTGGTTGGGGCGAACTTTTCGCGGCGCCCATCGGCGTCTGACCCCCGAACATGACACACTACGCTTCCATCAGGGAGTTGGCCGCGCAGGAGCCGCCGGGCCGGGCTTTTCTCGTCCAATGGCGCCGGGCGGCCTCCGGGCTGATCGTGATGGCCATCCATGGCGGCGGAATCGAGCCCGGCACCACCGAGGTCGCCGATGCTGTCGCCGGAGACCGTCTCGGCTTCTATTCTTTTGTGGGGATAAAGCGAAGCGGAAACCGCTCTCTTCACCTTTCCAGCCGTTCGTTTGACGAGCCCATCGGCCTGCGGATGGCCGCCTCGGCAAAGACGGTCATCTCGATCCATGGCTGCAGGGGCCGGGGCGCATGGACTTACCTGGGCGGCCGGGACCAAGACCTACAGCGGTCCGTAGCCGACGCCCTGCAGGCGGCCGGATTTTCCGTGGGAACAAGCGCCCGGTTCCAGGGGATCTCTCCACAGAACATCTGCAACCGGGGATCTTCGGGCAAGGGCCTCCAACTGGAGTTAAGCTTCGGGCTGAGGCGTTCGTTTTTCATCGAGCAGGCGATCGGCGGTCGAAAGCGGCGCCGGGCCGCCTTCAACCGGTATGTGGCGGCCCTCCAAGCCTGCCTCGCATCCCCTTCAGTCAACTGATCCGGGCGGGCGCCTTTTTTTATTTTTGGCGGCCATCTTTTCGCAGGCCTGGTTCAGCTTGATCATCAGGTCTTCGAGTTTGATCGGCTTCATGAGATAGTCGAACGCCCCGAGCTTCATCCCCTCGATGCTGGTCTCTACCGATGCATGGCCGGTCAGGAGAATCACCTCCACCTCCGGCTGAATGCGGTGAATTTCCCGGAGTGCCTCGATCCCATCCATGCCCCCGGGCATCTTGATGTCGAGGATGACCACATCATAGGGTTGCCGTCGGATCTGCTCGACGGCTTCCTCGCCGCTTTCCACGCCGTCGGCAGCAAAGTTTCGCCGCCTGAGCCGGTTGACCAGGGTTTTCAGAAAATCTTCTTCGTCGTCGACGACGAGTACCTTGTACGTGTCCATGGTGTCTCCGCTTGGACCCGGATAGAAAAAGGTCCTGAGGTGAAGGGCCCGGCCGCGCCTTATTTCTTCTCCGGGAGAACAATGGGGATCTGAACGGTGAACGTGGATCCCTCTCCCTTGCGGCTGAGCACCGTGATGGTCCCCCCCATCTTTTCAATGATGGAATGGCTGATCCACAGACCCAGCCCGGTTCCTTTCCCGGGCGCCTTGGTCGTGAAAAACGGGTCAAAGACCCGGCGCTGCTGCTCCTCGGTCATCCCGGGTCCATCGTCTTCCACGCGGACCAGAATGCTGCCCCGGGAGACCTCGGTGTTGATCCGGATCAGGCCGTCTTTGCCGATCGCATCGATGGCGTTGGTCATCAGATTCAAGAACACCTGTTGAAGCTGGGATTGGTCGCTGGCGATGATCGGCAGCTTCGGACCGAACTCGGTCCGGATCTCGATGTCATTGATCCTCGCGTAGTTTTGCAGCAAATCGATGGTTTGGTTCACCACGGCGTTGACGTCCACATCCTCCAGGTGGGGCTCCATTTTTCGTGCATAGCCCAGCATCCCCTGGACGACCTTCCGTGCCCGGTCCACGTGCTCTTCGATCTTCCGGATGGAGGTTTTCAACTCCTCCAGGTTTTCACTGTCCTTGAACTCTTCCTCTTCGAGCAGGTCTTCCATCCAGCCGGTTTTTTGCAGGATCACGGCCAGCGGGTTGTTGATTTCGTGGGCGACGCCGGCGGCCATTTTCCCAAGGGCGGCGAGCTTGTCGGATTGAATCAACTGCGCGTTGAGCTCGTTCATCTGCTGATCGGTCTTGCGCAGGCGGTCGATGATCGCACCGGTGATCAGCACAGTCGCCAGCAAAATGGCCACCATCCCGACGCTGATGATCAAGATCTCGGTGGCCCGGGTGGCGAACAGGCGGCTCATCTCTTCTTCGGTCCCCTGGCTGACCACCAGCAGCCACTTGTTGTTTTTCAGCCAGGCCCCGGAGATCAGCCGCGTAAATCCATTATCGCTTTTTCTTTCGATGACAGTGGTGCTGCCGCCGAACAGCTGCGGGTCGATTTCCGAAGGTTCCATAATTTTTCCGGCAAACCGGGGGGCGGTTTGAAAAACCCCGGACCGGTTGACGATGTAGGCGTCTCCCGTCCGCCCGACATGGGCAGCCCGAACGAGGTTGCCGAACACTTCCGAGTCGACCGTCGCCCGGAGAATCCAGGTCCGTTCCTGTTCCTGGCGCCGCAGCGCGATAATGAAATGGGGGGACCGGCGAAACCCCATGTACACGTCGCTGATGTGAAGCCCCCGGGCCATGGTTTCGGCAAACCAGGGCTCCTGGTCGTAGCGCAGCCCCGTTAGTGCATACGGCCCGACGTAGGCCCGGTGCCGGCCCCGGCTGTCGATGACGCCCAGATCCACGAAGGCCCCGGCCCGAGTGTTCATGACCTCCAGGACACGGGCCAGATTGCCGCTGTCGAGCATGTGCTGGAAGCTGTGGGTGTCGGCCATGGCGGACAGGATCGCCGAGCGCTCCTTCAAGAAAAGATCCACGGCCGTGGCCTGCGCCTGGGCGCGGTAGCGCAACTGTTCTTCGATTTTGGCCCGGATGGTGTCGTAAAATTGCAGATAGATCGTGACGCCGAGGATGAGCAGCGGAGTGAAAGAGACCAGCAGCGTGACCAGGACGATGATCCGTTGCAGGCGGGCATATCGCGTCGCTTTCATGGCAACTCCTGAAGACCTTTGCTCACCGCGGCCGGAACCGGCATTTGCACCCGGAAACCTGAGCGGGAGCGGCAGCCGCGGCGGCTCGCGGAAAATGGCGAAAAGCGATCCACATCAAAGCGGTGCACCCACATGGAACAGCAAGGAATGTGCCGGAAAAACATCCCGGCCTGTCGTAGAATTGATATGGCATTTCAGCTTCTTGGAGATCAATGACACGGGAAAGAATTCCACCGGGTGTCGGCTTTTTTTACAAAGGAAAGAGGCGGTCCAACTCATCTTCGATCTTCTTTTTGTAGAAATTGACCGACGCGGGGTTGGCCATGATCATGTCCAGCTGTCGGGTGTGAATCGTGAGATAACCGACGATTTTCAGCCGGTGTTCCATATAGGACTGGTCTCGGCCTTCCAGTCTGGCGATCAGGGAGTCCTCCTTGATGTCCAGCCGAAAGCCGTAGTCTTCCAGGATCGTTCCGATGAAACGAACCCGCCGGTGCTTTCGATCCAGGTCCGCGGCGCCCCCTTTGAACTGGAAGCTGATGTAGTTTTCCGCTGCGCGCTCGCTGACGAGGGTCTCCACCGTGGCGAAGTGAAACCCGAATCGGGAGTTCAGGCTGCAGTAATTTCTGGAGATCATGAAGTAGTTGCGGGTGGCGAACCGGCTTCGACGGCCGAGGATGAGGTCCTGGTTGGTGGTGGCCTGAAACAGGACCGACATCATTCCGCGGCCGTCGACGGGCGGGGGGCCTTCCCACGGACTTGCGGTGATTCCCGCCCAGAGGGCGCGCATCGGAACGGAGACGATCTGCTCGAGGTTCACATAGGGGCCATTGATCTCGCCGACGAAGCCGTCGTCCAGGTTCAGGACCCACCACTTCATCGGGACCCGGGCGATGAGCTGCTTGCTGGACCTCTCCGGGAAGTGATGATCCCTGCCGAACCGGAACATTTCGGCGACCGCCTTTTCGTGGCAGAACCGGGTGATGTCATGAAAGGTGCGGCAATTGTCGGCCTTAAACGAGGGGGCGTCCGGATCGAGCAGGTTCAGGGGGATGATGTGCTCGGCGGCGCCGCGCAACGCCTCGTAGACCGGGCTGCCGGCCATCAGATTGCGGGCCGCCGGCTTTCGGCCGAGAACGGCATCGATCCGGCCCGAATAGATGCGGCACCGGCCTGCGTCCACGGTGACGATTTCCTCCGGCGGCAGGCGGGTGGCCCCCCTTATGCCGAAAAGGGCCGGGACACCGAACTCGCGGGCGACATTGGCCAGGTGGCCCGCCATGCTTCCCTGTTCGGTGACCACGGCAGCGCAGCGATCCAAAAGAGGGGCCCACCGGGGAAGGGCTTGTTCGGCGACCAGCACGGCGTCTTTCGGAAACCGCAGGGCATCGATGTTTTTCCGGACCACGAACACCGGGCCGGCTGCAGCCCCGCTGCTGGCGGTGCTTCCGCCCGTCAAGAGAATCTCTTGCCCGTCGGCTTGAAGATCGGGTTCGCCATTGCTGTCTCCGGATTGCTGCCGCTCCAGGGGGCGGCATTGGAGCACGACGAACTCTCCTTCGTCGGAAAGCGCCCATTCGATGTCCAGGGGCATGCCGTAGTGGGTTTCGAGGCGGACGGCCATGGCGGCCAGGGTTGCCGCCTGGTCGTCGGTCAAAGACGCCGATCGGCTTTCCTGGTCCACCGCGTCCAGTCGGCAGACCCCCTCTTCGGGATAGCAGACGAACTTGAGCCGCTTTTCCGGTATCTCCTTTTCCAGCACTTCCGGTGACGGGCCCCGCGACAAAACGAAGCGGTCCGGGTTCACCGTGCCGTCGACCACCGATTTGGGAAGCCCCCATACCGAGTGAATCAGGACGTGCTCGTGCCGGAAATCGACCGGGTTCCGGGAATAGGCCACCCCGCCGGATACGGCCGGCACCATCCGCAGGCAGCCGACGCACATCGTCACGTCCTCGTCGCGGATACCGCGGCTGAACCGGTAGGAGATGGCGGCCAGGCCGTATTTGCTGGCGATGATCTGGCGGTAGGCGTCGATGATATGGTCGGGGTCGACATTGAGTTCGGATCGGTACTGGCCGGCAAAGGAGGCCCCCACCACATCTTCGCCCAGGGCGCTGCTCCTCATGGCAACGCTGAAAGACTCCCCTTCATGGCGGGCCAGGCGCCGGTGGTGCCGCTCGATCTCCTGTTGCAGCTCAGGTGGGATTTCTGCGCTCATGATGAGCTGCTGGATGTCGGAGCTCAGGGCGAAACGTTCTTCGAGCCGCTCCAGGTCCGCGGCCTGAATGCGGCGGTCGATTTCCGGTTGAAGGTCGTTGTGGGTCATGAACTGCTGGTAGCCGGAGGTGGTGACGGCAAACCCCCGTGGCGTCTTGAGCCCGACGCGGTTGGCAATCTCGCCGATGTTGGCCATCTTGGGGCCGACCTGGCCGGCCCGGGATGCGTCGATGTTTTCCAGCGGGAGCACCAGCGGCCCGCCCAGCCGATCGCTTTTGGGCCACACATGCGGGTTGATGGCCATCTGGATCTGCTTGAACCGATCAAAAAGAGCGGAATACCGGTCCGGGGCCAGCGCATCGATCTGCCGGACGATCTGAAAGACCTGGGTCGATGTCCGCGTGCAGCGGGAGCGAACGAAACGCATGGAGAAGGGAAAGTTGCCGGCCAGGGCCGACTGGATTTCGGCCATCGTCTCCAGGGTGGAGTTGTTGGCGCTGAGAAGAAGTTTGAAACGGTGGTAGCGGTCTTTGAAGGCGACCCGCAGCTGCCGGGCGTCATTGGGTTCGGCCGCTTTGTCGCGTTTTCGCGAAAACAGGTGTTGGAAGAACCGGACCATTGCCGTATCCGGAAGGTGCCCGCATATGCACTGCCTGTGCCGGTTGCCGAAACGGTGCTGCGGCGGCTGTCCTCTGCAGCGGTGAACCCGGGAAAGCCCCGTTGCGAACCTGTCAGAGGCAGGATCGCAACGGGGCAAGGCAGCTGCCCGCAGGTCCTTGCAGGTCTAGTGGCCGAGCTCCATCCCCCAGCCTTCGAACATGAACATGATCCCGAACCCGTACCAGAGGGTGTAGGCCACGTAAAAGATCAGGGAGAGGAGAACCACCCAGATCTGTTCCATGATGTGCTGGGGAGCGATGCCGTAGTAGTTATAGGCGGTTTCAACGGCCTTGCCGGAGGCGAACAAGATGATATTCGCCTCCTTGAATTTTTTTTGTTTCTTCAGGCTCTTGTCCATAACCTGAAAAGCGGTCCACCAGTTGTACAACACCTGCCGTTCGTCGTAGCCGTACTTCTGCACCACGGCCGCTCCCTGATTGTAGTACATTTTGTCGGCGTCTTCCAGGGCGTTTTCCAGGACCTTTCCCAGGTCTGCGCTGACGGCAAGCGTGGAACCGTTTACATTGACCAGCGCGCCGCTTTTCATCAGCAGCGTTGCGGTCTGCTGCGCCTGCCGGTCGTCTTTCATCTCGAGGGTGACCTGGATCTGGTTGCCGGCAAACGCGGCGGCCTCCTCTTTGACCTTGGGAATGTAATAGGCCGACCCCTTGGAGATCGAGTTGTACAGGTCGTCCAGGTATTGGAGCCCGTTATGGCCCTTGATCAACGGCATGAACATCAGAACGAGGATGATGAAAAAGGCGATTATCATGCCGAGGCCGAGCGCGAATTCTTTTTTGTGGGCTATCATGACAACGCCCCTCCTTTCAGCACGCGGATGTTTTTCAAAAAGGTTCCGATGACCCAAACCCCGAAGCCGCCGATGACGATGAAAAAGGCCCATATCCCGATGGTGTTCAGGAAATCGCCGAGCCCCTTGGGGATCGGGATGATTCCCATGGCCCCGAGTTTGGACGGCAACGCGAAGATCCGGTTCACGAAGCCTGCCAGCACCGCCATGGCGTAAAAGCCTCGGATCGTGATGCCGGGCACCACCTTGGTGACCATGGCGCCGATCTGGATGCCGAGAAGGGAGCCGAGCAGCATCCCCATGGCCAGGGTGTAGAAGATGAACCCGTAGATGGCGTACTGGCTGATGGAGGCATAGCCGGCGGTGAAAACGATCTGGAAAATGTCCGTTCCCACCGTGGTCATCGAAGAGACCCCCAGCATGTAGACAAAGATCGGAAAGGTCAGAAATCCGCCCCCGACCCCCATGATGCCGGCGGCCAGGCCCACGAGGGCCCCGGAGAGAACCAGAAACAGCCAGGAAATGCTGCGTCCCCCGGGGGTAAAATCAAAATCGAACTTGACCATGGGCGGCAGGGTGATGGACTGAAGCTTTTTCGGCAGGCCGCCCATTTCAGCCCCTTCGACTTTTCCACCGTGGGCCCCGCCGCCGTGAGGGGCCTGACCCTGCGAAATTTTTCTCGCCTTGAGAAAATCGACCATGGCGTAAATGCCGAGAAAGCCGAGCATCAGCGCATAGATCGTCGTGATAAAGGCGTCGGACAGCACCGGATTGATCTCGTAGAGCACCCGGTTGATAACGCCGCCGACCGTGGCCCCGACGATCGCACCGATCAAAAAGACCACGGCCAGCGGGACCGACACATTGCCCAGCTTGCGGTGGATGACGCTGCCCATGATCGCCTTGGCAAAGATGTGGAACAGGTCGGTGCCCACGGCCAAGATGCCCTTGATGCCCGCGCTCATCAGCGCCGGGGCGATGATAAACCCTCCACCGGCCCCGATGCAGCCGGTGATCAACCCCGCACCCATTCCGATCAGAATCGACACGATGAAGATCCCGGTGGAATAATAGGCAGGGCTGTAGGCACCCTTGCCGCCGATAATGCTGGGCAGGGCGCCTCCGATCTCCTCGGCAAAAGCGATGCCGCAAAGAACCGGCGGAACGCTCAGCAAAAAGAGGAGCAACAGCCGCCTCCGGTCATGGATAATCGTGTCGGCGACCCGAATCTCCCACCGGGCGTGGGCCTGGGCTCCGGCCAGCATAAATTGTCCCCATCGTCTGAGAAATTTCATTTTGACTCTGCTCCTGTTTGGTTGTGAAAAGACACCGGCGGCTTTCCCGGAGGTCCCCGCCCCGCGGGGATTTGACCGGATCGGTATTGGTTGCCATCGGTTGCAGACCGTTTTCGGGCATCCGTTCTCCACTCTTCCGCCGTTACAGTTTGATTTGAATCTGGCGAATTTTTTCTTCCTGGATCGCCTTTTTCTTGTGGGCGTCCTGCACCTTGTAGAGCAGTTCGTCGAGGTCGACCGGTTTCATCAGGTAGTCGAAGGCGCCCAGCTCCATTCCCTCGACGGCCACTTCCATGTTGGCATGACCGGTCAACAGGACGACCTCCACCAGCGGGAATCGTTTCCGGATCTCGCGAAGGGTCTCGATGCCGTCCATCCCGGGCATCCGGACATCGAGCACGACGACGTCGAATTCTTCCCGTTGGAGAAGGTCCAGGGCTTCAAAACCGCTCTGCACGCCCGCAACAGTCGTGTTCCGTTTCTGAAGCCGTTTGACGATGGTTTCCAGAAAGTCCGTTTCATCATCGACCAAAAGTACTCTACAGTCGGTCATAACTTTCTCCCGGACGCGGCTCCCACGCTATGCCTTTCCAGGACTCGACGCACAATTTCCGGGGCCGAGACCTTTCCGGCCCCGCGGGCCGGTCGGCCCCCGGCAAAACCGCGCCGGAAAAGCATTCTCCCGGATTTGTGTCCATAGGAAATGGGATGCATCACCGATCTTTCTCTTCGGGCTGCAGGAGCGCACCGTGGCGGCAGCAGATCAGGGGGAGGCGGCCGGTTTCCGGAGCATTTCGGCGACGGCCCCCTTCAGATCCTCGATGCTGCCGCCTTGTTTTTCCACAAAGGAAGTCGTGGACGCACTCGGGTGCTGGCGGTATTCCGCCCAGAATCCGTGGAGCACCACCGACACCCCGGGGGCCTGCTCGCGGATCTTCTCCAGGACCTTGAGTTCCCGCTCGTCGGGAAGGTTCAGGTCCAGGACGATCAGGTCCATCGGCTCCCCGTTCGAAAGCCGGTCCAGCACCTGGCGTCCATTTTTCGCCAAAAGGACTCGATATCCTTCAACAGACAGCTCCCGCTGCAGGTAGTCGCGCACATGCCGGTTCCGGTCGGCCACCAGGATGGTAACGGCTCTCTTCAAGCGCCCTTCTCCATGAAAATTCTTTTTCCAGCTTTTCCACGGATTTTCAGGCAACCTCCGTGCCATTTTTTTCGGGCGCGCGCATCCCGGTTTTTGTGCGGCGTCAGTCGGCGTTTTTGCCCTGTAAGAATCGCGGTCCAACCGCCCCAGCCGTTGGTGGCTTGCCTGAAAAATGTCGATCCGGGCACCGGCTCAGATGCCGCCGGGCGTGTCCGGTTTCTTTACAGGGTGTAAAGACCGAGCGATCAAATCGGCCGTCTCCCGGTCTTTGGCCCGATCTCAGCCGATTTTTCACCCGACGAGATACGGGAGGCTGCAGTGGGGGCGCTTACCGAATCCGGGCCGGGGTGTCCCGGAAGGCCGGTTCGAGAAGCGTTGCGCGGAGGGGGAAATAAGGATATGGGCTGGCCATGAAGATCATCATCGATCACAGGCTCCAGGTTCTGGACCTTCCCACCGATATCCGAGAGGCGGTGGTTGCGGAACTGACCCTGGAAAACCCGAAATGGCTCGAGAATGTCCGAATGAAGCGCTGGAACCGAGGGACGCCGCGCCATCTGCGCATCTACCATCGGGGTCGACAGGGCCGTCTGTTTCTGCCCCGTGGCTACATCCGGCGGCTTCTGACCCTGGCCCGACGCTATGGGGTTCCGTGGTCGATCGATGACCGGCGACGGTCTCTTCCGCCGGTGGCCATCGAATTCCAGGGCCGGCTCAAGCCGTTTCAGTCAAGGGCCGTCGACAAGATGCTGGCAAAGGAATTCGGGACATTGTCTGCGCCGACCGGAGCCGGAAAGACGGTGATGGCCCTTTCGATGATCGCCCGGCGGGCGCAACCTTCCCTGGTCGTCGTCCACACGAAGGATCTGGCCCGCCAGTGGATGTCCCGGATCGAGACGTTTCTGCGGATTCCCGAAAGCGCAATCGGGCTGATCGGCGCCGGAAAGGAGCGGATCGGCGACCGGATCACCGTCGCCCTGGTTCAAAGCCTGTACTCTCGGGCAGAAGACATCCGCAGCCGGGTGGGGCATCTGGTGGTGGATGAATGCCACCGAATTCCGAGCCGGTGTTTTACAGAGGCGGTCGCTGAATTCGATGCCCGGTATATGCTGGGGCTCAGTGCAACCCCCTGGAGACGGGACGGTCTTTCGAAATTGATCTTCTGGCACGTGGGCGCGCTTCAGCACAAGATCGACCCAAAGACGCTGGTGGCCGCCGGGGAGGTGCTGGCCGCGGAAGTCGTCTTCCGGGAGACCGAGTTCAGGCCGTTTTCCGACCCGGTGGGCGAGTACTCCCGAATGCTCACCGAACTGACGGCAGACGATCGCCGCAACCGCCTGATTGCAGGAGATGTGGCCGCCGAGGCGGCCGTCGGAAACGGAGTCTGCCTGGTGTTGTCGGACCGCAGGCACCACTGCGAAAGCCTGGCCGCATTGCTGCGATTCGGCCACGGCGTGGCCTGCGACGTGCTCACCGGAGACCTGAAAGAAGAGCAGCGGCGGGATGTTCTCCGGCGGCTGGAAGACGGCAACGTCCGGGTTCTGATCGCCACCGGCCAGCTCCTGGGAGAAGGGTTCGACAGCCGGAAGCTGACCACCCTTTTTCTGGCCACCCCGATCCGGTTCAGCGGGCGCCTGCTCCAGTATCTCGGCCGGGTGCTGCGGCCTGCGCCCGGCAAGGCGAAAGCCCGCGTCTTTGACTATGTCGACGTTCACGTAGGGCCGCTCAAAGCGGCTGCAGAAGCAAGGAAAAGGGTTTACGGGGCCGGGGCAGAGGGATCCTGAGGAATTGAGAAATTAGAAATTAGAATTGAGAATTTGGAAGGATTCAGATCGGCAGCGCAGCATCTTTTCCGCCTCGCTGGCTCAAAGTTCCGACCACAAACGACAAACCACCGACCACCGACTGCCGCTATCCCTTCCACACCAGATAGCCGATGTAGACACCGTAGCAGAGCAACATCACCGCTCCGTTGGCCCTGCTGAGCCGGGCGGATTTTCGCATCATGAACCAGGGCAGCACGCTGATGCCCATCATCACCAGGTAGTCGACGTAAAGCCCTCCCTGGAAAAAACCGCCTTCGATCCGCAATGGACGGACCAGCGATGCGGCTCCCAGCACGCTGATGATGTTAAAGACGTTGCTGCCGATCAGGTTGCCGACGCTGATGTCCATTTCCTTTTTCAGGGCCGCCACAACGCTGGTGGCCAGTTCGGGCAGCGATGTGCCGAGCGCCACCACGGTCAGGCCGATAAATTTCTCGCTCACCCCCAAAAACATCATCATCGCCACTGCCGCATCGACGAGCAGTTCAGCGCCCACCACGACGCCGGTGATGCCGGCCAAAATCCGGAGGATCTGCCCTGCGCGAGAGCCGCCAGCCGTCGCCGGTGCCTTTCCCGGCACGCTTTCAAACAGCAGGCGGGATTCGCGCATGGCCATCGCGTAGCTGAACCAGACATAGAAAACCGCAGCGGCCAGCAAGGTGGCCCCCTCGATCCGGCCGATGGTCGAGTTCAGGGAGATCAACAAGAGATAAAAGGAAACCCCGAGCATGATGGGGATCTCCCTGCGGACCACCGCCCGGTGGCAGGTGATCGGACCGAGCAGGGCGGCCAGGCCCAGGACCAGGCCGATGTTGCAGATATTGCTGCCGATGACGTTGCCGACGGCGATCATGCTCTTGCCCTTGAAGGCGGAAACCACGCTGACCACCAGTTCCGGCGCAGAAGTGCCGATGGCCACCACGGTCAGACCGATGACGATCGGCGACAGGCCGAGGCTGCGGGCAAGACCCACCGCTCCATTCACCAGCCATTCCGCGCCGTAGTAGAGCAGAAGAAGTCCTGCAAACAGAAAAATCAGATGCTGTGCGACGATGGAATTTCCTTTCAGCAGCAGCTGCCGCTGCCGCAGGCGGCTTTGTCTTTGCCGCGGACCCAGGACTGGATGATGTAAGAGGCGCAGCCGACCCCCGGGTGCACCGTCACCGCCGCCGTGGGGCAGTTCATGGCGCAGGCCCCGCACTCCATGCAGCCGTCGGCGTCGACGACCCGGGCCTTTTCCCGTTCCAGCACCAGGACGCCGTGGGGGCAAACGGTCGTGCAGGCGCCGCAGCCGACGCAGAGGCCGTCATCGAGCTGGAGTGTCGTCACGCCGGTCAGGTATCGGAATTCTCTCATGGTTTGTCTTTCTCGGGCTCGGGTCAAATCGTAAATGCCGATCCGATCCAGGCTGCCACCGCAGCCAGTGCCGCTGCGGCCTGGAGGGGAATGGCGCTTCGCATTTCCTTTTCCACCCCCGACGGAGAAGTAAAGGGGGTGGCTCCGGTAAAGTTCATCGCCAGGTGGGAGGATACGGCGGTGGCGAAAAAGATTACTGCCGTCCAGCCCCAGAATCCGAGTGCGTTCGTGCTGGCGGCGGCGACGACAATGCCGGCAACGCAGCCGAGCAGGGCGCCTTTGATGGAAAACGCCCGGCCCGGAAGCCAGGGCAGCAGCGCCGGCATCAGAATGCCGCCGGAGACCACCCCGGCCAGGTAGGCGGCGGCCGCCGTCAGCCACCGGTGCCAGGCTGCATCCAGGGAAAACACCCAGGGCCCGACCCCGGACAGGAGAAACAGGGCGGCCAACACCGCAAGACTCGGCTTGGGAACCGCCGCCAGTTCCACCGGAATCAGCACGATCCGTTCGACGAGCGAAAAGGTCACCTTCCGGGCGGACGGGTCGCATTTCATTCCAGCACGGAAAAAGGCCGGCAGATCGACCGCCCGCACCGGTCCCCAGGCCACGGAAAAGCCGCTCCGGCGGCGGACCCGGCTGGCGGACACCCCGGTGGCCCCCAGCTGCGGGAGCACCAGGGTTCGGTGGTCCACGACCTTGGCAAGCCCGGTCGATTCGACCCGTCGCACGACCTCGTCGGTGGAGAAGGTCCCCTTGCCGGCGGCGCACCATACGTTGACGCCGCAGGTGTCGAGCACCATGATCCAGGCGTCGATGGCTGCAAGGTGCCGGCGGAGGGCATCGAAGGTGAGTTTGTAGTTGGCGGTCACCAGCACCGGGCTCTGCCTGTCGGGCCGGCCGACCGCGTAGAGCCCCGGGCTGACTCGATAGCGGTCGCGGCCTATGCCGAGGCGCACGCGAAGCGCACCGGCTTTGTCGGCGATGGAACGCTTGGTGCTGATCCGGGGCACCGGGCCGGCTTCGGTCTGGACAAACTCCGCCACGAACCCGCACACCGTGTAGCCGGGCCGCTCCCAGGGGTCCGCACCGGCCGGCGCCGGACCGCCGCAGCAGTCGAAAGCGGAGGCATCCCGCCGGCCGGCCGAATCGGCATCGTCACAGCACCGGCAGCTGTCGTCGGGTTTTCCCGGGGCCAGGGGGAAGGGGGTGGTGTCCAGTTGGTCTGCCATCGTTTGTTCCTTTGTTGCCGCTCTTTGGTCCAACAGCTCACAGATACTATTGTCGATATGCAGGCCCCGTCAAGTCGGCCGGCCCGTCCGTCTGTCTTCCGAGCCGCGGCAACGAGAGAATCGAATCCGACAGACTTCCGGACGCCCGTATCCCGCCATGGCGGGACGGTAGCCGGCTGACGGGCGGGTTCAACCTTTCCGGGGGGAAAACCGGCGGACCGACCGAAGAAATCGGGCTCGCTGCCCCTCCGGAGCGCTGCCGCCGTATCGGAGTTGGATGTAGGACGAGAACACCGGCAAAAGAGGCGCTGCCAGATCCGGACGGCGTTTGGCAACCGATTCGAAGTACGCGAGGGGCCCCTGATCCGGGGAACGGGGCATTCCAACCCGTGCCAGCTTCCTGCAAAGCGTCAGATAGGCCCGCTGGACCTCGTCTGCTTTCGCACGCTGCGGGGACGCGGGCCGACGGGAAAAATACATCAATCCAGCAACCACCACGATCAATCCCCCTGCAAAAGCGGCCGCGGCCCCCCACCAGGATGCCCCGAAGATGCCGATCCGGGACAGGAGGCGGCGCTGTTTGGTGGCAGTGTAGCCGAGCACCTGCCGGTTCCAGAAGGTGTTCACCGCATCCCATCCAAAAGCCACGCCGCGCAACGCATCGCCGAGCAACGGGAGCTGTGCAAACGGCTGGACTCGGATGCGCTCTTCCGGCGGCAGGGCGGCGTCGGTTCCGCCCCCGGCCCTTTCCGGGGCGACCACCGCGGTCGGATCGACACGAACCCACCCTCTTTCGGCAATCCAGGCCTCCACCCAGGCATGGGCGTCGGACTGCCGGACGATCAGGTACCCGCCGAAGGGGTTTTTCTCGCCTCCCAGGTAGCCGGCCACGACTCGGGCCGGAATTCCCGCCGCCCGCAGCAGAAAGGCCAGCGCAGAGGCATAGTGCTCGCAAAAACCCCTGCGAGTGTCGAACAAAAAGCTGTCGACCGGATCGATTCCCAATAACGGAGGGGTTCTGGAGTACACGAATCCCTGGCTGCGGAAATAGTTCAGGGCCAGATCGACGAATCCGTCCGGTCCGGCGGCTTCCCGGCGCCATCGGGCGGCCAGGTTGCGGGCCGCTGGATTTCCGAGGGCGGGAAGCTGCAGCGCCGATTGTCTCTCTCCTGGGTACAGCGGGCGGGCGGCGGGGGTCATTGTGGAAACCGCCCGATACCGGATCCGGTTTTCAATCCTGGACGCTGCCAGCAGGGTGCCGTCGGCCAGCAGGGTACCGGGACCGGACGCGGACACGGGCCGGTCCAGGGCGAAGAGCCGCCGCTGCTGGTGGGGTTCGAGCTCGATCTGCTGAACGACGTCGCCGGTCGCTTCCACCGCCGCTGCCGGCGGCTCTGCACCCGGTCGCCAGGTGCGTCCGTCGAATTCGGAAAACACCAGGCCGCGCCAGTAGCGTTTGTCCGCCGGGACGAGGACGCCGTCCATCTCGACCCGGAAGGCGATCTCCCGGCTCAACACCAGCCGGGAGATCGAGCCGGGGGCCATCTCTTCGGAAAAACCGGTCCGGGCCGCGGCCGGGGCGGAAAGGCGCCAGAAGCCGCCGGAAACCCTTGGAAACAGAATGAAGAAGACGACCATCACCGGCACGGATACCATCACGATTCGACCGGCCAGTTTGAGTTGGGGCGCAGCCGGCGCGTCCGGATCCTGAATTCGGATCAAAAGCGCGGTGATCAGCAGCACCGACGCGAGCATGTACGGGAGCATATAAAAGGCGTCGGAGTAAAGAAGGCTCGTCAGGGTCAGAAAATAGAGAAGAAAGGCGGTGACCATGCGGTCCCGTTGAGAGCGGGCCTCCAGGGGTTTGAGCCCCACCATGACCGTCAGAATCGCGGCCCCCACCGAGCGGTTGAAGGCAAAGCCGTAGCTGGCGATGCAGCCGGCGAATCCGGCCAGCGCGAGCAGGTTGAGGAGCCACCGGCCGGGCCGGGGCAGCCGCCCTGCGGCGCTGAGCAGGCTCCATCCCCAGCCGGCGAGACACCACAGGACCACCCAGGGCGGCAACCGCGGCACGTGGGGGGCAACGGCAACGGCTGCACAAAGCAGGATCATGGGCAGCGCCGAGGGTCGGAACTTCATAGACCGATTTTCTCCGGTTCTCCGAACAGGGCCAGGGCGGTGAGGCAGGCCTGGCGGTGAGCCGGACCGGAGGCCGGCGCCAGGGTGCACCCGGGAAGGCGAAGACCATACACACGCCCTTTTCGATCGGCCTCCAGGACCATCTTGCACAGAATCGACAGCTTTTCCTCCCGGTCGTCGGCCCGAATCCGGTCCCATTCGAGTTGGACGGCGCCTCCGGTCGACCCGGAGAACTGCGTGACGGCGAGTCCGCGTTCCCGGGCGACCGCTTTCCATGCGATGTGCCCCGGAGGATCACCCGGTTGGTAGGGACGCAGTCCGTCGAAGTCCTCCACCCCGGTGTCGCTGCTCGTCCGGCCGCCGTCGTGGCCGGCGCCGCCCTCCGTGGCAGGTGCGGCGATATCGGCCGGTTTCGGGAAGACCGGCACGGGGGAAATCTCGGGCAGGACGGTCGCCTGGGCGCGGAACAGACCCAGGGGATAGGCGGTGAAAATTCTCAGCGGGCAGGGGGCTGCGGAGCCGCGGTGCTCGGTCTGAACGATCACGTCGATGCTTTCGGCCGTCTCTCCGGAAAGAGAAAAACGGCTTTCCCGCTGCCCGCCCACGGCGGCTGCAAGTGCCTGCCGGGAGCCGTCCGGGCTTCGGATCGATACCGTGAACGGCGCAGGATCCCCTGCAAAGACGGGCGTGCCGGCCACCGACAGAATTTCAAGGCCGGACAGGTTCCGGAGGCTGAAAAACAACCCCACGATGCCGATACCGCCGAGCAGAAAGGCCATCAGGAACGCGAAGTTGTTGTTGTGATTGGCGGCGCCCAGCAGCATGCCGGCCAGGGCGATGCAAAAGGCCACGCCGTAGCGGGTCGGGCGAAGGGTGATCCGCCGCCGGTCGAGGATGATCGGGAGTCGGTCGGAGCGCCTCGGTCGGCGCCGCCTTTGGACCCGGAGTCGTTTCATGGCGCGGACCGTGGCCATTTTGTCAAGGGATCGGAACGCTTCGAAGCAGCGGCTCCAGTTTTTCCATGGGAAGCTCGCGAAGGTCTTCCCGGGCCCGGAGTCGGTGACCGATCACCCAGGGCATGACCTGCTGTACGTCCTCCGGAAGCAGGAAATCTCTTCCGTGCAGGAACGCCCAGCCCCGGGCTGCCCGAACCAGGGCCAGCCCGGCCCGGGGGGAAAGACCCATGGCAAAGTTCTTCGACCGGCGGGTGAACACGAGAAGATCCTCGACATAGTCGATCACCGCGTCGGAGAGATGAACGGCGTCGATCCGGCGCTGAAGGTCCGAAACGTCGCCGGCTGTCAGGCAGCGGTCGACGCAATGGCCGGCGGGATCGAACCGGTCCTGCCGCAGCAGGCGTTTTTCGGCCTCCCGGTCCGGGTATCCAAGGTGAATCCGCATCAGAAAGCGGTCGAGCTGGGATTCGGGCAGCGGAAATGTCCCGGACTGTTCCAGCGGATTCTGGGTGGCGATCACGAAAAAGGGGGCCTCCAAACCCCTCGTTTCCCCCTCGATGGTCACCTGGCCCTCCTCCATGGCTTCGAGCAGGGCGCTTTGGGTCTTGGGGGTGGCCCGGTTGATTTCGTCGGCCAGCAGCACCTGGGTGAAGATCGGACCGGGGTGAAAGACAAAGGAAGCGCTGTTGCGGTCGAAGACGGAGGTGCCGAGGATGTCGCCCGGCAGCATGTCGCTGGTGAACTGGACCCGCCGGAACGCAAGACCCAGGCAATCGGACAGGGCCTTTGCCAGGGTCGTTTTCCCGATGCCGGGCAGATCCTCGATGAGCAGGTGCCCCCGGGCGAACAGGCAGGTCAGGGCGAGCCGGATCTGCCGCTCTTTACCCAGAACCACGTTGCCGATCTGGGCCACGACCTTCTCGAACACCGCGTTCGGGCGACCGGTCTCGTCCATGGTTTATCCTTGAAAGCGAAGCAAAAGGCCGGTTCCCGCGGCCCAGAGCAAAATTGCCACCGTGACCACACCGCAGGCAGTGCCCAGAAGCCGCTCCACCCGCCCTTCGGGCCGCCGCTCCTGGTATCCGAGCAGGTAGGCCACGGCGAGCCCGGCCAGGAAGCCGCCGCCGTGGGCCCAGTTGTTGATGCCCGGCACGAGCAAACCGAAGATCAGGATGCCGACCGCCCAGCCCCCCACATGGCGAAACAGGGCCTGGCCGTAGATGCCCCCCCGGCTCCATCCGTAATAGAGCAGGGCGCCGATCAGGGCGCAGACGGCACCGGAGGCGCCGATGGTAAAGGCGACCCCGAAGCGGTAGGAGATCACATAACCGAAGGCCCCGCCGATGGTGTAGATGGCCAGGGTGCGGTGTGTGCCGAACTCCCGGACGACCCGGGGGGCGAGCTGGGAAAAGGCGATCATGTTGAAGACGATGTGAAGCAGGCTGCCGTGCAGGTACATGGCCGAGACGACGGTCCAGAACCGGCCGAACCGTTCGATGGGGATCGAGCCGGTGGCCCCCAAAAACAGGAGGCTGCGGTTTTCCGGTGCCAGCAGTCCGAACGGATTCATGCTCAGGCTCGGCAGCCGGGTGTTGATCAGCAGCGACAGCCCAAACATGACGATATTCAGAAACACAATGGCCCGGACCAGGCCGTTTTCTCCGTAAAGGGTGCGGATCGCTGCATTGTTCTTCCACCAGGAACCGGGGCGGGGGGTTCCGCAGTAGGGGCAGCGCGGTTCGTCGGCGCTGACCAGCCGACGGCAGCTCGGACATAAAAGGGCGGTTTTTCCGTTTCCGTTCATCAGAACTTTCCAGCAGTGGTGTTTCCGGTTTCAAATGTCACGTTCCCGGCTTTCCGGTTCAGGAGGGCCTTCCCGATCCGAAACCGGAAACCTGGAGCCGGCGGTCTCCGCCGCTTTTCGTCGGGGAATTATTGGGCCCTGAAGCGCAATTGTCAAATCCGGGCAACGCGCGGGGGCCGGCGTCCGTCTTTTCTTGACCTGTTTTCCGGCGGTGTGTATGGTGCCGGCGTCCGTTTTGGGCGGACACCGAAGCGAGCATCCAGCCTGGATTTGTTCCGTCTAACCGGGAAAACGATGGATCACCACACACTCAAAGCAGACGGCCTCCTGCTGCTGACCGCCATGATCTGGGGCTTTGCCTTCGTGGCCCAGCGGATCGGAATGGACTACGTCGGGCCGTTCACCTTCAACGGCATCCGGTTTGCCCTGGGATGTCTGGTGCTGCTGCCGCTGTTGGCCCGCTCCAACGGCCCCGGGGCGGTCGCCGAGGCGATTCGGCCGCCGCTCACCCGGGGGCAGCTGGTCGGGGGCGCGTCGTTGACCGGGGTGGCCCTTTTTGCCGGCGCCTCCATGCAGCAGGTCGGGCTCGTCTACACCACCGCCGGAAACGCAGGGTTCATCACGGGCCTGTACGTGGTGATCGTTCCGCTGCTGGGCCTGTTCTGGGGGCAGCGGCCCGGCGCCGGGACCTGGACCGGTGCGGTTCTGGCCGCAGCAGGCCTCTACCTGCTGAGCGTCACCGCTTCGTTTACCATCGCTTTCGGCGACCTGCTCGTCCTGATCGGGGCCTTTTTCTGGGCGGGGCACGTGCTGATCATCGGCTGGCTGTCGCCCCGCACGAGCCCCGTGCGGCTGGCCTTTTTCCAATACGCGGCCTGCTCGGTGCTGAGCATGGTCGTCGCCCTCCTGTTTGAGGAGATCACCGCGGCCGGGGTCCGCGGGGCCCTGGTGCCGATTCTATACGGCGGCGTGATGTCGGTGGGGGTGGCCTACACGCTGCAGGTGGTGGCCCAGCAAAGCGCCCACCCGGCCCACGCGGCGATCCTGCTCAGCCTCGAGGCGGTATTTGCCGCCCTGGGGGGGTGGCTGCTGCTGGGCGAGCGGCTGTCGGTGAGGGGGCTTACCGGTTGTGCGCTGATGCTGACGGGGATGCTTCTCTCCCAGTTCTGGGAGCTGGGGATCTTCGGCGCCGGCAGAAAATCCAAACCGGTCGACACCGAATTTTCCTGAAACAAGCATCAGGATCAGGCGGGAGGGGGCGGGACCGAAGGAAACCGCTTCGGGTCGGTGTGGGGGTAGAATTTGGCCGCCGAAAACCGGTTCATGAAATCCTGGTTCACGTTCAGTTCGAGGTAGGTGATCCGGTCCCGGATCCGGTCGAGTTCTTCGACCGCAGAAGCGTCGGTCAGCGCTCGGGCGGCGCCCTCCAGGCTGCTGTTTCCGAGGGCTACGTAGCGCTGCAGGCCGATGTCCGGCAGCATGCCGATGGCGATGGCCGATTCGGCCCGGATGAAGGAGCCGAAAGTGCCGGCCACGTGGAAGGCGGCCAGTTCGTCGAAAGACACCCCCACCGTGAGGGTCAGGGTTTCCAGGATCGTATACATGGCGGCTTTGGATCGGGTCAGACTGTCCAGGTCGATCTGGCTCAAGGTCAGTGGCTTTCCGGTGGCCGACGTCCTTTCGTCTGCGACGAGGAAGGTGTCGATGCCGTCGCGGTCGACCAGCCGGCTGCCGCATCGGGACGCAACAAATTTTCCGCGCATGTCGACCATCCCGGCCAGAAAGAGCTGTGCCGCCAGATCGATGAGGCCCGAGCCGCAAATGCCGATTGGCGGCAGATCCTCGATGGTGTGAAGTTCGACCGTACCGGTTTTCGGGTCCACCTGAACCCGGTCGATGACCCCCGGTGCGGCGTTCATCCCCATCCGGGTGACGCCGCCCTCCAGAGCCGGTCCCGCCGCGCCGGCACAGGCGATGAGCCAGTTTTCATTTCCCAGCACCACCTCGGCGTTGGTGCCCACATCGACCAGGATCGTGGTCTCGGCCCTGCGGTGAATTCCCGAATGGAGAATGCCGGCGATCAGATCGCCCCCGAAATAGCTGCCGATGTTCGGAAACGTGAGCAGCCGGCAACGGGGATGCACGTTCAGGCCGATTTCTCCGGCGCGGATCACCGGCAACCGGTTCGCCGCGGGGATGTAGGGCTCCCGGATGATCCACCGGGGGGGGAGGCCCAGAAACAGATGGGTCATGGTCGTGTTGCCCGCGGCGCTGACCAGGACGATCTCCTCGGGCTCGGTTCCGGCGCGGGTGCAGATTGCTTCGACCTCCCGATTCAGCGCGGCGATGATCCGGCCGTGCAGGTCCTGCAGTCCTCCGGGGCGGTCCGCATGGTGAATCCTGGCCAGCACGTCGGGCCCGATTTCGATCTGGGGATTGTCGAAGGCGGCTTCGGCCAGGGTTTTCCCCGAATCGAGGGCCACCAGGCGAAGCACCACGCGGGTGGTGCCGATGTCCACGGCAAGACCGGGGATGGGATCCGTCCGGGAGGGGTCGTAGACTTCCAGCAGGGCCCAGCGCCCCCTTTCCGGAAACACGACGCAGCGGGCGTTCCACCCCCACCGGCGGAGGCGTTCGGGCAGCCGGCGCAGCAGGGACAGGTCGGGAGCCAGCTCCGGCAGGCCGGCCTGCCGTTTCAGCACACCCATGAGCCGGTCGGCGTCTGCGCTATTGTCTTCCAGGGAAGGCGGGGAAAGAGATACGTCATGAATCCAGGCCGATTCGGTCATGGGGTTCCGTGACATTCAGAAGCGGGTTTACAGCAGGGCCTCGACTTTTTCCACCAGCTGGGCCATGACGTCCGCCGCTTTGCCGGGGATTCGGTAGTCGCTGACCCACCCGGTCAGGGGCGTTTCCTCTTCGTTCAGCTCGATGATTCTGGCGCCGGCCTGCTTGGCAATGATCGGCATGGTCGCCGCCGGCTGAACGGTGGCCGAGGTGCCGATGACCAGCATCACCTTGCAGCCGGTGCTGGCCTGCTGGGATCGCATCAACGCCAGCGGCGGGATCGTCTCTCCGAAAAAGACGCACTCCGGCCGCCAGATCCCGCCGCAGCTGCACAGGGGCGGGATGCGGCTCAGATCAAGGGCCGATGTCTTTTCCCGGCGGTTGCACCGGATGCATCGGTGGCTGGCGAAAGTCCCGTGAAACTCGATCACGTCGGTGTTTCCGGCGGCCTGATGGAGCCCGTCCACATTCTGGGTGATGACGGTTTTCAGCAGGCCCAGCTCCTCCAGGCGCGCCAGGCCCATGTGGGCCGGATTCGGCCGGGCCGTGTCGAGCAGTTCTTTCATGTCCTTGAGCAGCACGCTCCAGACCTTGGCCGGATCCTGCAGGAAGGCGTCGATACTCGCATACTCC
>JASFPT010000026.1:0-24036 GCA_050115795.1 Desulfobacterales bacterium
AGAACAGTGCACCTTCTTCGGATCGCACCGGCTCTCGCACAGCCGGCGGGGCGGACGCCCCCCATCGGATTGATCCCCTCCGGAAAAGGCTTTCGGATTAGGGCTTTGCCCAAACCATCCCCCCGCCGACCTCGGGGTGGACCACCTCCGGATTGAGGTCGATCTCCACCCCGATCCGGCGGGCGAATCTTTCGATGAGGGCAAGGGCCTCTTCTTCGGTCCGGATGCGGGTGATCGATTCCCGGAAACGGCTGGCCCCGGGCAGCCCCCTGACAAACCATCCCAGCCGGCTTCGCATCATCCGGCAGGCGTGCTCCTCTCCGGTGTGGGCGACCGACAGCGCCAGATACCGGGCCATGGTCCGAATCCGCTCCTCGGCGGCGGCCGGGCGAGGTTCGGCGCCGGCGACCGCATCCCGGATGCGCCCGAAAAGGAAGGGGTCGCCGATGGCGGCCCGGCCGACCATCACCGCATCACAGCCGGTCTGACGCTGCATGGCCAGCGCATCGTCGGCACAGGTGACATCGCCGTTGCCGATGACCGGCAGGCGGGTCTGACCCTTGACGGCCGCGATAATCGACCAGTCGGCCCGGCCGCCGAACCCCTGGGTGGCGGTGCGGGGATGCACCGCCACCGCATCGACACCGCAGTCTTCGGCGACCCGGCAAAGACCCAAAGCCTGGGCGCCGGAAGGGTCCCAGCCGGTGCGGATCTTGATGGCCAGCGGAATCGAAACCGCCTTTCGCACGGCGCAAAGCACCGCCTCCGCCCGGACCGGCTCTCTCATCAGGGCGACACCCGCCCCGGTTTTGACCACCTTTTTCACCGAACATCCGAAATTGATGTCGCAGATGTCCGCCCCGGCCTCTTCCAGGATGCTCGCGGCCTCTGCCATGACCGGTGGATCGGCTCCGAAAATCTGCATCGCAACCGGCCGTTCGGCCGGGTCGGTGGCAAGCATGGCCAGCGTCTTTTTCGAGCGGTGGACGAGGCCGTTGGCGCTGATCATCTCCGAATAGACCAGGGCGCAGCCGGCCTCTTTTGCCAGCAGACGAAAGGGCAGGTTCGTGATATTGGCCAGGGGGGCGAGCACCCCTGGATTGTCCAAAGGGATGTCTGCGATCTTCATGAGGCGTAGCAGTACAGGCACTGGTGGCCGCAGGGCTGGTCCCGGTAAGAGCCGATGTCCACCGACACCCGGCAGCCGCAGCCCTTGGCGCTTCTCTGGCCGCCGTCTTTTTGCAGCGACACCCGCCCACCGTATAGGCGCATCAGCAGGCCGCCGGGGATGCAGGCAGCCGCCCGGATCCCTTTTTCCGATGCCGCGGCCGCAAGCGCCTCCGGCTCACAGCAGGTGAAAAGCCTGATGCTTCTTTCGGCCAGCCGCCCGGCCATCTCTTCGAGCAGGGCCGCTTTTTCGGTAACGGGCGGATCGACGAAGGAAAACCCGTCCATCGCCTCCGCCCGGCGCTGCACCTTGGCATACAGGTCCATGAAACTGGTCACGCAGCGGGAAACGCCGCACCCGGCGGCGGCATCGGCGATGCGCAGAAAATCTCCCCGGTTGTCGGCGTCGCCGTCTGCCGTGCGATATAGGCAGATCGGATCGAAGCGCCACTGGATGCAGTCGGGACCGAAGCGCGCGGCAATCTCTTGCATCTGGCTGATCCGCTGCTTCAGCGGCGGAACCCGGGGTTCCAGCAGCGGCGCTTCAGAGTTGACCGTGAAGTTGAAAAACAGGTGGTACCCGGCCTTGCCGAGGCGCTCGCCGCATCGGCCCTCCAAAAAGGGGCCGAAATTCTTGGACCAGAAGACGATGCTGTGCACCCGGGCGGCGTCGGCGTAAACGCGGCGAAGGGCGCCGGTAAACGGGTGGCGAACGGAGAAATGTCCCCTTTCGATCCCCCGCATGAACCAGGCCATGTAAAATGCCGGGATGTCGGTTCTCCGGGATGCGGATAATACGATCTGCAAGACCGGGCCTCCGGAAACGGGGAAAGCCCCCGATGCCCCTACTTCCGTTTCAGGTCGGTAAGAGAGATCACCTTCCCGGCGGCCGTCCCTTTTTTCTTGTCCGGGTCCGGGCCGGTCTCCAAAGCGGCCGATTCGGCAGGTTCTTCTTCCGGGCAGACGACCTTTTCCAGGCGCATCTGCTTTCCACCCATGGTGAACGGCTCGCCGTTGATATAGGCCGGCCGCAGAATCCAGGTGACGCTCTGGAGCGGCACCTGGAGCAGGAGAAGCTTGACCTGAAACCACTCCGGCTTCTGATCGGGCTGGATCGACTCGATCCGGGCAAAGCCGATGGGCTGGTTTTCAAAATGAATCAGAACAACATCTTTTTCCTGTGCCATCCGATCTTTTTCCTTCGCTTCTATTGCCCCATGGCGGGGCTGCAAGAGGGCTTGTGGGAGGACTGGCCTTCGGCATCGATCCAACCGGTCCGGCGCGGAGGGACGCGCCGCCGCCGCCATGGATCCGTTCGCGCAGCGAATCTATTCGTCGTCGGTTCGGAGCACGGACAAAAAGGCCGACTGGGGGATCTGCACCTTTCCCACCATTTTCATCCGCCTTTTCCCTTTTTTCTGTTTTTCGAGCAGCTTTCTTTTCCGGGTCACATCTCCACCGTAGCACTTGGCCGTCACGTCTTTCCGGAAAGGAGAGACCGTGGTGCGGGAGATGATCTTTCCCCCGATCGCCCCCTGAATCGCGATCTTGAACATCTGGCGCGGAATTTCTTCCCGGAGCTTTTCACACGCGCGCCTTGCCCGCTGCTCGGCTTTTTCCCGGTGAACCAGCATCGACAGGGCGTCGACCCGTTCACCGTTTAGCAGGATGTCGACCTTGACCAGATCGGTCTCCCGGTAGTCGAGCAGTTCGTAGTCAAAGGAGCCGTATCCCTGGGTGATCGATTTGAGCCGGTCGTAAAAGTCGTAGATCACCTCTGCCAGGGGAAGGTCGAAGACCATCTCGAGCCGGTCCCGGGTATGGTATTGATAATTCTTGTTGATGCCCCTGCGTTCGAGGCAAAGCTGCATGATGGCGCCCATGTACCGCTCCGGTGTATAGATCGTGGAGCGGATGAAGGGCTCTTCGGCGCCGACGATATCCTTCGGGTCCGGGTACAGGGCCGGATTGTCGACCACCTGAATGGAGCCGTCGTTCAAGTGCACGCGGTAGCGAACCGAGGGGGCGGTCAGGATCAGGGAAAGATCGTACTCCCGCTCCAGGCGCTCCTGGACGACCTCCAAGTGCAGAAGACCCAGAAAGCCGCACCGGAATCCGAAGCCCAGGGCCGCGGAGGTGTCTTTTTCGTAGACCAGGGAGGCGTCGTTGAGCTTGAGCTTCTCCAGGGCGACGGCCAGGTCCTCGTAGCCGTCGGAAGCCACCGGGTAGATGGAGGAAAACACCACGGGCTTGGCCTCTTTGAAGCCCGGCATCGGCTTTTCGCAGGGACGGTCGCGATGGGTGATCGTGTCGCCGCACCGGGTGTCGCTCACGGTTTTGATCCCGGCAATCAGATACCCCACGTGTCCGGCGGAAAGCTTCTTCTGGGCAATTCTCTCCAACTGAAAGTAGCCGACCTCCTCCACCTTGTAGGTGGCCCGGTTGGACATGAACCGGATGGTCTCCCCGGCCCGCAGCGTTCCGTCAAAAACGCGGAAATGGACCACGGTGCCGCGAAAGGCGTCGTAGTGGGAGTCGAAGATCAACCCCCGAAGGGGGGCCGCGGGGTCCCCCTTGGGCGGCGGCAGCCGGTTGACGATGGCTTCGAACACCGCGTCGATGCCGATCCCCTCCTTGGCCGAAACCAGCAGCGCGGCATCCGGATCGAGCCCGAGATCATCGGCGATCTGTTCCCTTGCCCGCTCAATGTCGGCCGAGGGCAGATCGATCTTGTTGATCACCGGAATGATCTCCAGGTCGTGCTCCAGGGCCAGATAGAGGTTGGCCAGGGTCTGGGCCTCCACCCCCTGGCTGGCATCAATGAGCAGCAAGGCTCCCTCGCAGGCGGCCAGGGCGCGGGAGACTTCATAGGAAAAATCGACATGGCCGGGGGTGTCGATCAGGTTTAGGGAATAGGTCCGCCCGTCCTTGGCCTTCCAGGGAAGGCAGATCGTCTGGCTCTTGATGGTGATGCCCCGCTCGCGCTCGATGTCCATGGTGTCCAGGACCTGGTCGTGGAACTGCCTTGCAGAGATCACATTGGTGGCTTGAATCAGACGATCCGAGAGTGTAGACTTGCCGTGGTCGATATGGGCAATGATACTGAAATTTCGGATATTGTTCATATTTTACAAATCAATAAGACCCGATGCCGCACCGTGCACATCGTGTGCGAAAATCGGGTCGGTTTGCCGGTTGACAACGCCGGATGTTGGAGGTAAACTAAAAAGTCTACAGATATTCTAAATCATTGAAAAAATAATCATTAGCAAATCGGTACAGAACATGTCAAGCTTGGCCCCCGACCCGCATCCTGAAAAAGCCGACGAAGGCTCTTCCGGGCTGGAAAGCAAGCCGAACCCGGCAACCATTCTGGTGGTGGACGACGACCTGGCCATCACCGAGGCCATTGCCGAGTTCATGGCCAGATCCGGCTACGCCGCCCTGACTGCCTCCAGCGGGGAAGAGGCCCTTGATCTTTTGTCAGAGAGCAACATCGATGTGGTGATCACCGACATCATGATGCCGGGCATCAACGGGCTCGACCTGACGGACCGGATCAGTTCCATTCACGATGCCGATGTCATCGTCATGACCGGGTACGGGGGGGACTATTCCTACGAGGAGGCCGTCCAGAAGGGGGCCAGCGACTTCGTATTCAAACCGATCCGGTTCGAAGAACTCCTTCTCCGGCTTCGTCGGGTGCTTCGGGAGCGAAGACTATCCCGTGAGCGGCAGGAAATGCTTGGGAAACTCAAGGAGCTGGCGATCACAGACGACCTGACCCGGCTCTACAACTCCAGGCACTTTTACCATCAGATCGAACTGGAGGCCGACCGCTCAAACCGATACGACAACCCCCTGGCCCTCCTGCTCATGGATATCGATCATTTCAAGGACTACAACGATACCCACGGCCACCTGGAAGGAGACAAGGTCCTGGTCCGCCTCGGTCAGATCATCCGGTCCATGCTCCGCAAAATGGATTCTGCCTACCGGTACGGCGGTGAAGAGTTTACCGTCATCTTGCCTGAAACCAGCGGCACCGAGGCGATCACCGTGGCCGAGCGGATTCGTCGCGCCGTGGCAAGCGAGCGGTTTTCCCCCGCAGAAAACGGAGACGCCCGCATCACCATCAGCATCGGGGTCACCGAATACCTTCCAAACGAAGACGTCAAGGCTTTTGTCCACCGCTCCGACAAGGCCATGTACCACTCCAAACTCGAGGGCCGAAACCGCGTATCGGTCCTGATGCCGCCGCCGGTCGACGCCGAGTAGCCGGCTTCGCAGGTGATTCGGCGCGTCCCGGATGGCCGGCAGCGGATATAGGGTCGCCCGCCACCTGCCCCCCGCCCGGTGCGCGGCCCCGGTTATTCAATCGCAATCTTCAAAAACAGATCCCCTCGTCGACCGTCGGAAAGACGCTTTCCAAGCCCCGCCAGCCGCAGTTGGGTCCCCTCCTGCACACCGGCCGGAATGGTCACTTGAAAAAGCCGTTTGTGAAACCCCCACGGGATGTTGACCACCTTGCGGGCGCCGGAGGACGCCTCAAAAGGGGTGATTCGAAGAATCCCGTAAAGGTGCGGATCGTCTCCCGGACCTGAGGGATTAATGACCTGCAGCCGATGGGAGGTCTTCTTTTCAAGGATGGGGCGCATTTTTCGGCTGACACCGGTCGTCGGGACCTGCTGGAAAATCTTCAGGAAAATCATGCCGAAGACAAACCCCCCGATGTGGGCCCACCAGGCGATGCCGCCGCCCGCCCCACCGCTTCCAGCGGCGCTCAGAAACTGGAAAAGAAACCACACCCCCAGAAAAACATATGCCGGGATCTCGAAAAAGAACGGGATGAACAGAACGGGGACGAGCGTTAGGATCCGGGCCCCGGGCTGTATCAGGAAATAGGCCCCCATCACCCCTGCGATGGCACCGCTGGCACCGATGGTCGGAACGTTGGAGTGCAGGTTCAGCAACAGATGGGACAGTCCGGAGGCAAGGCCGCACAGGAGGTAAAATACGAGGTAACGCACCGGCCCGAGCCGATCTTCCACATTGTCCCCGAAAATGTAGAGAAACCACATATTGCCCAGCAGGTGAAAGAAGCCGCCGTGCAGAAACATGAAGGAGAAAAAAGAGAACATCTGCTGCCAGATGGAAAAGTACTCGGCGATCTGGGGGACCGAGTAGCGGGCGGGAACCAGGCCGTAGAGATAGATAAAGATCCGATCGTTTGATCCCTGCGACAGCTGGAGGAGAAAAACAAGGACATTGGCAGCGATCAGCAGATTGTTGACCAGGGGTCGGTTCCGCGGCGGGTGCGTGTCGCGAATCGGAATCATGGATCGACGGCTTCGGGGGAGATTTCCATGCTCAGGTCTACGCTCACCGCTCCGTGGGTGAGCGCGCCCACTGAGATCAGGTCAGCGCCCGTGTCGGCCAGACGCGGCAGATCCTCTTTGCGGACACCGCCGGAGACTTCCACCATTGCCTTTCCGGCAATCCGCGCGACGGCAGCCTCGATCTGCGGCAGGGTCATGTTATCGAGCATGATCACGTCGGCCCCTGCAGCCAAGGCCTCTTCCACCTGCGCAAGGGACTCGGTTTCCACTTCGATCCGAACCAGGTGGTGGACCCGCCGCCGCGTCCGCAGAACCGCAGCCTTGATCCCCCCGCAGGCGGCAATGTGGTTGTCCTTGATCAGGATCCCGTCGAAGAGGCCCATCCGGTGGTTCTCGGCCCCCCCGATTCGGACCGCGTACTTTTCCAGGGCCCGCCAACCGGGGGTGGTCTTCCGGGTGTCGACGAGCTTCGCCCGCTTGCCGCTGACAGCGGCGACATACGCCCTGACGTGGGTGGCGATGCCCGACATGCGCTGCAGGAAATTCAACGCCGTGCGCTCGGCGGTCAACATGCTGCCCAACCCGCCACGAACGGCCATCACCTGCTGGCCCGCATCGACCGTGTCGCCGTCGGCAGCCAGCAGCGCCACCGCCAGCCCGGCGTCGACCCGTTCAAAAACGCGACCGGCCACCTGAAGCCCCGCAAGGACAAGCCGCTGACGGGCCACGACGACGCCTCTTCCGGAAAGGGTCGGCTCGACGGTGGCGTCGGTGGTGATATCCCCGGCACCGATATCTTCAGCCAAGGCGATGTCGATGAGATGGTCGATGCGGTGCATGGTGTTGCTCCAAGGGCAGCCTGGCCGGTGAACCCCTTACCGCAAGCCGACTGGCAAACGGGATAGACGGGCCACGGCCCAAACCGTCATGAGTGCATCTGCTTGAACCGCTCCAAATCGGTGGTCAGCTTCTGCTGGCGCTCGTTCAGGGTCTGCTGCTTTTCCCTGGTTTTTTCCACGACAGCAACCGGGGCTTTGCTCAGAAAGTCTTCGTTGCTGAGCTTCTTGGAAACCGTCTTCAGATCGGCAGCGAGTTTTCCGATCTCCTTTTCGAGCCGCTGTTCTTCTTTGGCAAAGTCGATGATTCCTTCCAGGGAAACATAAATGACGGCGCTGTCGACAACCGCCGTGGCAGAGGCCTTCGGTTTGTCTCCGGGCTGGCAGACTTTCAGCGACTCGAGCCGGGCCAGATCGGCGATGACGTCCCTGTGGGTTTCCACCGAATTGCGGACTTCCGGGTCAGGGCTTTGGACCTGGGCGGTCAATTGCAGCGAGGGGGCCAGATTCATTTCCCCGCGAATATTTCGAATTCCGGTGATGACGGCCATGGCCAGCGCCATCCGTTCTTCGGCCTCCTCGTCGGGCTCGATGCCGGAGGAGGATTCTTCCGGATCCGGGAACCGAGCGTTCATGATAGAGCCTTCCGTTCCCGGGAGCTGGTGCCAGATCTCCTCGGTCACAAACGGCATGAACGGATGCATCATGACGAGGATCGTGGAAAGAACGGTTTTCAGCACCGCGCGGGTCGCCTCGGGATCCGTGTCGGGCCGCTTTCCGTAGAGTGCGGGTTTGATGAGCTCCAGGTACCAGTCACAGAATTCGTGCCACACGAACTGGTAGAGTTCGCTGGCCGCATCGTTGAAACGGTACCCGTCAAGGGCGGCGGAAACCTCCCGGATCACCCGGCTCAGGCGGGACAAAATCCAGCGGTCTTCCACGGTGATCCTGCCGCGGTTCACCGCTCCGGTGGCGGTCTCAAGGTGCATCATCGAAAACCGGGCTGCGTTCCAGAGCTTGTTGACAAAGTGGCGGTATCCTTCCACCCGCTTTTCGGACATCTTCACGTCCCGGCCCTGGGCGGCAAAAGCGGCCAGGGTATATCGAAACGCGTCGGTGCCGTAGTTTTCAATAATGTTGAGCGGGTCGATGACGTTTCCCTTCGACTTGCTCATCTTCTTGCCTTCTTCGTCTCGGACCAGCGCGTGAACGTAGACATCCCGGAAGGGGACATCCTTCATGAAGTGAATGCCCATCATCATCATGCGGGCCACCCAGAAAAAGAGAATGTCAAATCCGGTGACCAGCACCGACGTGGGATAGTAGATCTTGAGAAGCCGGGTTTGCTCGGGCCATCCCATGGTGGAAAAGGGCCACAGGGCCGAGGAGAACCAGGTGTCGAGCACATCGGTTTCCTGCACGAGCGCTGCGCCCCCGCAGGAGGGGCATTTCGTCGGCGCCTCGGTTTCCACCACGATTTCACCGCAGGCCGAACAGGTCCAGGCGGGGATCTGATGCCCCCACCAGATCTGACGGGAGATGCACCAGTCCCGAATGTTGTACATCCAGTCGTAGTAGGTCTTGGTCCACATCTCCGGTACGATCCGGGTCCGGCCTTCTTCCACCGCCGCGATGGCCTCCCTGGCAAGGGGCCCTGCGCTTACGAACCATTGACGTGACAGGTTCGGTTCGACCACGGTCTTGCACCGGTAGCAATGCCCCACGTTGTGTTTGTGATCGTCGATCCGCTCCAGCAGGCCCTCTTTGCGGAGGGCGTCGACCACCTTCCGACGGGCCTCGAACCGGTCGAGACCGGCAAAGCGGCCGGCCTCTTCGGTCATCTTCCCGTCATCACCGATCACCTTGACACTCGGAAGGTTGTGGCGCCGACCGATTTCAAAGTCGTTGGGATCGTGGGCCGGCGTCACTTTCAGGGCGCCGGTGCCGAAGGTCAGATCGACGTAACTATCTCGAATAATAGGTATATTGCGATCCATCAGGGGCAAGATGACGCGGTCACGGTCGATCTGGCGGTAGCGTTCATCCTCAGGGTTGACCGCCACCGCCGTGTCTCCCAGCATGGTCTCCGGCCGCGTGGTGGCCACGGTCAGTCCCCCCTCCCCCTCGGCAAAGGGGTATCGGACATGGTACAGGTGCCCGTCGAGTTCTTCGTGTTCCACCTCCAGGTCGGCCAGTGCCGTGTGACATCGAGGGCACCAGTTGATGATGTAATCCCCTCGGTAAATGAGCCCTTCTTTGTAGAGCGTCACGAAGACCTTGCGCACGGCCGCCGACAGCCCCTCGTCCATGGTGAAACGCTCCCGGTCCCAGTCGCACATGGCCCCGAGGCGTTTGAGCTGATTGATGATGGCGCTGCCGTACTGCTCCCGCCACTGCCAGACCTTTTCGATGAACTTCTCACGGCCGAGAAGGTGCCGATCCTGCCCTTCGGCTGCGAGCTGCTTTTCCACCACGTTTTGGGTGGCGATGCCGGCATGGTCGGTTCCGGGCATCCAAAGAACGCTATCTCCCTTGAGCTTCCGGTAACGGCACAGGATATCCTGCAGCGTAATGTTCAGCGCATGGCCCATGTGCAGGACACCGGTGACATTCGGCGGCGGGATCACGATCGAATAGGCCGACGCGACGCCGTCTTCGCTGGCGGCAAAAAGCCCCTGCTGCTCCCAGAAGGAATACCACCGGGCTTCCACTTCTTTGGGTTCGTATGCTTTGGCGAACGGTTCGGAACTCATCTGCACTTGCTCCCTGGTTTGTAGAAAACGGCCCCCGGCGCAGCGCGCGGCGATGCTGTAGGGCCCGAAAAAGTCAAATCGGGGATGATGGGTCAATCCCCGACTACGATCGGATCGGCTGAAAAAGGGGAGAGTTATCCGTGGTCTTCCAGAAGGGCCGCCTTGAGGGCCTCGATCTCTTTGGATACTGCCTTTTCAATGGCCTCGCTGATCATCGCCTCGATTTTCCCTGCAAAGAGCCGCTCCAGGACACGCTCGACGGCGGCCTCCACCTGCTCAGCCGTCATTGCGGCTTGTTCGTCGGAGACGGGTTCGGCCTCTTCGTCGCCCAGCACCAGACCGATGTCGTCGACAAAGTCCTCTTCGACCCCCGGCTCGGGGGCCTGTTCGGTTTCCAGCGTCTCGTCCATGAGAATCGCTTCGTCGAAATCAGGTTCGGAAGCCTCCTCCGCGGACGAAGCAAGCTCGATCACATTTTCCTCGACGGATGCGGGCTCTTCCATGGGCGGTACCGCCTCCTTTTCCATCGTTTCGTGAGCCGATTCAGGAAAATCCGCTGCCGGGGCCTCCACCGCCCCTTCCAGGGCCGGAGAAGCTGCTTCCGGTTCGATCGCCACCTCGTCAGAAAGCGTCTCGATGTCCACCGCCTCCGCCGCCTGCTCTTGCTCGGCGGCTTCGGCATCTTCGACCTCGATCTCGATCGTCTCCCCGGCCGGCTGCACCTCGATATCTACGTCCTGCATCGGCTCAAACGCCGCTTCCCCCTCGGCTTCGGCGGCTTTCGGCTCGGCGGCGCCGGTCTCCTCGCCAGCGTCTTCCTGCAAATCCTGCAGCGGCTCCTCTTCGGCCCGTGCGGCAGCCGTATCGTCCGGCTCCAGGTTTTCCTCGGCAGCCGCTTCGATCTCCGGTTCTGCTTCAGGGACGGGCGATTTTTCGGGGGGCTGAAAAACTTCCTCTTCCACAGGCTGGGCATCGACTTCATCGACCAGCTCGATGATCTCCTCGGATGCGCCCGGTGATCCAACCACGTCGGTCAGCTCGATGATCTCCTCTTCTGCGCCTCGCCCCGGAACCTCGTCGACCAGATCGATGATCTCCTCGGAAGCCTCCGCTGACCCGACCACGTCGGTCAGCTCGATGATCTCCTCTTGTGAGCCGGCCGCCGGAACCTCGTCGACCAGATCGATGATCTCTTCTTCCGGGGTGACCTCGTCGGTCAATTCAATGATGTCCTGGTCATCGGTCGAATTGGACTGGGATTCGGAATTTTCCTTCTCGTTCATGAAAATCGCCTCCGGATGCGCTTCGATAAGGGAAAACTCCCCAAAAAAATTTGAAAAAAGTTATCATATACCATATTCGGTGTCAATACACCGAAACCGGTAAAACCTCGTCAGATGCGCGTCGGCTTGCATTCGACGCCGGGTCGGGATACACGATCCGAAAGCCGAACCCGCATTCGACCAAGGCCCCATATGAAAAAATATCGTTTCCCCGTCTCCGAACCGCCTGCAGTGGGGCGGCAAGCCAGCATAGCCGGCACCGATGCCGATCACATCCGAAAGGTGCTTCGCCTGGGGCCCGGGGCCCGCATCTTTCTGTTTGACGGCAGCGGCACCGAATACGAAGCCAGAATCACGGCGGTCGAGGCAAACCGGGTGCTCGCGGAAGTCACTGCAGCCAACCACCCGAATCGGGAGTCGCCGGTGCGCATTGCGGTGGCCCAGGGGATCCTCAAGGAGAAGAAAATGGATCGGGTCATCCGGCAGCTGACCGAACTGGGGGCCGATGCCTGGATCCCGTTTGCGGCCGAAAGAAGCGTGGCCCGTCCCGATCCCCAAAAAGTCGAGGCCCGCACCCAGCGTTGGCGTAAAATCGCCGTTGAGGCGGCCAAACAGAGTCGCCGGCTGAAAGTGCCGGAAATCTTTCCCGCTGCGGATTTCGACCAGGCCATCGGGCTGGCCGAAGTGCATGCATTGAAGATTGCGTTCTGGGAAGAGGCCCGGATCGGAGCGGGCTGGCCTGCCCCGCACCACGGCCCGCGAAGTGTTTTCCTGCTGGTGGGGCCGGAGGGTGGGTTTACCGCGGACGAGATCGCCGCGGCCGAATCGGCGGGCTTTTTACCGGCGTCCTTGGGTCCTCGAATCTTAAGAGCCGAGACCGCTGCCGTCGTCGCCTGCGCCCTGGCCCAGCATCGTTACGGAGATCTTGGTCGGCCCTCGACCAGTGGGGCCATGTAGCACCGCAAGCCGTTGAAACCGTCCCGGATTTACTTTTCCGTTGACATTTTTCTATTTTCTTTATTATTTTCAAGCAATTTTGTGCTGTTCACCTCCCGAAGCGACTGCTTGCAACGATCGACGGACGATCGAGTTTGCCGCAGCGGGAAAACTCCTGCCCCGGGGAAGGCATGAAAGCACAGGATCTGGCAGCATTTCTGGAGACCGCAGGGAAAGACCCCTCCCGGTTGATTTTTGAAGACGAGCTGACCGGGATCTACAATCGTCGGTTTCTGCTTCACTATCTCGATTCCCGCATCGAATGGGACCGTCTAAACGGGCGCAAGATATCGCTCGTGATGATGGATCTCGACCACTTCAAATCGATCAATGACACCTATGGGCACCTGGTGGGCGACCGGGCCCTGATCTGGTTGGCCGAGCACCTCAAGGCCGCGGCCGGCAAGGACGGATATCCGATTCGATACGCCGGCGACGAGTTCATGCTCCTTCTGGAGGCAAGCAACAAGCCGCTTGCCGTATCATTGGCCCAGAAGCTCCTCGACCGCGTGCATGCGCACCCCTTTTCCGTCCCGGACGTCGACACCAGCCTTCCGATCACCCTCAGTCTAGGGGTGTCCACCGCCCCTTCCGACGCCACGGACTGGAAATCCTTCATCCAGAGCGCCGACACGGCCCTTTACCTCGCCAAAAGGCGCGGCCGGGACCAAGTCGTCGACGCATCCGAGGCCGATGCAGCAGAGGCGGGGGAAAAAACGATTGTCTTTCAACTCGGTACGGTGAAGGTCGTCGGTCGAAACAGCCAACTGAAAACGGTCAGGGAGGCCCTCAAAGAATTCCGGCAGGAAAACAGCGTTTTTGTCCTGGTCAAGGGGGCCGCCGGCATGGGAAAGACCGCATTTATCGACGCCGTCCGGACGAGCCTCGGCCGCAACAAAATTTTCCAGGCCTCCGCCCATGGGGCTCCCCAACAGATGTTCCGCCCCTATTATCTGGTGGAACAGATTATCGTCGATCTTCTCAATCAACAGGCCGACAAAGGGATGGCCGCGCTGTCGGAGCTGGAAGAATCAGAACGCGGATTTCTGTCCCTGATCATGCCGAGGCTCACCGGTGCAGCGACCGTGCCGGAGGAGCTGGACGAGTCGGCCCGACGAAAGGGCATATTCGAAACCCTGGCCCGTCTCTTTGCATTGCTCGCCGAAGATCGCCCGCTGTTTCTCTTCATCGACGACATTCATTTTGCAGACGAGGCCGCCCTGCTGCTGATCCGGCGCTTGCGCCTGAGAAAGGAGCTCAAACTGTTCGTGCTGGCGGCCGCCTCCGAGGACTCCGATGCGGACACCGGAAAGGACACCTATCCCCTGGAACGATTCGTCCGCGACCATGCAGAGGAGCTCGGCATCGTCCCGGTGACGCTGACGCCCCTGAGCGACGGAGACATCGCCCAGCAAATTCGAAGTCTTTTCCCCGACATCGGCCTGCCGGACGATTTCTGCGCCAAACTGTCGCAGATCAGCCAGGGGAACCCCCTGTTCCTGGCTGAAATTCTACGGAAGATGGTCCTGGACCGGCAAATCACCCTGGTCGGGCAAAAATGGACGCTTCATCCGGTCCAGGAGGGGTATCTGCCCCAGTCCATGGAGGAGATCGTCACCGAAAAGATCACCGCTCTGGACCAGGAAAGCCGGGAACTTCTGGACCAGGTATCGGCCCTCGGCGAGCAGGTCCCGTTGAGCATGCTGGTCGGCAGCTCCTCGCTGATGGAGGCCAAGGTCCTGGCGTTCATCGACCAGGCGGTGGCCCAGGGACTACTCGCCTCGGATTTCACGATCAACGACGAAAACATCCGGTTTCTCAGCAAGCGGGTCCTGGAGATCACCTACAATGCCATCGATCCGAATGAGCGGAAAAAACTGCACAGCAAGATCGGTTCCTACCAGGAGGGCCTTTTCAAGAAGCTCCAGTCGCCGGCCGCCACACTGGCCTACCATTTCAAGCGATCCGACGACACAAAGAAAGCCGAACGCTACGAACAGATTCAGTCCGAGAGCAACCGCCGGAACTTCAACGCGCAGGAAGCCATCGAATACAGCGGCGAGGCCCCGGCAGAGCAACCGCCCGAGGAAAAACCGCTGTCTGCCGAGGGGCTGACCCAGATTCCCCAGTTCGTCCGAAACTTCACGGTGGCTCTTCGAAACATCAAGCTCTACCCCCCCGGAAGCAAATCGGTACTCCGGGTCAACCAGGACTTGAAGGGCACTATCGACCAGATACACCAGCACGACGAATGCCTGAGTATCTCCCAAGCCAACCGGGCGCTCGTGATCAACGGCCAGCGGATGGACACCTCCGACTTTAAGATGGTGGCCGAATCCCTGATCCAGATTCTCGACCGTTTCGAGCTCAAGGGTGTGGCCTTCCACCGGGGACTGACCGACCAGGAGTTGGAGGCCTTGACCGAAGAGATGGGCCGCAGTGAGCAGAAGATCTTTGAAGACACCCACTGGGAGGTCTTTTCAAAGACCCACGGCCTCAGGCACATCGATCTGAAACAGATGCGGTATGCGATGCAGGCCGGCGCAGGCGCGAGGCAGGCTGCGGGCAAGGGCGGGGCCGAAGAGGCAGGCGCGCGGATGGCGCCGGAGGTTCTCGCACAGCTCCCCGATATTCTGCGCGCCCTGCTGAGCGCCGCACGAACGATCAAACTCTACCCGATCACCAGCAATGCCTCGAAAAACACGATCAAGACCCTGTCCGACACCCTGCGCCGATTTCTGTCCCACTACTCGCTGCTGAGCCTGTCCCATGTCGGATCTTCCCTGCTCGTCAACGGAGAGAAGATCGACGTATCCGAATTCAAGGCCCTGGCAGAGGGACTCATCAAGTATTTCACGATCATCGGTTTGAAAAGCCTGACGATATTAGACAGTTTCACCGATGATGAACTGCGTGTCCTGATCGACGCCCTGGGCAAAATCCCCGCCGCAGGGGCCGAGGCAAAATTCTGGAAGTCTTTTGCCAAGCAGCAGGGAATGCGGGGCATCCTCTTCGACCAGCATACCTTCGAGGTCAGGATCAAGCACACCGGCGCCCAGGGGGGCCCGGGCCGCGAATCCCGGCAGCGGGCGTCGGAAGCGGCCGCGGCGCCGGCCCCCGAATCCGACACGCCTCCTGCGGAGCTGCCGCTGGATGTGCTTCTTCAAAACCTGCCGGATATCGTGTCCGACCTTTTCTTGAAGGACGACCGGGAAGGGGTCCGGTTTCTGCTGGATGGCATTTTCGAACATTTTTCAGCCGACGCGGCGGTCAAGGAACCGATCATAGACGCTTGCAGAACCGCGGCCGAGGCGCTGGACCCGGCCGTCCGGCTCGACTTCACCGGCATCCTGGCCAATCCCCTGATCGGGGCCTTTTTACGGGAAACCGAGCCAAAAGCCGTGATCGGTTGTGCATCGCTTTTGCACCTTCTGGCCGCAGCGCTGATCCAGTTTGATGACTATTCGATCGCGGCAAGGATACTGGCGGCGGTTCGCAAGCGCCGGCAGCAGCTTCAAGCCTCGGGCAGCGGCGTGACGCCGGCGCTCGGGAAAAATTTCGACGGGCTGCTTCACCCCTCGATCCAGAAACTGCTGGTCGAAGACATGCTTTCCGGTAACACCGAAAAGCAGAAAAACGCCGCCCGTCTGCTGGCCGGCTTTGGCGAGGCGGCGCTGCCGATGCTCGTCGACATCGTAAAAAGGGGAGAGGACTACAGGACCCGACACTTGGCCGCGGCACTGTTGGCAAAGCTCGATCCGTCGACTTCAGACCGCCTCAAACGGGCCCTGGCCCTGGAAGGCCCCGCCAAAGAGAAGATCCGGCTCCTGAGCGTACTCGATTTGCTCGGTGCCGACTGCCGAACCGAAGCGCTCCGCCTCCTGAACGATCCGGACACTGCGGTTCGCCAGGCGGCCTTTCGTCTGGTGGAGCGGGTAAAAGACCCGGCCATCGTGGACATGCTGCTGGACATGGCCAAAGAAGCCCGGGAGGATGTGGCGGTCGATGCCATCTCCTGCATTGCCAGGGTCAACCCCCCCGGTGCAGCCGTCGAGCTGACGGCACTGATCGGGAAAACCAAAGAAGAGGGCCGCATCCGGGCCTGCTGTCTTGCCCTGGGGGAAATCGGGGCCCCGGAAGGAATAGCGCCGCTTTCCAAGATCATCCATCAGCGGGGGATTCTCTTTTTCCGGAAGGCATACAGCCCCGAGATCAAGGCAGCCGCTGCCTATGCCCTTTGCCAGATCCGCCATCCGGAGGCGGCCGAGGCGGTGGCGGCACTGGACCACCACCCGGATCCGCAAATCTGTCAGATCGCAAAATCCGCGAAAGCATCCCGGTCGGCACCCGCCCAAAAGCAATAGGGAATTTGACGACCGCAGGAGACTCAGGGCGCGGGCCCTGTTGAAAAACGGCCCGCGCCGGTTTCATGCTCCGGATCTTCTCCTTCGCCCGGCGACCGTCCCTTTTGCCCTCGACGCGCCCGAGGTTTCCAGCCCTCCAACCGGCGCGCTTTTCCCTTGACAAGACCTTCTGCCTCTATTATCCAAGACCTCTCACAATCTGGTGTTTTCGCGCCGAGGTAGCTCAGTCGGTAGAGCAGGGGACTGAAAATCCCCGTGTCGGCAGTTCGATTCTGTCCCTCGGCACCAGAACCCAAATTCAGGGGGGTGCGGAGTTCATCCGCACCCCCCTGAATTTTTCGTGCGGGAATTCCATTTCAACGGCGATCGGGCGGTTCCGTCTCAATCTGAGATCCGGCTGAAGCAAGCCGAAGAAAGTGGCATCCGTTCTCCATGCCAAAACGGCCGGTCGGCCCTGTTGGGGGCCGACCGGCCGTTGCAAGGGACAATCGGGCAAACCTGCGTCAGTGAAGCGAAGGCACCGCAGCGGCGACCGTATCGGGCGCTTTTCCGATCGGCTCCTTTTTTTCCTCCCAGTAGGAAATCCAGCGAAGGGCCTCGTTGGGGCCGTAAGTGGAAAGGCAGGTCTCCAGCATCCGGGCCGCCTCCGGCTTCAGGTTGGCCGCAATCCAGGCCAGGGCGTCACCGGACCGGCGGCTTCGGATCACCTCCGCAGCCTCCCGGTAGAGAGCGGCTTGCCGATTCTTGCCCCGGCGCAGAAAGGATATGACAGACCGCCGACGAGGCGACGGTTCCGAGCGGGGATGTCTGGGTCGAATCCGGATCATAAGCGATGATCTCTCCTGTATCGATATGGACCGCACCATCGGGGCTGCGGTTTGGCCCGCCCTTTTGCCCCACTGTCGCCGACCTTGTCAATAAAAAATTGCGCTGGAACCCATTTGCAGCGCAAATCTTCAGCCGGCGGCTTCGCCGAGCAACATCACTTGCTGGATCAGCGGCTTCCGACAATTTCTGCATTTTGGCCGCGTTAGGCGTTTTGGGTATTTTAAGCATTTGTCTTCGCCGCAGATTTTCTTTAAAACCAGAGCATGACAACGCCCTCTCCCTACCGCCGCACCCTGCTGATCTGCCTGGCCGAAATCCTGGCCCTGGCCGCCATCGCCACCTTCCCGGCGCTGCTGCCCAGGTTTCGCGGACTGTGGCAGCTTTCCAACACCGAGGCCGGCTGGATCAGTGCGGCCTACTTTGCCGGGTACATGCTCTTTGTCCCGCTGCTGACGGGGATCACCGACCGGGTCGATGCGCGAAAGGTCATGGCCGGGGGTGCAGCCGGGGGTGCGGCCGCATCCTTTCTCTTCGCCCTTTTCGCCGGAGGCTTTTGGAGCGCGCTGGGCCTTCGGTTTGCGGCCGGCATCTGCCTTGCCGGCGTCTACATGCCGGGTCTGAAGGTGGTCAGCGACCACACGGAGGGACGTCTCCAGTCCCGGTTCGTTTCGTTTTACACCGCCTCGTTTGCTATCGGCACCAGCCTGTCCTATCTGGTTGCCGGGGAGATCGAGGCGGTTGCGGGGTGGCGGTGGGCTTTTGCCTTTTCCGGGTCCGCCGCCCTGCTGTCGCTGATCCTGATCGGCACCCTCGTACCCCCGGCCCGGATCCGGAAGGACCCCGGCCCGTTCACAATCCTTGGCGATTTTTCAGTCGTTTTGCGAAAGGCCGAGGCCAGGGCCTACATTCTCGGCTACACCGCCCATATGTGGGAGCTGTTTTGCATGCGCGCCTGGATCGTGGCGTTTCTCGCGTTCAGCCTGAGCCTGCAGACGAGCGAAGCAGTGGTGTGGACGCCGACCCGGGTCGCGTTTTTCGTCAATCTGGTCGGGCTGCCGGCATCCATCGGTGGAAACGAACTGGCGCGGATCTTCGGGCGGCGGAAGCTGGTGGCCTCGGTCATGGTCGGTTCGGCGGCCCTGGGCTGTCTGCTGGGCGCTTCGGCCGCCCTGCCCTACGCCCTGGTGGCCGCCATAGCCCTGGTCTACGGGGTGGCGGTGGTGGGGGATTCGGCGGCCCTGACCGCCGGCGCAGTCGGCGCCGCACCGGAGGGATTCCGCGGAGCCACGCTGGCGGTGCATTCCACCCTCGGTTTTGCGGCCGCCTTTGCGGGCCCCCTGGTGGTGGGGGTCGTCCTCGATGCGCTCGGCGGCGGCAGGCTTGCCTGGGCCGCTGCATTTGCCGTCACGGCGGCCAGCGGCCTGCTCGGCGTGGCGGTTATCGCTCGAACCAGGCCCAGGCTTCACAGACCATCTGGGCCGCCCGCTCCAGGGAAATCGCCCCGGTGTTGATGGTCAGGTCGTAGTGGAACGGTTCGGCGATGTCCTTGTTGAAGTTTTTCCGAATAAAGGAGGCCCGCTTCTTCTGGCGGTTGTCGATCCGCTTTTCGGCATCCTCCGGAAGGGCCTGAAAATGATCGGCAATCCGCTGAATCCGCAGCTCCCGCGGGGCGACGACCATCACGCTGAGCCGCTCCTCGACCGGCAGAATGAAGTTGGCGCCGCGTCCGACCACCACGGCGTGACCTCGCCGGGAGATGGTCTGTACCACTTTTTCCAAGTATTCCATGTAGAGCCCCGGGTAGAGGTACCGGTCGTTGATCATCTGCGACACCACGTCTTCCATACCCGAAAGGCGTTCCTTTTCCAGGCGCTCCAGAATCTTGGCATCCACCTTGGCGGTGATCGACATCACCTCGAGCAGGTCCCGGTGGAAATAATCGAACCCGAGATTCTCGGCGACCTTTTCAGCCACCAGGCTGCCGCCGCTGCCCGGCTCCATGCATACGGTGATCACCGGATGGTTGCAAGGCTTGCGTTCGGCATCCTCTTTGAACGCCGTCCACTCCGCAATCCGCTGTTCGGCGTAGGAAATGCAAAAACGGCTCTCTTGGTTGCTGGCCATAGCGTCTCCTCCGGGGCGCATCCCGCCTCTTCTTTTACGGTTTAGGACACAAAAAAGGTGCCTATTAACAGACCTGTTTTTTTTTGCAAGCAAATTGATGCGGTTGAACCAAAATGGCGTCTGTGCTTGAATAAAGCGTTTGCCGGAGAAGCATCCCGAACGGTTTTGAAAGGCAGAGACCAACGATGAGCCGGATCATTGAAGGAAAGAAAATCACGGACCAAAAATGGCTGAACCTGTATGACATCACCTGGGCCGACGACGACGGCCGGAAGCGCCACTGGCAGCTTGCCTCCCGCCGCCCCGACGCCAAATGCATCTCCGGTGCGTTTTCCCGCCCCGATGCAGTGGTGATCGTCCCCTACCACATCGGTCGGCGGCAGATGGTGGTGACCCGGGAGTATCGGGTTCCCCTGGCAGATGTCGAGTACGGTTTTCCGGCGGGGCTGGTCGATGCCGGGGAAACACCGGCCCAGGCCGCAGAAAGAGAGCTCCAGGAGGAGACCGGCCTGATCGCCGGCCGGATCGTGCACGTGGGGCCTGCGATCTACTCGTCGGCCGGCATGACCGATGAATCGGTCTCCATGGTGTATCTGGAATGCGACGGCAGTGTCTCCGATGCGGGAAATGTGGGCGGCGAAAAGATCGAAGTCCTGTTTCTCGACCCGGCCGAGGCCAGACGCCTGAGCGCTTCGCCCAATCTCAAGTTCGACGCCAAGGCCTGGCTGGTGCTCACGGTCTACGGCCACACCGGCGCCCCTTGGCCATTTTAACCATTTGACCTCATCGGGCCGCCTCCCGCCGCCGTCCCGCCGGCTCAGGACTTGAAACCACGGCATGAAAACGATAAATTGGCAGGAGTAAAGCCGCGGGCGGGAAACACAGGATGTCAAAAGGGGAAACCCGGAGCGCGGGCGTCAATTTCAGCTGCCGTTTCGAGGTCGCGGCGCTGAAGCGCAGCGAACAACGGCTGCAACGGCAGCCGGGAGGGCGCCCGTCGGCCGCATGGGCGATCCATCTGCCGGGAAGCTGCTTTTCGGATCGATAACCATACGATGACAATTGGGAAACGAGATGCCGATCTACGAGTTTTTCTGCGACGAGTGCAACACCATTTTTAATTTCTTCTCCCGGTCCGTCAATACCACCAAAAAGCCCAAGTGCCCGAAATGCAGGACCCGTATCCTCTCCCGCCAGGTATCGGTGTTCGCGGTGACCGGTCGGGCCAAGGAGCAGGACAGCGAAGACGATTTGCCTTTCGATGAGGAGAAGATGGGTCGGGCCATGGAAACCCTCGCCAAGGAGGCGGAGCGGATCGATGAAAACGACCCCCGCCAGGCCGCAAATCTGATGCGGAAGCTGACCGACATGACCGGGATCGAAATGGGCTCCCAGATGCAGGAAGCCCTCCGGCGCATGGAGGCCGGCGAAGATCCCGAGCAGGTGGAGGCCGAAATGGGCGACCTGCTCGAAGAAGAGGAGCCTTTTTTGCTGCCGGGCCAGAAGTCCCGGCGGTCCGGCAGGGGGGCCAAGGCGCCGCCGAAAAGGGACGACACGCTCTACGAACTTTAAATCTGCTGCGCAAATTTAAAGTGAGGAGAAGTCAAAATGAAAAAATCGAGCCTGGCGCGGATCGAGGTGCAGCAGGGAGACATTACGAAGGTTGCCGTCGATGCCGTGGTCAATGCCGCCAATTCCTCGCTGCTCGGCGGCGGGGGGGTGGATGGGGCGATCCACCGCGCCGCCGGACCGGAGCTTCTGGCCGAATGCCGGAGGATCGGCGGCTGTCCCACCGGCGAGGCCCGGATCACGGGCGGCTACAATCTGCCGGCAAGACATGTGATCCACACCGTCGGTCCGGTCTACAGCGCGAATCCGTCGGTGCCCGGCCTGCTGGCCGCCTGCTATCGAAACAGCCTGCGCATGGCCACCGAAAACGGTGCCCGCACGATCGCCTTTCCAGCGGTCAGCTGCGGTGTATACGGCTATCCGATCCAGGACGCCTGCCGGATTGCCGTGGAGACCACCGGACAGTATCTCGACGAGCACCCGGAGATCGAGCGGGTGGTTTTCGTCCTTTTTTCCGAGAAAGATGCGACGGTGTACCGTAACCATCTGAAGAGCGTGGGCTCTTGAACGCCAAATCCCCGTTAAACGCCGCGGCCACTTGTGAATTGACAAGACCGGCGAGCGGCTTTACACTATAAGCTGTTTCGGCATTCGAACAGGCACGAATATGGTCTGTCTCTCGGGGGGGCAGGCCGTTGTCATTTTCACGTCCAAGGAGGAAATCAACATGATCGAGGTAACGGCTGCGGCCACCGAACAGATTCAGGCCTACTTCAGGGGCAAAGAGGTTTCACCGATCCGCATCTTTCTCAACGAGGGCGGCTGAGGCGGACCGGGCCTTGCCATGGCTCTGGACGAGCCAAAGGACAACGACGAGGTTTTCGAGGTCGACGGATTTCAGTATCTGGTCAACAAGGATTTTCTGCAGCGGGCCCAGCCGATCAAGATCGATTTTCTGGTCCACGGCTTCAAGCTTGACTGCGGCCTTGATTTCGGCCCGGGATGCAGTTCCTGCGGGTCCGGCTCCTGCGGATAAGCCCCCATGCAACAACCGTCGAAAGGGCATCGGTTCCGGTGCCCTTTTTTTGTTCCTGCAGGCCGCCCCGCGGCCAAAGCCGCAACGGATCGGGGTCACCCCCGCTTCGTTTTCCGGCTTTGCGAGCCCGATATTCTGTTGGGGTCGAGAACTGCCACCGACTCGGAATCAACGCTTCGGCGCGGCTGAAGCGCTGCCGGACATGGAAACACAAAGGGAGGCAAAAGGAGATGGCCCGGATCGAACTCGCCGTCGAAGAACACGTTGCGCAGGTTACGCTCAACGACGGGGAAAACCGCTTTACCCCTGAATTTCTCGACAGCTTTCTTGCCGTTCTGGACCGGGTTGAGGCCGAAACCGACGCCCGGACCCTGCTGGTGCGCTCATCCCACGAAAAAATATTTTCAAACGGTATCGACCTCGAGTGGCTGGTACCGGTCATCCAGAAGCCGGACGTGGAAACGGCAAAGGCTTTTTTCTACCAGTTGAACCGGCTGTTTCTCCGCCTGGTGACCTACCCTCTGATCACGGTTGCCGCCATCAACGGGCACGCCTTTGCCGGGGGGGCGATCATGGCCTGCGCCTTCGACTTTCGGATGATGCAGTCCGGAAGAGGGTTCTTTTGCTTCCCGGAAATCGACCTGGGCATTCCCTTTCTGCCGGGAATGAACGCCCTGCTGTGCAAAGCGATGCCGATGGATGCCGTTGTGGAGATGGAACTGACCGGAGCAAGATTTACCGCAGAGCAGTGCGAACAGCGCGGCATCGTCCTTCGCGCCCATCCCCCCGGCGAACTACTGTCAGAGGCCCTGGCTTTTGCCAACGGCCTGAAGAAGAACCGCGCGGTCGTTGCCGAGATGAAAAATCGATTGCACCGGAAAATCATCCATGCCATTGAGGTGGAGGATGTCCCGTACATTGAATCGGGCCGCTTCAACATCGGCTGATTCGATCCTGAAAGACGCCATCGGCCCTGCAACGTGCAACGAGGAGGGAAGATGAAAATATTCGTCACCGGCGGCTCGGGCTTTGTGGGAACCTACCTGTGCAGGCACCTGCTCGACACGGGGCACGCCGTTACGACCGTTGGCACCCGCGCGGTCCACGGCCGAATCAGCCACGATCATTTTCGATACATCTCCGCAGACACCACCAAGCCCGGGGACTGGCAGGAAGCCCTGGCCGACACCGACGCGGTGGTCAACCTTGCCGGGAAAACCATTTTCCATCTCTGGACCGACCGCTATAAGCAGGAGATCTACGACAGTCGGATCCTGACCACCCGCAACCTGGTGGATGCCCTTCCCGGGCAGCGGCCGGTTGCGCTGATCAGCGCCTCTGCGGTGGGCTACTACGGCAGCTGCGGCGACCAGGTCCTCACCGAGGCGGGTTCCGTCGGGGGGGATTTTTTGGCTCGTGTCGGGCGCGACTGGGAGGCAGAGGCAATGGGGGCGGCCGCCAAGGGAGCCCGGGTGGCAACCGCCCGCTTCGGCATCGTGCTGGGAAGAGGCGGCGGCGCCATGGAAAAAATGGTGCCCGCCTTCAAGCTCATGCTCGGCGGGCCGCTGGGTGACGGAAACCAGTGGTTCCCCTGGATTCACATCGAGGACCTTCTCGACGCCGTCGTCTTCGTGCTGCAAACCGAGGCCCTCTCCGGTCCCGTCAACTTCACCGCACCGGAGCCGGTTCGAAACCGGGACATGGCCCGGGCCCTTGCCAGCGCCGTCAATCGGCCCGCGTT
>JASFPT010000027.1:0-23970 GCA_050115795.1 Desulfobacterales bacterium
GCACCTCGATGTCGGCTCATCACATCCTGGGGCTGGAGCAGGTCCCAAGGGTTCGGCTGTTCGCCGATTAAAGTGGTACGTGAGCTGGGTTTAAAACGTCGTGAGACAGTTTGGTCCCTATCTTTCGCGGGCGCAGGAGATTTGAGGGGATCTGTCCCTAGTACGAGAGGACCGGGATGGACGAACCAATGGTGTACCAGTTGTCGCGCCAGCGGCATTGCTGGGTAGCTATGTTCGGAATGGATAACCGCTGAAAGCATCTAAGCGGGAAGCCAACCCCAAGATTAGATCTCCCTTCCTTTTTGGAACTGAAGACCCCTCGAAGACGACGAGGTTGATAGGCCAGAGGTGTACGCACAGTAATGTGTTCAGCCGACTGGTACTAATCGGTCGTGAGGCTTGGCCACTCCTTTTCACATGGACGTACTGAACGCTTGGTTCTGTCGATATCTGAATTGAACACTGGTTTGTAGTATGTTGTGCGTCGTGTGTGGTTTTTACCACAAACCACGAACGACAAACCACAAACCGAGAAAAACGAGAAATACCTTTTCGGTGGCGATAGCGAAGGGGAAACACCCGTTCCCATCCCGAACACGGAAGTTAAGCCCTTCAGCGCCGATGGTACTGCACGGGAAGCTGTGTGGGAGAGTAGGACGCCGCCGAAAATCTTTTAAAAGGCCCGGACCGGAAACGGTCACGGGCCTTTTTTTATGGCGGTGCCGACTCTTTTCAACCGATTTTACAGCGAAATATCTTGTGTTTTGATCTCCGGGTGTATTAAGTAATTTTACACGGTTTAAGAATATTTTATACGAGCCCTTTCCCATATGATCCGATTCGATCTGCGAACCAAAATCGCCGCCACCATTTTCGTACTTGTTGCGGTCGCTACGCTGCTCATCAATTTCGTTCTTGTGGTGGCGCTTCAAAAGGCGCTGGTTCAAGAACACGTGCTTCGGGGACGTGCCGCCCTGGCTTCCCTTCATGAAACGGCCGCACACTTCGGAACGGATCGCTCGAATCTCGAGTTGAGTTGGATTCGCAACGGCGCCGGCGCCGATGCCGTGGTACTCGTGGATACCGACGGGCGGCTTGTCCTTTCCGGTCTGATCACCGAGATGCGTCCCCTGCTGGTGAAGCTGGCCAAGACCGCGGGGGCCAGCCGTCGTTCCGCAGTCGCCTTTCACGGGCAGACCTGGGGGGTCTTTTGGCGTCAGCCCCGGTTTGCCCTGATTTCGACGCCCGTGGGCACCGGAGGCGCCGGAGCGGCCATGGCCCTCTCTCTGGAGGGGGTGTATCGCACCTTGCGGGGTGCGCAGAAGGTCTTGTTCGTTTATCTTTTGATCAACGCCGGGCTGCTGACCCTGCTGGGGGTTCTCCGGATCTCTCATTTGGCGGTCAAACCGATTGAGCGCCTTCTAAAGCGCGCAGAGACCTATCAGGGAGACGGATCGGTCCTGTTTTCGTCAGAGCGGGGGGACAGTGAATTCAACCGCCTGTCGAGAGCCTTGAACCGCTTGCTGCAGCGGGTATCCGAGGATCGGGAGACCCTTCGGGAAACCGTTCGCTCCCTGGAGCAAACAAACCTCGATCTGAAAAAGGCGCAAAACGACATTATTCAGGCTGAAAAGCTGGCTTCCGTTGGTCGGCTGTCATCGGGTATCGCCCATGAAATCGGCAATCCGATCGGAATCGTTCTCGGGTACCTCGATTTGCTTCGGCAGTCGGAGATCTCCGAAGAAGAGCGAAACGACTACATTCAGCGTGCCGAAGCGGAAATCAACCGAATCAGCACCATTCTTCGCCAGCTCCTCGATTTTTCGCGGCCTTCCAGCGGGGATTCGGAGAATGTTTCGGTCCATTCGGTGCTCACGGACATGGTGGAAATCGTGAAGGTTCAGCCGCTCATGGCGCAGGTTTCCATCCGCCTCGCCCTGTCGGCAAAAAAAGACAGGGTACAGGCAGATCCGAACCAACTTCGACAGGTATTTTTAAACCTGATGATCAATGCGGCAGACGCCGTCTCACTACCCGACCAGACCGAAGCAGGGCGGTTGGACATCGGCAGCGAAGAACTGTTCCCGGAAGGCAAGGACGGCTATTCCGGCTCTCCGATGCTCAAGATCTGGTTTGCAGACAACGGCCCGGGGATCGACGAAAAAGACATCGGGAATATCTTCGATCCTTTCTTTACGACGAAAGCCCCCGGCAAAGGGACTGGCCTCGGACTCTCTGTCTGCTTCATGATCGTCGAGAATATGGGCGGCCGCATTTTTGCAGAGAGCCTCGAAAACGGAGGGACCGTGATCACCCTCTATCTGCCGCTCGTCTCCGGAGATGAATCATGACAAAAAGCACCGGCACCGCTCGACGGACCAAGCGCCTCCTGGTCGTCGACGATGAGGCCAACATGCGTCACATGCTGGCGACTCTTTTGCAGAAATCGGGCTACCAGGTCGACACCGCCTCCGATGGTACAGAAGCGCTCCACCTGGTCGATCAGACCTTCTACGATTTCATTCTATGCGACCTGAAAATGCCTGGAATGGGCGGAATGGAGTTTCTGGAAACGGCCCGGGACAAGCTTTGGGAATCGACGGTGATCATGATGTCCGCTTTCGGCACCCTCGATACCGCGGTGGAGGCGATGAAAAAAGGGGCTTACGATTTCATTTCCAAGCCGTTCAAATCCGATGAAGTCCTGTTGACCCTGAAAAAAGCGGAAGAACGGGAGAGCCTGAAACGGGAGAACCGGTGGCTCAAGGACCGGATCCGCAGAATTCAAGAGAGTTACAGCTTCGGAAACATGGTCGGGCGCAGCCCGGCCATGCAAGGGGTGTTTCAGCTCTCCGAAAAGGTGGCCATATACGACACCACGGTGCTGATTACCGGCGAGAGCGGCACAGGTAAGGAACTCGTCGCCCGGGGCATCCATGCCAAAGGGGACCGGTCGGCCAAGGAGATGATCCCGGTCAACTGCGGGGGGATTCCGGAATCTCTTCTGGAAAGCGAACTTTTCGGATACAAAAAAGGAGCCTTTACCGGAGCCGACAAGGACAAGAAGGGGCTTTTTGCGGTAGCTGACGGGGGCACCATTTTTTTGGACGAAATCGGCGAATTGCCCTTATCGCTCCAGGTGAAACTGCTCCGGGTGCTGCAGGAGAGCGAAATTCGTCCGGTCGGAGACGCTGCCACCCGGAAGATCGATGTGCGGGTAATCGCCGCAACAGCCCGGAATCTGGAAGACGCCGTAGCCGAGGGGCGGTTTCGTGAAGATCTGTACTACCGGTTGAACGTGGTGCAGATCCGGGTCCCTCCCCTTCGGGAATGGCCCGAAGACATTCCGCTTCTTTGCAGGCATTTCATCAATCTGTTCAACGAAAAATTCGGAAAGGAGATCAAAGGGATCTCACCGGCCGCCCTGTCGACGTTACAGCGCCACCAGTGGCCGGGGAATGTGCGGGAGCTGGAAAATATCATCGAACGGGCCGTTCTGCTGGCAGAAGAGCCGGTGCTGCTTCCGGAGCATTTCCCGGCGAACCTCGGCCGGAAAAAAACGGAAACCGTTCTCGAGTCCGCCTTCAATGGCTATTCACTCAAGGAGGCCCGCAAAACGTACGAGCGGCACCTGATCGCCAAGGCGCTGGAGGAGACGGGCGGCAATCGGACCCAGGCGGCCAAGCTTCTGGAGATTAGCCACCCGAGCCTGCTCAGTAAAATGAAGCTTTACGAGATCGATATGTAAGCGGGGTGTCCGGCACCGGGCCTGACGTCTCGATTCAAGTTGTCGGTTCGCTTCACGGATCGGTCAGTTCGCAGAGACCGATTCGCCCCCTCTCTATCGCGGTGGAAAATGCCGTTTCCCGCCGGCGCTATCGCTTCTTCAATGCTTCGAAGAATAAATTGAGCTCCGCCAGTTTCTGCTCCTTTTCCCGCCGAACGGGGCTTTCTTTCGGGAGTCGCTTGATCAGTTCGTTCAGGTGAAATCGGGCCATCGCAAACAGCGCCGCCTTCTCGCGAAGGCGGCCGGGATCCTTGATGGCCGATCCCTGCTCGAGGGCCATGAGGGCGATCTGACCGTGGGCCTTCACGTTGTCCGGATTGATCTCCAGCGCCTTTCGATATTTTCGAAATGCTTCGAGGTGTTTTCCCTCCTGGTACAACGCATACCCCCAGGCCACGTATGCCCAGCTGCGGGATGGATTTTCATCGATGATGTGCTGATAGACGGTTTGGGAGTTTCGCCAGAAGCCGGCTTGTCGATGGGCGCCGTAGCCGAGCACGAGCAGAACGGCAATGGCCACCGTCCATGCGGCTCCGACGGCGCTTCGGTTTCGAACCTGTTCGATGGACGCTGCCGCACCCCACACCACAAGCAGGAAAATGCCGATGCCTGGAAAATAGAGATAGCGGTCCTGGTGCCCTTGGGCGGCGAGCTGGACCAGGCCGATCACCGGAACGAGCGTGCCCAGAAACCAGAAAGTTCCGGTAAACAGGAACGGCGCCGCTCTGGCTTTCCAGAGCGCTACAATCACCAGGAGCGAAAGAGCCGCCAGCGATGGGACCCATACGACCGGGGGCGGCATTCCGGGATGAGGGCGGTAAAAATACAGGGAGGTCGGCCAAAACAGATCCTTGAGGTATTGTACATAGAATACGGGAGCGGCCGCCAGACGGGTGAGCAGCGGAAACCGCTCCAGCGGGTCGATCATCCCCCCCTGGGACTGCGCCCTCCAGGTGATCCAGGAAACGGCCGCGGCCAGTAAAAGAAGGGGCAGTTTTTCCAAAACGATGGCAAACGCGCGGCTGTCTTCTTTCCAGCCGATGCGTTTCAGGGGCCAGAAGTCGAGCAGCAGCAATACGAAGGGAAACGTGACGAGCATCGGCTTTGCGGCAAGCCCTGCGGCCAGACCCAGAAAGACCAGTCCGTACCGGGCGGCAGAGGGTCTGCGGACATATCCGACATAGGCCGAGATCGTCAGCAGCGCAAAGCACTGGCTCAGGAGATTTTTTCTCTCGGCGATCCAGGCCACGGACTCGACATTGACCGGATGCAGGGCGAACAAGGCGGCAAGCAGCGCGCTGGACCCGGTTCGGCCGGTCATTTTCATCATCACTGCAAACAGCAGGATGCTGTTGAGGGCGTGAAAGAAGACATTGACCAGGTGGTGTGAACCGGCGTCGTGTCCGAACAGGCTGACGTCGAGCATGTGGGACAGCCAGGTGGCCGGGTGCCAGTTGCCGGCATGAAATTGGCTGAACGCCCACCAGAGCCCTTCGCGTGTCAGGCCCCTGGCGACCACGGGATTGTTCAGGTATTTGCCGTCGTCGATGGCGAAAAAATCGAAGGTGGCGGTCTGGCCGTAGACCGCGAACACGGCGGCGACCAGGCACAGGCAGATCAGGAGTCCCGCAGCCGGGAATCGCCCCTCGGCAGGTCGGGCACAAGCCGAGGCGGTGCTTTCCGGGCGGCACCGGTGTGGCCCCTTTCGGGCCCGGGAAGGCGGTATGGGTGCGTTCTGGGCGTTCATGGCCACAAGATTTTCCGCGGGTAACAGCGGCGGGGGAAGGTTTTGTAACCGTCGGAAGACCGATGGGGCAAGCGCGCTATCGCCGCGACGGCAGGGTTTCTTCTGGCGGAACCGGCGCCCCGGACGATCGATTCAGATGGCCCATCTGAGCAGGACACTGCCCCAGGTGAAACCGGCCCCGAACGCGGCCATCAGGATCCAGTCGCGTTTTTTCATCCGACCTTGCTGCCAGGCTTCCGACAGGGCCAAGGGAATGGTGGCGGCAGTCGTATTCCCGTATTTTTCGATGTTGACGATCACCTGGTCTTCATTGAGGCCAATCTTTTTGGCCACCGCATCGATGATGCGGTAGTTCGCCTGGTGGGGAACAAATAGGCCGATGTCCTGCTCGGTGAGGCCGTTTCGCTCCAGGATCTGGCTGGCGGTATCTGCCATGCCGTTGATGGCGTTTTTAAAGACGGTACGCCCGTCCTGGTAGATGTAGTGCAGCTTTTCATTGACCGAGGAAAGGGAGGCGGGTCGCAGGCTGCCGCCGCCGAGCATGTACAGAGAGTTCTCCCCGTTCCCATCCAGGCGAAGGATGAAGTCCTTCACCCCATCGTCAGGCTCCGCCGATGCCTCGATGACCACCGCCCCGGCGCCGTCTCCAAAAAGGATACAGGTGTTGCGATCTTCATAGTCGACGATGGCACTCATTTTATCGGCGCCAATCACCAGTATTTTGCGGTGTCTTCCCGATTCGATAAACTGCGTCGCGCTGGTGAAGGCGCAAAGAAAGCCGGTGCATCCGCCATTGACGTCATAGCCCCAGCAACGACCGGCCCCGAGCTTTTTCTGGACCAAGGCCGCCATACTCGGTACGAATTGGTCCGGGGTGACGGTGGCGGTGATGATCATGTCGAGTTCGTCCGGTGCGATACCGGCCTGTTCCAAGGCGGCCTGTGCCGCCGGAACCGCCATCTCCGAGGTCCCTTTTTCCTTGTCCAGGATCCGGCGTTCCCGGATCCCGGTGCGGGTGGTGATCCATTCGTCGTTTGTATCGACCAGCTTTTCCAGATCGGCATTGGTCAGTCGTCTGTCCGGTACAAAATGGCCAACGCCGGTGATGATTGCCTGCATGGGGTCCTCCTCTATTTCGACCCTGTCCCATCGACGACCGACAGGGAAATGAACAGCGCCGATCAGGGATCGGCGCTTGGAAAGCCTGATTACCATAATCACCGTTTGGTGGCAACGATTTTGGCCCCGGCCGTGGAGGGCGATCGCCGACCGGCGGCCGGTTTTGCCGCAAAGCGCCGGTCGTGATAGGATCCTATCCGGCACCCCAAGGGATTGAACTGTTCCTGCGTCAAAAGAGGATACCGTCCATGATTCCCACAGCGGAAATTCGTCGCCTGCTGACGGATATATACGGCGAAGCCGAGGCCCGGGCCGCCGCTGCTCGGATTCTGCCGCTGATCCGATCCTCTCCCGGAGGCCGGGACCGTCGCAAAAAGAGCCTTTTCTCGGAAAAGGACATGGTCCTGATCACCTACGCGGACTCCCTTCTTTCATCCGGCGAGGCGCCCCTGAAGACCCTCGCGCGCTTTGCCTCGAAATGGTTCGACGGGGTCTTTTCCACCGTTCACCTGCTCCCTTTCTATCCCTGGTCGTCCGATGACGGTTTTTCGGTGATCGATTTTTTCGAGGTCGATCCGCAATTGGGGGAATGGGCCGATATTCATGAACTGGGAGGGCGTTTTGCGTTGATGTTCGATTTTGTGCTGAATCACATTTCCTCAAAGAGCCCCTGGTTTTCCCAATATCTGAAAGAAGCCTCCGGATTCGAAGACCTGGCGATCGAAGTGCCGCCGGATACCGATCTTTCCCAGGTCACCCGGCCCCGGGCGCTGCCCCTGCTCACCGCATTTCAAAAGAAATCCGGAAAGATCGTTCACGTTTGGACGACGTTCAGCGAGGACCAGATCGATCTGAACTACAAGAGCCTTTCGGTGCTTGAGCGGATGATCGAAGTTCTGCTGTTCTATCTATACCATGGGGCGGAGATGATTCGCATGGATGCCGTGGCCTATCTGTGGAAGCAGATCGGCACCGCCTGCATTCACCTGCCGCAGACCCATGCCCTGGTCAAGCTCTTTCGCCGGATTTTGGACGTCGTGGCGCCGGATACGGTGATCATCACCGAAACCAACGTTCCCCACGAAGAGAACCTCAGCTACTTCGGCCGCAACGGAGACGAGGCGCAATTGGTCTATAATTTTTCACTTCCTCCGCTGCTGCTGCACACATTGGCCCGCGGAAATTCCGAAGCCCTCTCGACGTGGGCGCGCCGATTGCCGGCGGGGGCGCCCAATACGACCTTTTTCAATTTTACGGCTTCACACGACGGGATCGGGGTGCGGCCGCTGGAAGGGATACTGCCGAAATCGGAAATCGATTATATCATCGACCGGGTGACGCGCAATGGCGGCAGGGTTTCCTACAAGGCCGACGCCAACGGTGCCCAAAGCCCTTACGAACTGAACATCACCTATGTGGACGCAATGAAGGACCCCGACGCGCCGACAGACAAGATGCACGCGGTGCGTTTTCTGGCTTCCCAGGCCATTGCCCAGGTTCTGCCCGGTGTTCCGGGCGTCTATGTGCACAGTATGCTCGGCTCCAGGAACTGGTACGAAGGTATTGCCCAAACCGGTCGCCATCGGACCATCAATCGGGAAAAACTGCAGGCCGATCTTGTCGATGCCGAGCTTCGCGACGGCGCCGGGCCAAGAGCGGAAATCTATTTCCCATACCGGGAGATGATCCGAATCCGGCGGAGCCAGCCGGCTTTCCATCCCAACGCCGGCTTTTCGGTCGTCGATCTGGGGCCGCGACTCTTTGCGGTACTCCGCACCGGCATCGGGCAGCGACTGCTTGCCGTAACCAATGTCAGCGCCGAATCGGTGGGGCTTGTTCCGGAAATCGCCGGTGTCGACGGCGAACTGCGGGAGCTTTTTTCGGGCAAACGGTTTCGGGCTCGAGATTCATTGACCCTTGCCCCGTACCGGTATGCCTGGTTCATGGAGGACCGGCGGCAATAAGGGGCTGTCTTCTTGGGACTCGAGGCGGTGGACTGAAACGGGCCGGGTCCGGGATTTCTCTGGTTACGGAAATGTCTCCTTCGGGGGGAGCCACCTCAGCCGCCATTGATCTTCTCGCGAAGTTTGCCGGAGCACTTGAAGGTGACCACCTTCCGCTGTCGGAGCAGAAGGTCTTCCCCGGTGGCCGGATTCCGTCCCCTTCGCTGTTTCTTTCCTTTTACGCAGAATTTCCCGAAGCCGGATATCAGGACGTCTTCGCCCGCCTCCAGGGTTTCTTTCATGATGTCCAGAAGGGTTTCGACGCTCTGAACCGCTTTCTTCTTGGTGAAGCCGAGAGCGTAAATTCTGCCGACAATGTCGTTTTTCGTCAGTGCCATGGGATCTCCGGCTGAGGTGTTTCGCGCGGCTGTCGATTCAGGGCCCGCATCGCTGCCGGCGGATCGACGGCCGGATAGGGGATAGGGGGCTATTCTCCGGATTTTTCGGTGTCCGGCTGTTTCCCGGGGTCCTCGGCATCGAGTTTGGAAAGGATTCGGTCCACCCGCTGCATGATTTCATCGATCTCCGCTTTGAGTTTCTGGTCTTCCAAATCCTGCATCTGCATACCGCTTTTCCTCCAGAAGGATTGATGGGAAAGTCCATGCGTTCGAAGTTCAGTTCCAGTTCCGGCTGGATTGTATGTAAGTATCTAAAATATAGTGAGATACCATTCATGTCAAGACGCATCGGCCCGAAGTGCCGCGAATCGAGCCTCTTTTTCAGTGGCAGGGGATCAGGGCGGTGGGCAGGCGGGCAGGAACTCTCTTAGCACCAGGGCCAGGTCTTTCATGCGGAGGGGTTTGAGCAGGAGGCGATCGATTCCGGCGGCTTTCGCCTCTGCCTCCACTTCGGATCCACTAAGGCCGGTGCAAAGCAAGATCGGCACCTCCTGGCGGATCTGCTTCATTTTGGCCGCCATTTTGGTCGCCGCCAGATCCGGCAGCGATTGATCGGTAAGAACCAGGTCGAAGGCCTCCGGCCTTCGCTCAAACGAGGCCAGGGCTTCGGTGCTGCTTCCGGCGGCCTTGACCTCGTATCCGAGCCGGTTGATCATCCGGCCCCGCATTCGAAGGACCGACGGTTCGTTGTCCACGAGCAGAATGGTTCCGATCCCGGAGCCCAGTGCCTTCCGGCGGGCTCCCCTGCTGTCGCCTGCATCGTGCAGCGCCGGCAGGATCAGGTGTATCATGGTGCCCTTGCCGGGGCGGCTGTCGAGGGAAACGGCCCCCCCGTGGGTCCGCACAATCGACCGGACGATGGAAAGGCCCAGCCCGCTGTGATGCTCCGGCGATTTGGTTGAGAAGAAGGGTTCAAAGACATGGTCGAAGATGTCCGGCTGGATGCCCGGTCCCGTGTCCATTACGGTCAGCAGCAGATAGCGGCCGGGGATCAGGCCGGGGTGCTCCGTTAGCTCTTCATCCTCCAGTTCTACGTCGACCACGCTGACCTGGAGCAGCCCCCCGCTCTCGGCCATGGCTTGAATGCCGTTTCGATACAGGTGCGACAACATCTGCAGGATCTCGGATGGATCGGCGAGAACCAGGTCCCTTGTCGTGGAAATGTGGTGCTCGACCCGGACATTTTGTGGAACCGAATCCGACAACTGCTGGAGAGATTCGCCGACGACGGTGCTCAATTTTACCGGCCTTCTTTTCTGCTCGGTCTGGCGACTGAACCGAACGATCCGCATGATCAATTCCTGGGCTCTTCGACAGGCGGCCTCCGCCTGCTCCAGGTTGTAGCGCGCCGGATGGCCGATTTCGATTTCGGATGCCGCCAATTCCGTGTTGCCGATGATCTCCCAGAGGACGGTGCTAAAGTCCCGAGCGATACCCTCTGCGACGATGCCAATCGACTCGAACCTCTGGAGGGGGTGCGGCGCAGATTCGACATCGCGGGGTTCGGATAGGTTCTCGAGAAGCAGCTGAACGCCGATGATGCGGTTCTTTCCATTGGACATCGGTTCAGCGCAGAGGCGAACCGCGCCCGCCGGTGAACGGGTTTTGGACAGGGGGTGCTGTTCGATTTGCTGCCGGCCGGTTTCGAGGCACCGGCGGATCTGATCGACCACGGCCTCTTGGGCCAGGGCCGGGCAATCGGTCAGGTCGCGTCCGATCAGTTCGTCGGCGGAGCGGTGGGATAGAATTTCTGCGGCTTTGGGATTGGCGTAACCGATCCGAAGAGAAGCATCGACAAAGGCAATGCCCACCGGCGCCTGTGTCAGGAGATGCCGGTATAGCGCGGCCGAAGAGGGGGAAAGGCGCCGCCTTCCGTTTTCGCTTGCCGTCGATGTGTTCATGGATTCGGATTCTATAGGCAAGAGCTTACAAAGCGATTGTAATTAATAGAATTATCGCAAGGCGGATCTCCTGTCAATCGGTTCTCTCTGCTGGGCCCTCCCGGAACGGCTCCCTTTTGGTTCGTTTTTTAGTGGAACGGAAGCCCTCGATTCGGATCCCCGGAGTGCAGGAAGGGTGATGACGCTTGATTGACTTGATGAAAAAGCTGCGTTAGTCTTCCCCTGGCTTTCGGCAGTAAGACATCTTTCGGCGCGTCAGTGTGTTTTTGAAAAGGGGGCCTTCGCACGAAACCGTGCAAGGCCCCTTGTCGTATCGGTCGTCTGAGATGGAGCCACCGCGCGGATTCGAACCGCGGACCTGCTGATTACGAATCAGCTGCTCTACCAACTGAGCTACGGTGGCTGACTGGGACACGGAGAGCAATCCCCGCACCCTTACAGAGCGGAGATCGCCGCAGGGGGCGGGCGCAGGGAATCGAAAACAAGCCTCTGCCTACAGTTTTTATGCTTCAAAATCAAGAAAAAAGTTGGCGCCAGGCGGCGGCCCACCTTCTTCACGACCACAGGTCAAAGGTGGTTATGACAGGGCTTTCCGGCTCGGATCGTGCCCTTGCGGTAGACCGCATGTACCGCGAACGGCCGATGCCGATGCTGGTCGTGTTGCCTTCGGCCAAGGATGCGGAAACCTTCCTCGAAAACCTTCGGTTTTTCGGCGGCGACGCCCCCGTTCCGGCGCTCCTTTTTCCCCCGTACAACCTGTCTGCCTTCAAAAGTCTCGCCTATCACAGCGAAACCGCCGCCAGGCGAATTCGGGCATTGTATCTGCTGGTGGAAAGCAGTCCTCCTCCGGTGATCGTGGCGCCGATGGCCGCGGTGATGCAGCGTCTGGTGCCCAAAAGCGAATTGGTCGGGTATGCCGATTTGCTCCAGGAAGGCGAGGAGATCGACCGGGAAAATCTCGTTATGCGCCTGATCAACGGCGGCTATAACCGATCAGCCATCGTCGAGGAGCCGGGTGATTTCTGTGTGCGGGGGGCCATTGTGGATATTTTCAGCCCCCGGTACGAAGACCCGCTTCGCATCGAGCAATTCGGAGATCTGGTCGAGTCGATTCGGTTCTTTTCGGCGGCGACCCAGCGCACGCTGGAATCGATCGCCGAAGCGGTGATCCTGCCTGCAAGGGAAGCGATTTTCAGCGACGACCGCCTCGACGAGGTGACCGCCGCCGTTCGAACCCGAGGCGCGGAACAGGAGCTGCCGGTGGGAAAGATCCGGTCCATGGTCGAAGAAATTCGAAGGATGCGGACCCTTTCCGGCGTAGAGAGTCTTCTGCCGCTGATCTACCCGAAAACGGACACGCTGTTTGACTATCTTCCATCCGGGGGGATCGTCATTCAGGTGGAACCGGCTGATCTTCAGGCCGAGGCGGAGTCGGCCTTCGGCCGTATCGAAAAAACGTATCAAAGCGCTTTGGCGGAAGGAAGGCTCTGCGTGGAGCCGGCCCAGCTCTACCTGCAGTGGGAGCTGCTGTGCCGCCGGATGGCCGATCTTCCGCAACTGGCGATCAAAGCGCTTCCCGTCGAGAGCCGCGAGGGCCAAGACGGGCTTCGCGTCGACCTTGACTCCCGGCAAAACGACACCTTGCGGGAGCAGATCAAGGCGCGCCGCGACAAGGAACGGCCGTTCACGCCGCTGGCCGAGTGGCTCGACGAGCGAAAGAGCGAAGGCCAGACGACGGTCATGGTCTGCCGGACCAACAGCCAGGCCGACCGGCTGCGAGCCCTTCTGACGCCTTACGGGCATCGGCCGGAAATCCGGGCCCATTTCCCGGAGCCTGCCCTATCGCCAGGCGGCTGCTGCATTTGTATCGGACGTGCATCGGGCGGGTTTGTCTGGAAGGAGTTGTCCCTGGCGGTGATCACCGAAGACGAGATCTTCGGGCCGCGGCAGCGCCGCCGGACGGTCCGGCGCCCCACCGTCCGGGAGCAGGCGCTGGCCTTTGAGGATCTCCAGCAGGGCGATTTGGTGGTCCACAACGAACACGGCATCGGGCGATACGAAGGACTGATCAAGCTTCAACTGGACGGTATCAGCAACGACTTTCTGCTTCTGACCTATCGGGACGAGGATAAGCTCTATCTGCCGGTGGACCGCATGGGCCAGGTGCAGAAGTACCTCGGCATCGAGGGGGTGGTTCCGGTCCTCGACCGGATGGGGGGAAAATCCTGGAACCGTGTCAAGGAACGGGTCAAAAAGTCGACCGAGAAAATCGCCGGGGAACTGCTTCGCCTGTATGCGGCCAGAAAGGTGATGCCGGGGTTTGCCCATCAGATCCCCGGGGATCTGATGGACGACTTCGAAGCCGGCTTTGCCTATGAAGAGACGTCGGATCAAGTCGGGGCCATCGAGGAAGTGGTTCGGGACATGGTCGCCCCACATCCGATGGATCGACTGATTTGCGGCGATGTGGGCTACGGCAAGACCGAGGTGGCCCTCCGGGCGGCATTTCTGACCGCTTTCAACGGCAAGCAGACCGCGGTGCTGGTTCCCACCACCGTCCTGGCCGAGCAGCATTACGAAACCTTTGTCCAGCGTTTCAATCCCTACCCGATCAAGATCGCCTGTCTGAGCCGTTTCCGACCGGCGCGCACCCAACAGGCCATTATAGAAGGACTCAAGAACGGAGCGATCGACATCGTCGTCGGAACCCACCGGCTGCTTCAAAGAGACGTCGGCTTCAAAGACCTGGGCTTGATCGTCCTCGATGAAGAGCAGCGGTTCGGCGTAAAGCACAAAGAGCGGCTCAAGCGGTACCGGAAAACGGTCGACGTCCTGACCCTGACGGCCACGCCGATTCCCAGAACCCTGCACCTTTCCATGATGGGCGTCCGGGACATCAGCGTGATCTCCACCCCGCCGGAGCACCGTCATCCGATCGTCACCTACATCTCCGAGTTCAACGAAACGGTAATCCGGGAGGCGGTCCGCAAGGAGCTGGATCGCGGAGGGCAGGTCTTTTTCGTCCACAACGCGGTTCGGAGCATCGAACGGATCGCAGAGACGGTGAAACGGCTCGTGCCGGAGGCCAAGGTCGACATTGCCCATGCCCAATTGAACGAAGCCGATCTGGAAGCGGTGATGTTTCGCTTCGTGAACCGGGAGATCGACGTCCTGGTCTGTACGACGATCATCGAGTCCGGCCTGGATATCCCCTCGGCAAACACGATAATCGTCAACCGTGCGGATCGATTCGGTCTGGCACAGATGTACCAGCTCAGGGGCCGCGTCGGGCGGTCGGAGGAACAAGCCTATGCCTATCTTTTCATACCGACGGAAAGTACGCTGAGCAAAGACGCCCAAAAGCGCTTGAAGGTGCTCATGGAATACAGCGATCTGGGGGCGGGGTTTCAGATCGCCATGAGCGATCTGAAGATCCGCGGCGGCGGGACGATCCTCGGCGCCTCCCAATCCGGCCACATTTCGGCCGTGGGCTACGACATGTTCCTGCAGCTGATGGAAGAATCGATCGCCGAGATCAAGGGCGAACCGCTCCAGCGGCCTCTGGATCCGGAGATCAACATCGACATGTCCGCCTTTCTGCCGGAAAGCTACGTTCCGAACATCGACCAGCGGCTTTCGGCATACCGCCGTCTGGCGCGTTTCACGGAACTCAAGGAGGCCTCCGATTACAAGGAGGAGCTGGAGGACCGTTTCGGTCCCCTGCCCGAGGCCGCGGCCAATTTGCTGCTGAAGGTGATGCTTCGGCTGCTGGCGATCCGATCGGGTGTTGCCCGCCTCGATCTGAATCACAACCGCCTGCACCTCGCGTTTTCCCCGGAACACGTGAAATCGCCTGCCGGCTTGGTTGCGTTGATCGAAAACGCCGGCGGGCGGATGCGCTTGAGCCCGGATCAGGTCCTTACCGTCGACCTGGTCAAGCGCCAGCGCAAGGCGCAAATGGCCGAGGTGAAAAACGTCTTGAAAGAAATTGCAGGCCGTGCTAATCAATAAAATTTAACTAAATGATTTTATTGGGATAATTCTGTGATTCGGAGACACGTCCGGTTCCCTGCATCCGCTCTGCTTTTTCGAAGGCAACGCGGTGCCGCTTTCAAGCTGTGGCTGTGGGCCGTTCTTTTTTTTCTGGCCGCAGCTGCCGGCTGCAACAGCCCGAGCTCCCTTTCCGAGCCTCCCTATCTTCTGAGGGTCGGCGAGGAGGTGGTGACGGTGCTCGATTATAAAAAAGCCGTGGAGCTGGCAAAGGCGGCGTATCCGCACAGTGCGCTTCAGCATCCGGAGACCGTGCGCGCCATAAAGCTGCGGGTGCTCAGGGAAATGACGGAGGCACTGATTTTGCGGCAGCGTGCCCGGGAACTGGGTCTTTCGGTTTCCGAAACGGAAGTCGATCAGGCCGAAAAGGCCATTCGGGACGACTACCCGGAGGGTACCTTTGAAGAAACGCTCCTGGAAAACGCCGTTTCTTACGCCGACTGGAGAGAACAACTCAAATCCCGGCTGCTGAATCAAAAAGTGATCGCCCAAGACCTGGAAAGCCGAATCCAAATATCGGCAAAGGATGTGGCCGACTATTATCGGGATCACCGCGGGGATTTGACGGAAGCCTTTAAGACAGATGGGGATACAGCTCAGAAGCGGGTCGACGAACAGATCGTCGAGGACCTGCGCCGGAAAAAGGCCGAGGCGGCCTATGCCGGCTGGATCGATTCGCTGCGAAAGAAGTACTTGATCGACATCAATGCTTCGGAGTGGCAGCGGCTTGCCAAATCCTGAGTGGTTTTCAAAGGGACTTTAACGATTTTTTTCTTAGATAGGGATTCCGATTTTCGCGGGCAGGCCGATTTTTCGGAAGACCCCCGGAAACGACGGTTGAATCGGCAAGGAAACCACGCATGACAAGAAGGACTGCAATTTTCGGCGGGCGGCTGTTTGCTGTGGTCGCAGCGGTTTGCATGGTTTTTTCTGGTTTGGCGAGCCGTGCGGCGTTTGCGGAGGTCGTCGATCGAATCGTGGCCGTGGTCAATGATGACATCATCCTGCTCTCCGAACTGCAGGAGAAGCTCAAACCTTACGCCGACAAGCTCGAGTCGATGGGTTATTCCGAGGAGAAGCAGCAGCTGATGCTGACCAAGCTGCGCAACGATCTCCTCGACAAACTGATCGAGGAGCGGCTCACCGACCAGCAGGTCAAGAGCAAGGGGATATCCGTTTCTGAAGACGAAATCGACAGCGCAATCGACCGGATAAAAGAGATTCGATCTTTGAGCGACGAGCAGCTCCGGCAAGCCCTTGAAAACGAGGGCATGAACATGGAGGCGTATCGCAGGCAGATGCGGGAGCAACTCACACGCTCCAAGCTTCTCGATTACGAAATTAAATCCAAAATCGTTGTCACCGAAGAGGACATCGAGAAATACTACGAAGAACATCTTGACCAATACGGAGGTGAAAAAAAATATCATCTTCGCACCATCCTTATGCGGGTGCCGTCGTTTGCCACCGAAATGGGCAAAAACGAGGTGCGCCGGAAGATGGAAAATGTCTACCAGCAGCTAAAGGATGGTGCGGATTTTGCTGAAATGGCCCGTCGATATTCAGAGTCGAGCCTTGCAGCAGATGGCGGCGACCTTGGATTCTTCAAGCTGAAGGAGATGGCGCCCCAATTCCAGGAGGCACTGGACGGAAAACCCGAGGGTTATTATACGCCCATTATGGACACCGGCCAGGGATTTCAGATCTTTTTCATTGAAGAGATCGTCACCACTTCTGCCAAATCCCTGAAGGAGGTCAGTGCGGAAATCCATAATCAGCTGTATCAGCAGCGGGTCAACGAACGGTTTTCCGCCTGGATCAAAGAGCTTCGGGACCGTTCTCATATCAAGGTGATCCAATGAACGAAAAGGCCCAAAAACTGAGTTTCGGTCGCTATCTGCGGTCGGTGCGGCGGGAAAAGGGAATCAGCCTTGAGCAGATCTCCAAGGAGACAAGGATCGGCCTCGACACGCTGAACCTGATCGAACAGGAGGACCTTTCCGGGCTTCCGGCCGAGGTGTTCGTCAAGGGATTTATCCGTTCCTATGCAAAGGCGGTGGGCGCCGACGGAGACCGCGCGGTGGCTGCCTATCTGATCAGCCTATCCAGGCTGCAGAGAATCGAACAGTCCGAGGCGGATCTGGATCGGTTGTCGAATCGTTTCTGGCCCCACATGATGATGGCCGCAGGCATCCTGATTGTCGTCATCGTTGTTTCCATCTTTGCCCTGTCGGGTCTTCAGAGACAGGAGGCTCCGACAGAGCCCCCCGAAACCTCGGCTCTGCCGGAGGAGGCGGCCCCGCCCCCTGAAAAGGCGCCTTCGGCGCCGATGCCGACCGTATCGGTTCAGGCCCCGGCGGAAAAAGAGGAGACGGGGCCGGCGGGCGGGTCTGCAGGGCCGAGCGTTTTGCCAACGGAATCCACCCCAAAGGAGCGTGACCTTTCGGGTCCAGGCCCGGCGAAACCGCAGAGCGCCAAGCAGATTCTGGAGATCACGGCAGAGGCCGAAACCTGGATGAAAATCGTCATCGACAATGAAAAGATAAAGGAAGTGACCTTAAAACCCGGCGACCGACTGGCCTTGGAAGCCTCCGAAGGCTTTGAATTGTTGATCGGCAATGCGGGCGGGGTCAGCATGCGATTGAATGGGGCGCCGGTTACGGTGGGTGGAAAAAGCGGTCAGGTAAAAAGCCTGATCCTTCCCTGAGAAGTCCCGGCGGGCATGCCTATCCCGCGGCGGCACCAGAGCAGCGAGTGACTTATGCAAACCGATCGAAAAATCCTGATAGAAAGCATCAAGCGGCTTCTTCGGCGCGGGGCGATGCGGAACCTGAGAAAGATCGTCAACAAGACCCATGCAGCCGACCTTGCGGTTGTTTTCCGGATGCTGACCCTCGCCGAGCAAAAGAAGCTGTTTGGTCTCATCGACCGGGTTGAGACAAAAGGAGTGCTGCTCGAAGACTTGGACGAGGAAACCCTGATGGTGCTCTTGCGGGCGATGGAACTGCAGGAGGTGATTGACATCCTTGCATCCATGCCCAAAGACGATGCCGTCGACCTGATCGGAAGACTTCCCGACGAACTGGCCGATGAAATTCTGGAGGGGATGAAGAAATCCGGGTCGGAGGATGTCGAGGATCTGCTCGGTTACGACGATGAAACCGCCGGCGGAATCATGACCCCGGATTTCATCGCTTTGCGGGAGGATACCACCGCGGCGGAGGCCATCGAATCGCTGCAAAAGGAATACCAGGACGTGGAGATGCCCTTTTATCTCTACGTCGTGGACGAATACGGCAAACTTGTGGGCGTCAGCTCTCTGCGCCAGCTGGTGGTGACACCTCCTGAAAACCTGCTTCGGGATTTTATGGCCACCGATGTCATTTCGGTCCGGACGCAAATGGACCAGGAAGAGGTGGCCAAGCTGGTTGCGCGCTACGATTTTCTGGCGGTTCCCGTCGTGGACGACACCAACCGTCTCGTCGGCATCGTGACGGTGGACGATGTCATCGACATTTTCAGGGAGGAGGCCACCGAGGACATACTAAAGATGGCCGGCGCCGGGGACGAATTTATCGAGACGAAATCTTTGCTGAAAAGCTCCCGGATTCGTCTTCCGTGGCTGGCTGCCAGCTGTGTGGGCGGTATTTTTGCCTTCCTGATCATCGGCCATTTCGAGGGGAGCCTGGAGAAGATGGCTTTTCTGGCGGCATTTATTCCCGTCATCATGGGCATGGGGGGCAACATCGGCACCCAGTCTTCGACGATCGTCGTGCGGGGGCTGGCCACCGGCCGAATCGGTTTGAGCGACTTCCGGAAAGTGCTGGGCAAAGAATTTGCCACCGGCATCATTCTCGGCGTATTTTACGGATTGCTCATCGCGCTGGTGGCCCACTTTCGCTACAGCATGGCGGCGGTGGCGGTCTCAGTGGGCGTGGCGGTGCTCAGTTCCATGTCCGTTGCCGCCCTCGTCGGCTCCCTGGTGCCCATGACCTTTGCCCGTTTCAACGTCGATCCTGCAGTGGCGACCGGCCCATTTGTTACCACCGCCATCGACATCATCAGCGTCTTTTTCTATTTTCAGATTGCCACCCTGTTGCTGGGGTTCTGACCGCATGCCTCCGCTTTCCTCTCCGGCTGTTTTGCTGCGCCGGATCGACCACGGGGACTATGACCTGATCCTGACTTTTTTTACGCCGTTCCGGGGCAGACTTTCGGCCATGGCCAAGGCGGCCAAAAAAAGCACCCGGCGTTTTTCAGGGGTTCTGGAGCTGTTTTCGGCCCTGGACATCGTTTGCTCACACGGCCGCGGCCGGGGGTTGCCCATTTTGCAGGAGGCAACCCTGAAGGAGGGTTTTGCCGGTATTCGCGGCGACCTGCTGCGGACCGCATACGCCAGCTACTGGTGCCAGTTGATCGCCGACTGGTCCGAGGAGGGACAGCCCGTAGAGCCGCTATACCGCCTTTTGCTTCATTGCCTGAAGCGGCTGGACGAGGCAAAGCGACAGCCGGCATCGATTTCCATGTTGTTTCAGATCCGGTTTCTCGGCATCGCCGGTCTGGCGCCCAATCTCTCCGCCTGCCGAAAATGCGGCCGCGCCGCCAAGGACCTGGACGACACCCGGTTTTTTTTCGACATGGCCGGCGGTGACCTCCACTGCCAATCCTGCTGCCCGGCGACTGGAAATCCGGTGCTTTTATCCAAGGGGACCGTGCTGCAGATGCAGTGGGCCCAGGCCGGAACCCTGGGCAGAGCGGATCGCATCCGCTTCTCCCCGCAGGCCGTCAAAGAAGGTACGCGGCTGCTGGAAGCGTTTTTGCCGTTCCACCTCGGAAAAGAACCCCGGAGCCTGCGGTTTTTGCGACAAATCCGGGGGGATTGACGATCCGACAGCCTGGATAGTGGTCCCATTGAATCGGTGGGATCGAAGATGCGGCCCTCCAGGGGTGCAAATTCGCTGATCGCCGCCCGTCCGCCTGGAGGGCGCCGCGCCTCCACGGGCCACGGGCCCTTTTCGGTGAACCACCATTGTTCAACCCGGAACGACATCCATGGTCGACTATCGGAAAATTCTGGAAAGTCAGCCCGTAACGGCATCGGCCCCCTGCCGGGTCGATCTCGGGGGCACCCTGGACATCCCCACCTTCTCGCTTCCGCTGCGCCGGTGGTCTCCTTGTACGGTGAACATCGCCCTGAATTTGAGAACGACCGTTCAACTTCTGCCATATCGCCGCGGATGGGTTCGGGTATCGTCCGGGGGGTTCGATCCGGCCCAATTCCGACCGGCAGAGGCTCCTTACGACCATCCCCTCGGCCTGGTCTTTGCAGTGGCGGCTTATTTCAACCTCGACGGGGTCGATATTCGAATCGAATCCGCTTCACCCGTTCGAAGTGCCCTGGGCGGATCCTCGGTGGCGCTTGTCGCTCTGATCGGCGCCCTGCTCGGGATTGAAGGTGCCCGGCAGGGCCGCAGAGCCTCTCCCGGTGAGGTGGCGATTCTGGCCCACGGTCTGGAGTCTTCCTTGGCCCGCGTGCCCTGCGGCTTTCAAGATCAGCTGGCCGCCGCCTTCGGCGGTGTGAACGCCTGGCACTGGATCGGAAAACCCTGGGAGGGGGGCGGATTCAAGCGAGTGCCGCTGATGGATTCGCCGGATTTTCCCGCCCTCGAAGATCGCCTGGTCGTGGCCTACGTCGGCGTGCCCCACGCATCCAAAGACATCAACGGCCGGTGGGTTGCCCGCTTTCTGGCCGGCCGCGACCGGAGGCGGTGGGTCGATATCATCGGTCTCGTTCACCGTTTTTCCGAAAGCCTTTCCCGGAAAGATTTTGGCGAAGCCGCCCGAATCATGAACCTGGAGACCGAGATTCGCCTCGCCATGACCCCGGACGTTCTCGATCCGATCGGACACCGCCTGACGCAAGCGGCCGCCTCCCTGGGATGCGGCGCCCGATTCGCCGGTGCGGGCGGCGGGGGCTGCCTTTGGGCGATCGGTCAAAAGGCCGCGATTGCGGATCTGCGACGGCGCTGGAAAGAGATTCTTGTCGCGCGTGAAGGGGCCCGAGTGCTGGATGTGGGGGTTGATTCCCGCGGCCTTTTGTGTCAATCATAGCCGGATAAAATCGCCGCCGCGATTTTATAAAAATATCCGTGTTCAGCAGCGCATCGGCTGAACTGCGTGAAGCGTTCGGTTCAACACACCGGCCGGAGGGGCATGAACCAACCGCTTTGCGCCGCTGATAAGCCATGCTGCCGGCGGCATGAATCGACCCATCCCCGGACCGATTGAACCCAAACGGACAGAGGAATGAACCATGAATTTTCAGGACGTGATTTCTGCCCTTAACCAGTTCTGGGCCAAGAAGGGATGCGTGCTGGCTCAGCCATACGACATGGAAGTCGGTGCCGGCACCTTTCATCCTACCACACTGCTCAAGGCCCTTGGCCCCGAACCCTGGGATGTCGCCTATGTTCAGCCCTCCCGCAGGCCCACCGACGGACGCTACGGGGAAAATCCGAATCGCCTCCAGCACTACTACCAGTACCAGGTGATTCTCAAGCCCTCGCCGACAGATGTGCAGAAGCAATACCTGGACAGCCTGAAGGTACTCGGCATCGATCCCATGGACCACGACATCCGGTTTGTGGAGGACGACTGGGAGTCGCCCACGCTGGGGGCCTCGGGTCTCGGTTGGGAGGTCTGGCTTGACGGGATGGAGATCACCCAGTTCACCTATTTTCAGATCTGCGGCAGCATCGAACTGGACCCGATACCGGTGGAGCTCACCTACGGGCTGGAACGCATCGCCATGTACCTTCAGGGGGTGGACAGTGTTTTCGACCTGAAGTGGAATGATCACATCACGTACGGGGATGTGCACCACCAGCAGGAAGTGGAGCAGTCCACCTACAACTTTGAAAAGGCCGACGTGCCGATGCTCCTCGAGCTGTTCAACCGTTACGAGGCCGAGGCCAATCGATGTGTCGAGGCCGAGCTGGTTCTGCCCGTTTACGAGTACTGCCTGAAGTGCTCTCATACCTTTAACCTGCTGGATGCCCGGGGCGCCATCAGCGTGACCGAGCGAACCGGCTATATCGCACGAATCCGAAATCTGGCCCGTGCGGGCGCCGAGGCCTACCTGAAGCAGCGGGAGAAGATGGGGTTTCCCTTGCTCAGGCGTCGGGCATGAAGTTGCTTTTGCGATTTTGTAGAAGTTTGAGCATTCCGCCAAAAGGGATTCACAAGTCATGACTCCGGGTGAGCCCGAAGCATGACTCACAAACTTGCTGATGAGGTGGTGAGCATGGATCGTCTACTCGTTGAGATTGGGGCAGAAGAGATCCCGGCCGGATACATTCAACCGGCCCTGGAGGCGCTGTCGTCGAACCTGGTAAAGCGGCTTGACGATGCCCGGATCGGGCACGGAACCGCCAAGACTTACGGAACGCCCCGCCGCCTTGCCGTGGAAGTCTTCGATGTCGCCCCAAAGCAGACTTCGGTTACCGCCGAATTGATCGGTCCCCCGGAAAAGGTCGGTTTCGACGACCAGGGGCGCCCTACCGTGGCTGCGGAAAAATTTGCCGAAAAAGTCGGGATTCCCCTGTCGAAGCTCTCCGTGAAAGAAACGGAAAAGGGCCGCTATCTCTGCGGGAAGAAGACCGAGCGCGGTTTGGGCACAAGGACCCTTCTCAAAGAGATCCTGCCGGAAGTGATCCTGGCGACTCCGTTTCCCAAGCGCATGAGATGGGCGGAGCTGTCGATCGAATTCGCCCGCCCAATCCAATACCTGCTCGCCCTTCTGGGGGAGAAGGTGGTCACCTTTTCGGTCGGAAATGTGAAAAGCGGTCGGTTCACCCGCGGCCACTATTTCATGCACCCGCAGAAAATCAAGATTGGTCGGCCAGAGGAATACATAGACGCCCTGCGCAAAGCCAGCATCATCGTCGATATCGATGAACGGCGGCGGCAGGTGGATGCCCTGGCCCAGAAGGCGGCCCGGGAAGCCGGAGGCCGGATTCTGCCCGATGAGGAGTTGCTCGACACGGTGACCAATCTGGTGGAGCTGCCGGTTCCGGTGGTCGGAAACTTCGAAACCAAGTTTCTGGAGATACCCGATGAGATCCTGATCACGGCGATGCGGGAGCATCAGAAGTATTTTGCGATCATCGATGCCGAAGGAAAATTGATGCCCTGCTTTGTCGCCGTCAACAACACCCGAACCCGGGACATGGAGCTGGTGGCCACGGGCCACGAGCGCGTCATTCGGGCACGTCTCGAGGACGGGCGGTTTTTCTACCGCAGCGACATGAGCGCTTCCTTCGACAACTGGGTGGAACGCCTCAAAGGCGTCCTGTTCCAGGCGCGGCTCGGCTCGATGTACGAAAAGATGCTGCGGATCAAACAGATGGCCGAATACCTGGCCGACGCCGCCGGCGATGCCGGGCTCAAAGCCAAGGCAGGGCGCGCCGCCTACCTGTGCAAGGCGGACCTGGTCAGCGAGGTCGTCGGGGAATTTCCGAAGCTGCAAGGCGTCATGGGCCGTGTCTATGCGCTGGCAAAGGGAGAGTCGCCGGAGGTGGCCTCGGCCATTGAGGAGCATTACCGCCCCGTCCGATCCGGGGGAGAACTTCCGGAAGGGGAGATCGGGGCCGTCCTGGCCATCGCGGACAAGATCGATTCCATCGCGGGATGTTTCAGCGTCGGGCTGGTCCCCACCGGTGCGGCCGATCCATACGCCCTGCGCCGGCAGGGCATCGGAATCGTCCAGATCATGCAAAAAAGGGGATTTTCCTTTTCCCTGAAAGACCTGATCGCAAAAAGCGCGGCGATGTTCGCCGAAATGAGCGACCGGCAGCCCCGGGAGACCGCCGCGGACGTCTACCGCTTTTTGCAAAACCGGATGGCCCATCTGCTCGCCGAAGAGGGGTTTGCAAAGGACACCATCGCCGCAGTGCTGGAGGTGTCC
>JASFPT010000028.1:0-23094 GCA_050115795.1 Desulfobacterales bacterium
CACCTCCGGCTGCATCGCCAACTGCCGGTAGACCTGCTCCACCTGAAACCCCATGATGAGCTGCATCTTGGTGAGCAGGAACATGGCCCTTTCCGAGGTCATGCGAACCTCGTCCACGGCCCGGGTCGCTTCGCTCACCGGAGCGAGCAATCCCCCCGGTTTCTGGATCTCCTTGAGGTTCGGCTTCTTGCCGAGATCGCCGAAATCGCTGAACCGGATATAGTCGACGGCGATTTGTCCCGGGTGATCATAGTACCAGTTCATGATCAGGTCCCGCAGTTCCTCCATCTGTGGGCCTGTCATCACCTTTGCCGCCGTCTTCCACGCATCGTCTTCCATGGTCTTGAAGGCCTCGACCATGATCTCGGCCGGCATGCCAAACACCTGCGGCCGCCAGTATTCTTCCCAGACCAGCCGGTTCAGGGTGGAAACGACCACCAGATCGAGCAGGGCTGCGCCGGGGCTTGGACCGGCGGCGATTTCGGTCACCGCGGAAAGCGAATAGACCTTACGCGCCGATGCGATCATTCGCCCTTCCTTGGTCGGCACCTTGTTCTCGAAGCGAAACGCCGCCTGGCCGATGGTGGCGATGAACCGATTGGCGTAGCTGATCACCGCCGACTGCAGCTCTTCCTGGGTCATCTGACCTGCGGGCGGGGCCTCTATTTTTTCCCGGGGAGCTGCTGCGTTCGATGCGACCCGAGTTGCGGAAGATGGAAGGGCACACCCTGCGCAGATCAGCACGAGAAAACAGACGGCCGGCCAGCGGATCACGCCCGTGGTCAAAAGAGGATTCATCACTCCTCCGGTCAATCGGTTTTTCTAGATGGGTTGTGGGAAAAAGCGGGATATGGTCAGCATCGCTGAAACCGCATAAAATTGCAAGGGCCTACGGCTCGTTCAGAAATTCTGCACCGGATACTTGGCGCCGCGCGTCGGTTATCTGAGGTCAGCCCGGCCGCCGGACGGCGGAATTCAATCCAGGCTCCAGGTTCAAAGTTCGAGGCCTCCGGAAAGGTTTGTGGTGGGGGGGCGGTTGTTTGTCGTGAACCACGTACGACAGACAACGAACCACACACCGGCGTTTTCATCCGCCGCCCACCGACCCCCACCAGCCACAGGCTGCAATCAACCCGCTGCGAGCCCCGCCCGGCGGACGCCTCAATGACAGTTGCTGCAACAGCAGCTTTTTCCCTCGGCCTTTTCAAAGGCCTCGCGGCCCTCCCGGAAGGCGAATACGGCAATGGCAGCCGCGCCGACGGCATCCAGACCGCCGATTCCGGTCAACTCGTATCCGGCGCTGGCCGCCAGCAGGACAAAGGAAAGATACAGGCAGGTCTTGGTGCAGTTGGCGTCGGCCAGGATCGCGTCGGAGCCGAGCCCCCGGCCGACCTTGACCTTGGCCCGGATCAGCAGCCCCATCGTCACGATGGAAATGGTCGACACCACGATTCCCCAGAAGGTGGTTTCGGGCCGGTGCCCGGTCAGCAGGTTGTAGGCGGCGGTGAGCGCCAGTCCTCCGGTGAGCAGGTAAAAGGCACCGCCTGTGACGCGAAGGGCCGTCTGCTCGAAGGCGTCCGGGTTTTCGCCGGGTCGACTCCGGATGCGCCGGACCATGTGCCAGATGCCGATCCCGGAAATGACCTCCACAAACGAGTCCACGCCGAATCCGAAAAGGGCCAGGGTCTCGTCCTCCAGGCCGAAAAAGACCGACACCAGCCCTTCGGCCATGTTGTAGACGATCGTGATCCAGGCCAGGAGCAGGGCGATGCGGTAGAGTCGCTCCCTTTCCGCTCCATCCGGTGAATTTTCCAAGATGCCTGCGCGTGCGTCGCTCATGTTTTCTTCCTGTCTGACACCGTCTGCTATTCTTCGCGCCCTCGGTGATCTTGGCGGCAAAGTCTCCGTTGCCCGACCCTTCCGGGCAACCGGACAGTATCGCGTCCCGGAAACCTGGTTTCAAAAAATCGGCGATTGCCCCGGGTACTGCTTCTTGTCATTGCCGCCCCCCATCCGGTGCGGGAGTGACAGATTTTCATTCTTTGTTTTCGGAATACGGCAACAGGTCCTTTCGGCTTCAAACAGCCTTTTCGCACCATAATCACTTTGCCCGCAAAAGGAACCCGCTGGAAAGACTATGCGACGGAAGGCCGATCTGGTAAAAGGGTCCCTTGCTTACAGGATTGAACACAACTTGCAGCCCCGGGGAGCGGGACCTCCGCTTCGCTCCGACAAGCTGCGGGGGACACGCTCGCCGGTGTGGTTCATTGGACCAAAACCGTCGCAACCGCCAGAAACACCATGAAGACCATCGCTGCCTTTGCCGCTTTCCTTTGCCTTTTTTTCGGAACCCGGGTCGATGCCGGCGCCGCCGGCCCGAACGGGGCGTGCGTGGTCCTGCTCCACGGCCTGGCCCGGACGTCCAGTTCCATGGAAACCATGGCCGCGGCGCTGGGCGCCGCCGGCTACCGGACCGTCAACATCGACTACCCGTCCACCGAAAAACCGATCGAGGAGCTGGCCGTGGAGGCGGTTTCCGAAGGTCTCCGGCAATGCCGGGCGGCCGGTGCCGAGCGGATCCACTTCGTCACCCACTCCATGGGCGGCCTCCTGGTCCGGTATTACCTGACCCAGCGAGAGGTTCCCGAACTGGGCCGCACGGTCATGCTCAGCCCGCCGAACCAGGGAAGCGAGGTGGCCGACCACCTCAGGGACACGGCGATCTACCGCTGGGTCAACGGCCCGGCCGGCCAGCAGCTCGGCACCGGCAAAGACGGCATCGCCCGGCGCCTGCCGCCGGTCACCTACCCGGTGGGCGTCATCGCCGGAAATGAGGCCAGCTTTTTCGACGCCTATTTTTCGGACATGATCCCGGGGGAAGACGACGGCAAAGTGGCCGTGGAACGGGCCAAGGTGGCCGGGATGGCCGATTTTATCGCCCTTCCCTACGGGCACACGTTCATCATGGAGCAGGCGGATGTCATCGGGCAGGTGCTTTATTTTCTGGAAAACGGGAGATTTCAAAAAGAAGAGGGCAGAGAGCAGAGGACAGAGGACAGAAAAGGCAAATAGGCCGGATTCAGCATTTTAGCCATTGAACCGCCCGCTCCCTTCGGTTGGGGCTTCGCTCTTCGAGCTACGACCCCACAGGCTGCTCCCCTCGGCAGGCCTCCTTCGACTTCGCTCTGGGCCGTCGGGACAAGCAAGACGCCAGGCACGCGAAGAGAGCTGTTTTTTAAAGTAAAACGAAGTCCTGGCGTCCCTGGCGTTCTTCGCGGCATGTCCTGCCTGCCCAGAGCGAAGTCGAAGGGAGCGCAGTCGAAGGGTTGGATCGTTTTCAGTTTCATTGATAGTGTCGTGTCCCGGAATAACGACTATAATTTATTCGTTCGTTTTCTGAAGTTTTTTCTTCTTTATCGTTCATTTTCTTTCCTCGCCGAAAGAAAACGAACCAAAAGAAAGGGCGCCCGGCGTCCCGCTTCTTCCTGCTTGTCCCGAGCGTGGTCGAGGGGCGCTTCTCGATCCGGCCGGGGACCTTCCGAACTCGCCCTCCCGCCTGGCGGCAGGAGGGCTCAGACAGCGGAAGGCCCTGATCCGTCCGGCCCTTGCGATGCTCGGCGCGGGACGATGGGGACAAGCCCCCGGGCCATAGTCATGCCGATATAGGGCATCTGAATTTTTTACATAACCTTCTGAGACGCGACACTATATCAAACGGGTAGGCGAGGCTGGACAGGGCGTGTCTGTCTTCTGTCCTCTGTCGTCTGTCTTCTGCTTCCTGCCGTTTTGCCTCCCTGAGAATCGAAATGATCCGCTCCGGATAGTTGTCGGGAAACGTCCAGTAGAGCGTCCCGCTGTCGGTTCGGTTCCTTTCCAGGCCGGAAATCTTGGAAAGCCAGAGGTTGACCCGGGCGAGGGCCGCCGCCGGGGTCACGGCGACGGCCGGGGATATCAGCAGAAGGCCGGCGGGGGCCGGCGATGCGCCGCAAGGCATCCCCTGGTTCCGATGGGCGGGGCACTGTACCCGCCTCACGGCAGGATAGACATGACAAGAGCAGCCTTAGAATCAGAAGATCTTTTTGAAAAATGCTGTAGAGAAGATCTCCCCCGTTATGAAAGTCCCCCTGAATCCCCCTTTTTCAATAGGGGAATTGAACGAAACCACATCACCGATTCTCTCCCCCCCTTTGAAAAAGGGGGGCCGGGGGGGATTTTTCCGGGGTCGCCCGCCCCCGGCTGCCCGACCTCCGGCACCTGCCTTCCGGCGGTTGCCCCATGGACAGGTCTGTTCGCACCGATTTCGACGGTGTTAGACCGCGGAACCGCCGTCCGGCTTCTCCTTTTGCTGCCATTGCTCGACGTACTTTTTCACCGTCCGCCGGTCCAGAGCGAGCCGCCGGGCCGTCTCCTCGTAGGTACCGCTTCGCTCATAGACCAGAAAACAGTAGCCGGACATCAACTCCTGGGCTGAAACGGCGCCGCTCTGGAGCTGGTCGGCCAGCATGCGGGAAAGCTCGGCGGGCGCTTCGGCGCGGCCCGCCCCGGCGCCCCGGTTGATGAGGGTGCGTCTGGCGAATTGCTCCAGCTCCCGTACGTTTCCGGGCCAGGGGTAGCCGGCACCCAGCCGGGCGTCGACCGCCGTTCGCACCATTTTCACGACCTCCTCGGACGGCCGTCCCAGGAGGCGCTCCACCACGAAGGAAAGGAGGCTGTCCAGCTCGCAGGGGTCTTCGGCGATTCGCTGCCGCAGGGGGGGCACGGTGATCACGTCCGTGCACAGCCGGTAGAAAAAATCGTCCCTCATCCGGCCTTCGCTTCGAAGCCGGGAGAGCGGCACGTTGGTAGCGGCGATGATCCGGCCCTCGAACCGCCGCTGTTCGTGGCTGCCCACCGGCGCATAGGTCCTTTCCTGGAGCACCCGCAGCAGCTTGATCTGCACCGGAATCGACACCTCGCCGATTTCGTCCAGAAAAATGGCCCCATGGCGGCTGCACCGGTCGAACGCGCCGCGGTGGTCTTCCACCGCTCCGGTAAACGCCCCCTTCCGATGACCGAACAGCTCGGATTCGATCAGGTTTTCCGGGTACTGGGACAGGTTCAACTCCAGAAAAGAGCCGGTGAAACTCGCTGCAAAGCGGCCTTTTTTCTCGTCGAAGGGGATGAAGCCGGACCGGCCGATGGCCGCCGCCGCCGCCCCCTTGCCGGCGCCGGTCTCCCCCAGGATCAGGACCGAAAAATCCTCCATCCGGTCCCACAAATGCCGGTTGTAGAGGTCCAGATCGTGGGTGAACACGTTGTCCCACAATCGCTTGCGCAGCCTCCTCATGGACGGGCTGCATCCGACCAGGCTCCGGTCGATGAAGAAAAACGCGCGCCGGAGCTGGTAGACCACCTCGAAGTATCGGCGAATCCCCCTTCGGTCAAACCCCCGCCCGCCCAGGAGGGCAAACGCCTCGTCTGCAAACCCCACCGGCAGGGGGTCGGCGCCGGCCGCCGCCTGCTCGACAATGAGCCGGTCGAAGCGGTCGAGAAACCGGTGGAAGAAATCGTACAGAAAGGCGTTCTCCACCAGTCGGCGGTCCCTGCCGGCAAACCGGTCGATCCGGGCGCGCCCCTCCCGCTCGAGCCGGTCCATCATTCTCCGGATCCGTGCGATCGACCCGGCCAGGGCCGCTTCCTGGGACGCCTCCGGCGGCAGCCCGGCGATCCGACGATCCAGCGCCTCCCGCTCTTCGCTGAAGGGATTGGCGAATGCCGCCTGGTTGATCAGCGCAAAGAAACCGCGCTCCTCGGCGGTGAGCCGGGCTGCAGGGGCGGATGTTCCCATGGCAGTCTCCAAACATTATTTGTACAGAAGATATACAAAAATTGAACAATTCATTCCATATCACGCCTCGGCCCGTCCCGGCAACGCTCATATTAAATCCTGTGTTTTCATCGTCTTGTTCGCTTTTCCGCCGACATGGCACGGTTTTTGGTCTTTTCCGAAGCAGGCAAGCCGAAACAACGGATCCACGGGCAGCCAAACCCGGAAAAGATCGGAGGGAGCCATGAGACGATTCAAGGAAGGAAGGATGAAACGGCTGCTTTGCGCAGTCGGACTCGTTCTGGCCCTGGTGTGCGGTGCGCCGCCTGAAAAAGCGGATGCCGCGGGCCTGCTCATCGCAGACGGCGGCTTCGGCGGTGTACTGGAGATCAAGGAACACGACGTGGATGTCACCATCAATAACGGCGTGGCCGTCACCCGGGTCACCCAGGTGTTTCGCAACACCGAAAACCGCCAGGTCGAGGCCCTGTATACCTTCCCGGTGCCCCGGGGGGCCTCGGTGTCGAATTTTTCCATGTGGATCAACGGCAAGGAGATGGTCGGAGAGGTGCTGGAAAAAGAGCGGGCGCGCCAGATCTACGACAGCTACAAGCAGCGCCGCAAGGATCCGGGCCTGCTCGAGCAGGTCGACTACAAGCGATTTGAAATGCGGATCTTTCCGATCGCCGCCGGGGCCGAACAGAAGGTGCAGATCGCGTACTACCAGGAGCTGCCCGTCGACCACGACGAGGCGGTCTATGTCTACCCCCTGGCCACGGTCACCCGCAGCGACGTCGATTCGCGCACCACCGGCCGGTTCGCGGTCAATTTCCAGGTCCGGTCGGAGGTTCCCATCACCGACCTGGCAAGCCCGAGCCACCCCGGCGAGTTCGTCCTGGCACGGCACACGGAGACCTATCAGCAGGCAAGCCTTGAAACCGACGGCGGCAGCCTGGCACGGGACGTCGTGCTGCGCTACCGGCTCACCCGTCCCAAAACCGGTTTTGACCTGATCACCTCCCGTCAGAAGGGGGAAGACGGGTATTTCCTGCTCACCCTGACCGCCGGCGAGGAGCTGGCCGCCCTCGACCGCGGCATGGACTACGTGTTCGTCCTGGACATCTCCGGCTCCATGGCCAACGACAGCAAGCTGATCACGTCCAAAACCGCGGTTCAGGCCTTCATCGACGAACTGGCCCCCGAAGACCGTTTCGAGGTCATGACCTTCAATGTTCAGCCCAGCGTCCTGTTCGGCAAGCTGCGTTCTGCGGCCGCACAGAGCCGGGAGCCGGCTTCGGCGTTTCTGGACACCCGCCAGGCCCGGGGCGGCACCGTGCTGGCACCGGCCATGGACACGGCCTATCGCTACGCCGACCCGGACCGGACCCTGAACGTGGTGGTCTTGAGCGACGGGATGACCGAACAGCGGGAGCGCAAGGAGCTGATGGACCTGATCGCCGGCCGGCCCCGAAACGCCCGGGTGTTTTGCATCGGCATCGGAAACGAGGTCAACCGCCCGCTGCTGGAGCAGATGGCCGACGATTCGGGGGGCCTTGCGGCGTTCATCTCCCGCGGGGACGACTACACCCGGGCGGCAAAGGCCTTCCGGCGAAAGCTGATGCGGCCGGTGGCCGCCGACATCCGGCTCGAAATCGACGGCGTCGGCGCCCACGACCTGGAACCCGCCCTGGTTCCGAATCTCTACCACGGCGCGCCGGTCCGCATCTACGGGCGGTATTCGGGAAGCGGCAAGGCCCGGATCCGGATGAAGGCAAACGTGCAGGGCATCGCCCTGGAGCGGGAAACGACCCTGCTGTTCCCGGAAACCGACGACGGCAACCCGGAAATCGAGCGGATGTGGGCCTGGAAGCGCATCGACGACCTGCTCAAAAAGGCCGACCGCTCGGGCGACCGGCGGCCGGTGCTCGAAGAGGTCGTCCGGCTGGGCGAGGATTTTTCCATCGTCACCGAGTACACCTCCTTTCTGGTCCTGGAAAACGACACCGAATACCGGCGCTGGAAGATCGAGCGGAAAAACCGGGACCGCACGGATCGGGACCGCAGCGCACAGGCACAGCGCGAGGATGAACTGGCCCGGCTCCGCAGCCGGGCTTCGGCCGACCTCGGCCCCGCGCCGCTGATGGCCCGGGCCGAATCCGCCAAGGAGCCGACTCCGGCTGTGACCTCCGGCCGGAACCCGAATCCGGCGACACCGGCACCCTCCCGGCCGCCGGCCCAGATTCGCCCCCAGAGCCGGGACATCAACTTCGGGATCGGCACCGGCCCGGTGGGCCCGTTCTTCGTGGCCGCCGCCTGGTGGATCGTTCGCAGGAAAAAGCGAAAGTAAACCGGATACGGCGGGGGCGGTGCAACGATGCCGCCTCCGCCGAAAACCTCAAGGAATGCCTAAAATGCCTAGAATGCCTAAAATGCCTAAAATTGCTGGAGGTGTCGCCTTGCTCCGTCGTTGTGAAACCTCCGCAGTTTGCGCCGGCCAATTCCATTCGGATTCTCACCCGGCCTCTACCCCATCCACTTTAGGCATTTTAGGCATTTCAAGTATTTTAGGCATTCATATAAAGGAGCCTCCCATGCCGCAACCCCTTCATACGACCCCGCAGGGCCTCACCCAGACACTTCGCCGGTTTGGCCCCGACCTGTGGTTTTTCGCCGGGCTCGTGATCCTGTTCAACCTCCATCTGGTGGGCCTCGGCAGCCCGTTTGCCTGGATCTTTTTCCCTCAAGAGGTGCAAAACGGCCAGTGGTGGCGCCTGTTGACCCACCCCTTTGTCCACCTGACCTTCTACCACCTGGCCCTGGATGCCGGCGCCTTTTTCATCCTCTATGCCGGGTTGACCGAGACCCGGCTTTCCCGGAAGCTGTCCTATGTGGGGGTTGCCGGTTTTGCGAGCATGGCCGCGGCCCTGGCCCTGTCTCCCGATTTCGACCGTCTGGGCTTGTGCGGCCTGTCGGGGATCGCCCACGGCCTGATGGCCGTCTCAGGCCTGGAGATGATGGCAGACACGCGGCATCGCATCGCCGGCTGGCTCTCCTTTGCAGCGGTGGCGGTCAAAAGCGTCATCGAGACGTTCAACGGAGAGGTCCTGTTCGAATTTCTGCACATGGGCCTGTGCGGCACGCCGATTGCCGCCTGCCACCTGGGCGGGGTGGCCGGCGCCTCGGTTCTCTTCCTTCTCTTTTGGGCGGCGGACCGGCGAAAGAACGCGAGAGGCAGCGCCGGACTCCACCGGGTTGCAAGGGTCGTCGCCCGGGTGTTCTATCGGCTGCGGATCCGGGGGGCGCAGCACTTCCCGGAGAACGGACCCGCGGTCATCGTCGCCAACCACGTCAGCTACCTCGATCCGGTTCTGATCGCCGCCGCCTGTCCCCGCCCCATCCGGTTCGTGATGCATGCCCCCTATTTTCGTCTGCCCGTGCTTCACCATTTTTTCAGGGCCGTGGGCGCCATTCCCATATCCTCGGCCCGGAGCGATCCGGGCGCCCTGCGCCGGGCCCTTCACCAGGTCCGGGAAGCGCTGGAAAACGGTGAACTGGTCTGTATCTTCCCGGAGGGCCGGTTGACCCGGGACGGAAATATCGGACCCTTTTTGCCCGGCATCGAGCGGATCGTTCGGCGAACGCCGGTGCCGGTGGTGCCGGTCGCCATTGCCGGCATGTGGGGCAGCGTCTCCAGCTACCGATGGGGCCCGCCCCTGAAAAAACGGCCGCGCCGGTTTCGTTCCCGGGTGACCGTGACCCTGTTCGAACCGGTGGCCCCGGCCGACGCAGCGGCGTCCCGCCTGCGGCGGCTCGTCTCCGAGGGGTCCGGATCGCCCGACATCGCTTGTGATCGGAGAAGAAGTGTGACAACATCGAGCGGTGGACAGCATGCTTGGAGCCCCATTGGAAAGGCGGCGGATTGCTTCGAACGCAGGTGCTGATCATCGGCGGCGGAATCACCGGCGCAGGCCTTGCCCGGGACCTGGCCATGCGGGGCGTCGACTCCCTGCTGGTCGAGCGAAAGGACCTGAATGCAGGCGCTTCGGGGGCCAACCACGGTCTGCTGCACAGCGGGGCCCGCTACGTCTCCGACGATCCGGCAAACGCGCTGGAATGCTACGAGGAAAACCGCGTGCTCAAGCAGGTGGCCGCCCACTGCGTCAGCGACACGGGTGGGCTCTTTGTGGCCGTGGAAGGCGACGACGAAGGCTACGTGGCCGCCTTTCCGGGGCTGTGTGAAAAGAGTGGAATCCCGGCTGACCCCGTGGATGTCGCCGACGCCAGGGAAATGGAGCCCCTTCTTTCCGACAGACTCGTGGCCGTCTTTCGGGTTCCGGACGCCGCGGTCGACCCCTTCCAGCTGACCTTCGACAATGTGCAGCATGCCCGGGAGCTCGGCTGCCGGCTGCTTCGCCACAGCGAGGTCGTCGGCTTCAAAATCGCCGGGGGACGGATCCGATCCACCCGCATTCGAAACAACCTCACCGGCCAGACCACCGAAATCGAAGCCGACCAGGTGGTGAACGCGGCCGGCGCCTGGGCGGCCCGGGTCGCCGCGCTGGCCGGGATTGCCATTGCCATGGTCTATTCCAAGGGGAGCCTGCTGGTCACCCAAAACCGCCTCACCGACCGGGTGATCAACCGGCTCAGGCCCTCTTCCAATGCGGATATTCTGGTGCCGGCCGGGACGGTGTCGATCCTGGGGACCACCTCGGTGCGGCTTTCATCCCCCGAAGGGATCCGCCCCACGGTGGAGGAGGTCGACTTTATCGTGGAGGAGGGGGCGGCGATGGTCCCGGCCCTTGAAACCGTCCGATACATCCGGGCCTATGCCGGGGTCCGACCCCTTCCGGGAGGCGGTCGCCCGGGAGACGACCGTGACCTGAGCAGAGGCTTTGTCCTGCGCGACCACGCAGCCGACGGGCTCGACAACTTTGCCACCATCACCGGGGGAAAACTCACCACCTATCGCCTGATGGCCGAAAAGGCCGCGGACCTGGTCTGCGGCCGGCTGGGCGTTTCCAATGACTGCACCACCAGAAGCGTGCCGCTTCCGTCTTCTTCCGCCGGCCGGTTCGCCCATCCCGGGTTTTCACCGAGGATCTGGCTCCAGCGCCGACAGCCGCGCCAATCGCTTTTGTGCGAATGTGAAATGGTGCCATCCGGCGCCGTGGACCGAATCGTCGAATCGATCCGGGAGCAGGGGGGCCGCCCCGACCTGCTGTCGATCGGGCTGCGCAGCCGGATCGGCAAAGGGGCCTGCCAGGGGATGATGTGCGGCCTTCGGCTGGCCGCCTATCTCTACGACCGGGGGGTGCTCGAAAAAGACCAGGGCCCGCTCAGCCTGGCCGCGTTTCTCGACGAGCGCTGGCGGGGGGTGCGCCCGCTATTGTGGGACATCTCCCTGATTCAATCCGAATTGCAGGAGGCGCTGTACTGCGGCCTTTTCGGACTGGAGCTGTAGATGGAGCGGAAAACCGTCCGGGATGCGACCGTGATCGGAACCGGCATGGCCGGACTGGCCGCCGCATTTTTCGCGGCCGATCAGGGGATGTCCACGGCCGTGGTCGGCTCGACGGGGGAGATCCTTTTTGCCAGCGGACTGATCGATCTGCTGGGCGTTCACCCGGTTGGGGAAAAACGGGTGTGGGAAAGCCCCTGGGAGGCACTGAAAGCCCTGGTCCGCGACGAGCCCGCGCACCCCTATGCCCGGATCCCGCAGGCGGAGGTCGCAGCCGCCGTCGATGCCTTTGCCGGCTTTCTTACCCGGGCCGGGCTGCCCTACCGCTGCCGGAAAGGGGCCAACGCCATGGTGCTCACCTCCATGGGAACGGTAAAACCGACCTATGCGGTGCCCGCTTCCATGTGGGCCGGCGTGGAGGCATACGAAAAGCGCTCCCCCTGTCTGATCGTCGGCATAGCGGGGCTCAAGGGCTTCAGCGCCCGGCTGGTGGCCGAAAACATGCGCAGCACGTGGCCTGGTATCCGGGCGGCGACCGTCGACTTTGTCGATTCCAAGACCGCAGAGGAAGTCTATGCAGAGCGCATCGCCTGGCGGCTGGAATCGCCCGAGGGCCGGAAGGCGTTGGCCGGGCTGCTGAAGCCGCATATCAGGGACGCCCGTGCGGTCGGTTTGCCGGCGGTGTTGGGGCTTCATCGGCCGGGGGAGGTCTTTTCCGACGTCCAGCGGCGCCTCGGCGTCTCCATTTTCGAAATTCCGATCATGCCCCCTTCCGTCGTCGGACTGCGCCTCAAGGGGGCCGCGCTGGGGGCGCTCGCCAAGGCGGGCGTTGAAGTGTTCTCCGAACAGCGGGTGCATTCGGTGGACAACGGACCGGGGGAGGGCTTTGTTCTGGCGGTGGGAAACGAAACGCAGCGCTGCACGATCGCAACCCGGTCGGTGATCCTGGCCACGGGCCGGTTTCTGGGGGGCGGGCTGCGTGCGGACCGGAAGCGGATCCGGGAGCCGCTGTTCGATCTGCCGGTGCACCAGGCCCCGGAGCGGGCATCCTGGCACCGGGATACCTTTCTCGACCCGAACGGCCATCCGATCAACCGGGCCGGGATCGAGGTCGACGACGCCTTCCGGCCCCTGGACCGCACCGGGGCCGTCGTCCACCCGGCCCTGTTCGCCGCCGGGTCCATTCTCGCCCACCAGGACTGGATGAGGCAAAAATGCGGGGCCGGCCTCGCCCTTTCCACGGCCAGGGCGGCGGTACTCGCCTGCCGGCGCCTGGGCAAGAAAGAGCGCCGGTTTTAGGCCGGCAGTTCCGTACCGGCGGTTTTCCGAGAGACGATGATGTTCAGAATATCCCGGACGTAGGCGCATTCGCACTCGGCCGGGCAGGGGCGGAGCTCTTCTTTGTCGAGGCAGTAGCCCGGGCACTCATCGGTGCCGGTTTTCCGCTCGGTGTAGACCGGTCCGTCGTAAAGATCCCGAAACAGGTCGGCGGAAAGGGAGAGGGTCGTTTTACAGCTCAGGTGATCGAACAGGAGGATCCCCAGCTCCAGCCGGTCGAAGTTGGCCATGTAGCCGGAAACCTTCAGCGACGGATCGTCGATGAAGTCGTCCCGGCACGGCCACGGATGCCGGCACATCGTGCAGGTTTTAAATGCTTTTTCTCGCACGCTTCGGAATTTCCGGATCAGGGCTCTGAGCACGCCTTTCGCTCCTCGGGCAGGGTTGTCATCGGCTGTCATCATAGCCCCTGATTCTTTCGAAGGCAACGGCTGAGCCGCTTGCCGCAGCCATGCACCGGAGGTGGTCCATGGGTGAGGTTGTCATCGGGGTCGATGTCGGCAGCTCTTCGGTAAAGGCGACGGCTTTCGACGGCAGCGGCAGACCACTGTTTCGCATCGGCATGCCCATCGAAACCCTTCGTCCCGGACCGGGGCGGGCCGAGCATGACCCCGGCCGCATCCTGCGGCAGGTCTCAGGCGCCCTGGCAGCGGTGCTTACCCGGGTGCAGGAGGCAGGGGACGCGGCGCGGGCCATCGGACTTGCCTGCCAGCGCTCCTCCTTTCTGGTCTGGGAGCGGGGCACCGGCAGAGCGCTTACGCCGGTCATCTCATGGCAGGACCTGCGGGCCGAGTCGATCTGCCGGGGGCTGGCCCCAAAACGGCGGATCGTGGCCGAAAAGACCGGCCTGCCGCTGACGGCGCACTACGGTGGGCCGAAGTTTGTCTGGCTGTGCCGCCACGAACCGGATTTTGTCCGGCGGGTTTGCAGGCCCGGGGCCGTCTTTTCTCCGCTGAGCAGTTTTTTGCTGAGGCACCTGACCGGGGAAACCGAACCGGTCGTGGACGAATCCATCGCGGGCCGGACATTGCTTTTGAACCTTCGAACACGGATATGGGATCCAGAGCTGCTGGATCTGTTCGAGGTCCCCGGGCACCTTCTTCCGGAAATCGTTCCGGTCTGCCACGTCTATGGTGCATACCGCTTCGGAGACCGGCTCATTCCCATCACCTGCTGCATCGGAGACCAGCAGGCCGCCCTGGCCGGACTCTGTGGCACCGGCAGGGGGGGCTGTGTGATCAGCCTGGGCACCTCGGGAAGCGTCCTGGTCAACATCGGCTCTTCTCCCACGGCGGTACCGGGGCTGTTGACAGGGGTGGCCGTCTCCACGGCAGATACGGTCGCCTACGCCGCGGAGGGAACCGTCAATGCGGTCGGCGCTCTTTTCCGGTGGTTCGAAGAAGAACAGCAGATCGCCGGGGCCGCCACCGGCTGGAGCCGGATGGCCGCTGCATCCTCCCGGGGTTGGATCATGCTCCCGGGGATGTACGGCATCGCGGCCCCGTACTGGAAGGAATCGGCGCCGACGCTGTTTGACGGCGGCAGCGGCCGCCCCGAACCGGCGGTGCGGCTAAGGGCCGGGATCGAATCGATCGCCTTTCTGGTGGCCGACATCTTCGAAGGCCTCGAAACGGTGCAGGACCTTGCCGTCGACCGGATCGTCGCCGCCGGGGGATCGGCCAAAGGGCCCCTGCTCCAGTGTGTGGCCGATGTGTTGGGGCGGGTCGTCTTTCGCGCCGCCATCGAGGATGCCACGGCGCTGGGGTGCGCCATGCTGGCCGGCGAAACGATCGATTTTCGGCTGCCGGGTCCGGCGACAGACGCAGACGACACCGACACCTCATTTCATCCGCGCATCGCCGCATCGGTCCGCCGGGCGCTTCTCGAGCACTGGCATCGCCTCTTGGGCGGGCAGGGCATTCTCCCGCCCGGGCAAAGAGCCGACCGCCCCTGACCGGATCGCGGGCGGCTTGTTACCGGCAGGCCGTAAAAGGCCTTTTCCGGAATGAAAAAAAACAAATCCCCCTATATCCCCCTTTTTCAAAGGGGGACTTTGCCTCCGCCCCACCGGACATTGAAAAAGAGCACGCTGCTCTCCCCCTTTGAAAAAGGGGGCGGGGGGGATTTCCACAGGCGAAAAAAGTTGAAAAATTTCTTCTCGGAGACAGGATTCATAACCGGCGCCGCTGCATTTGCAGCAGATGCCGGTGGCGGGGCAGATCAGGAGGGCGATTCGGTTTCAACAATCCCGAAGAGCCGCCGCCACAGCTCCAGGTAGAGTCCGTAGGGCCGCCCGATCACCGACATCAGCACCGAGATCGTCAGGCAGGCGGAGAGGATCTGGCCCGGTGCCGCACCGATGAGAAAGAGCACCGCCGCGTATTGGGGCGTCATGAAGGTCCACAGGGCGAAGATGTCGACAGCGGTCCGCACCATCTTCCCCTTTTCCCGGGCGCGGGTCCCGGCAAAGAGCCAGTCCCGGTACATGCCGTAAGGCCTGGCCACGGCGGTGTTCAGCGGAATGGACACGAGACGGGATTGAAGGGACTGGAAGACGGTCAACCCCGAGACCACCACCTCGGCGAACATCCCCACGGCAAAGGCAAACGTCACCAGGGAGAGGGTGTCGGCGACAAGGCGCGTCCGGATGGCTGGGAATCTCAGTGCTTTCATGGGATATGATGTTTCAGGTTTCAGGTTTCAGGTTCAACATTCAAGGTTCTGAATTCTGAATTCCGGGTTCTGGGTTCTGCCGTTTACACATCCAAATCGAACTTGTCCAGATCGCGGTCCGGCGCCGCTTTGCGCTGCCCCTCCAGAGGGGTGCCGTTTTCGGTGCCCACCGCCCCTTCTGCCAGCCGGGCGGCAAAGCGAGCGCCCCTTGATTGACCGGCATAGCGAACCTATTCTTGTCGAAACAACATAGCACGTCGAGTGAAAATGGAAACGACCCAATACCTTCTTCTTGTTTTTTTGTGGATTCTCTGGTGCGCACTTCACAGTGCGATGATCTCTCTTTCGGTCATCGAATCGCTCCGGAAGCGGTTTCCGTTCCTATTCCGGTACTACCGGATTTTTTTCAACGCGGTGGCCGTGGTCACCCTCGTCCCCGTGCTCCTGTATGCCGAATCCCTCCGGGCGGCGGCGCTGTTTTCCTGGGAAGGCCCCTGGCGGGCCGTCCAGGTACTCCTGATCGGCTCAGCCCTGTTCTTCTTTGCCGCCGGCGCCCGGCGCTACGATTTTTTCCAGTTTCTCGGGCTGCGACAGATTCAGGAAAACAACGGCTGCAGCGTGCTCACCGACGACTGCTCCCTGGACACCGGCGGCATTCTGTCGGTCGTCCGCCACCCCTGGTACACCGGCGGCATACTCGTCGTCTGGGCCCGTCCCCTGGACACCACAGCGATCGTGACCAACCTGATCCTCAGCGGCTATTTTCTGGTGGGTGCCTGGATAGAGGAGCGCAAGCTCATGGTCCTGTTTGGGGAAGCCTATGCGGTCTACCGGCGAGAGGTTTCGATGTTTTTCCCGCTCAAGTGGGGCAAAAGACGGCTGTTGCGGAAGCCCTGATTCTTCCCTGAACCGCCGCTGAAACCGCTCGACGGTTGCCCCGACAGGAAGACCATGTTATGCGCATAATGTGATTCACATTATGCGTTTCACTTTGTGCAACCCTCGGATTCCTGCAAGGCGGAAAATGAAAAACCCCTTTAACTACACCAGCGTGGTCTCCGGAAGGGCGTTCTGCAACCGGGAAAAGGAGCTGGCCGACCTTCTCCGGCTCCTGCGGGCGGGACAGAACGTGCTGCTCTACTCGCACCGCAGATACGGCAAAACGTCCCTGGTCCAACGGGCACTGGAAGCGTTGACCGCGGGAAGGCCCAAGACGGCGGGCATCGTCGTCGACCTGTACGGGACCATTTCGGAAACCGAATTCGTCAAGGCGCTGCTCCAGGGCTTTTCCCGGGTGGAGCCCACCGCCGACCGCCTCCTGAAGACGGCAAAGAAGCTCTTCCACGGCCTGCGGCTCAATGTCACGGTGGACCCGAACACCGGCGCTGCAAACCTGACGTTCGCTCCAAACCCTTCCAATCCGGAAGTCCTGCTCGACAATGCCATGACCGTGCTGGAACGATATTCCAAGCAGCGGAAACTGGCGGTCGTCCTCGACGAGTTTCAGGAGGTCGCCCATTACGCTGAAAGCGGCTTTGACAAGCGGCTGCGGGCCCACATCCAGCACCATGCCAACATCGCCTATGTGTTTTGCGGCAGCCAGCGCCACCTGCTCACGGAGCTCTTTCACGACCGGAACCGGGCGTTTTACCGAATCGCGGAAACCTACCCGATCGGGCGGATCGAAACCGACGCCTATGTTTCCTGGGCGAAGGCCCTCTTTGCCGAAAAAAGGGCGTCCGTCGATCCCGCCGTATTTGCCGAGGTGGTCGCCCGCTGCGAAAATCACCCCATGTATGTTCAGCAGTTTCTCTTCCATTTGTGGTCCTGCCCCCGCCCTTCCGTAGACGAGCTGGACCGGATCGAGGCCGATATTCTGCAGCGCAACCGAAACGGGTACCTCAACATCTGGGAAAGCTTGACCCTGAACCAGAAAAGGGCCCTGAAACTGGTGTCCGCCACGGCCGGAAGGCAGATGTACAATGCCGCCATCCTCCAGCAGGTCGGGTTCACTTCCGGCTCCCAGCTCAAGCGTGCGCTGGACGCCTTGACCGCCAGAGACATCCTGGAAAAAAACGGCAGCTACCGGATCCAGGATGTCCTCTTTGCCCGCTGGATTTCCCAGCTGGCCTGAACAAACCCGCCCCGCAACCGGTTGACAACTCCGCTTCGAATCGCAAGGGTTTGGTCAATCACCCGGTTTTCGAAACGACAACCGATAAGGAGGCCGATCCCATCATGACTTCTCCCAAAAACGCCATGGAGATCTTCAATCTCCTCGACAAGTCCAACTGCAGGGATTGCGGGGAAAAGACCTGCCTGGCCTTTGCCGGTGCCGTGTTTCAGGGTCGCCGAAGCCTGAACGAATGCCCCAAGATCGACGCCGAAACGGCGCGGCGGTACGGTAACGGATCCGAATCGTTCAATGCGGCGGAGGCGGAGCGGGAGGCCTATCTGAAAAAGCTGAAGCAGCAGGTGAAAAGCCTCGATTTTTCCGAGGCGGCGGCGCGCACCGGCGGCCGGGTCGAAAACGGCCGGCTCACGGTGAAGATCCTGGGCAAGGATTTCAGCGTCGCCAGAGACGGACGCCTCATCGCCGACATCCATGTCAACCCCTGGGTGTCGGCCCCTTTCTTGGCCTACATCCTGTACGGCAAAGGAACCCCCCCGTCGGGGAGTTGGGTCCCTTTCCGGGAGCTTGCCGGCGGAAAGGAGCGGTTCCCGTTGTTTCAAAAGCGGTGTGAAGAGCCCATGAAGCAGCTGGCCGACACGCTTCCCGATTTTTTTGAAGACATCGTGCACATGTTCAGCGGCCGCCAGGTGAGCGAACAGTTCGAGTCGGACGTGTCGGTGGTGCTCCACCCCCTGCCCAAGGTCCCGCTCATGATCTGCTACTGGAAACCGGAAGACGGGCTGGCATCGAGCCTCAATCTGTTCTTCGACGAAACCGCAGTGGACAATCTCGACATCGGGTCGGTCTTCTCCCTGGGCGCCGGCCTCTCCCAGATGTTTTCCAAACTCGCCTTGAGGCACGGATTTGCAGACGCCACCGGCCACTGAATCTGCGGGTCGAAAAAGCCGCATCGCCCTTTTTTTCAGAGATCGAGGGTCGGTTTCAGGATTCAAGTTTCAAGGAAATTCCAACCACCGAGTAGACATGAAACTTGAAACCTGAAACCTGAAACCGGTTTTCTCTCCCTTGACAAGTCGTCGTGGGGCGCCTATAAAAATCATCACACGGAAAATCCAACCGCACGAAGCGTTTAGGGACACTAACGCCCGGGAAACGAGGGCTTCCGGGCGTTTGCGTTTTTCAGATCGCCCTTTTCAGAGACATCACCATGGCCCCCAACGCACTGAACGAACTTTTGGACAGCGAAGAGCGGAAAGACTTCAAAGAATACATCCAGATGCTGGTCGCCGACGACCAGCAGTTCTTTCTTCGAAACGATATCATCTACTTTTTCCGGCAGTATTGTGACGAAAAAGACAAGGACCCGGACTACCGGGAGAAGTCGAGCCTGTTCAACTTCCTCAAGAAGGTTCAGGAGCTCTTCGTCCAGGGGGATCTGATCACCTTGCTTCACCGGTACGATATCGCGCGCTACCGGTATTACCGGCTCCGGGTCGACGCAGAGCACATGGAGCCGATCGACGTCCGGGAATACCTGGATTCAAAGGACCGCTACGTGCTTCAGCGGTCGACCAACGGCAGCCATCTCCATCTCGATTTTCTCCCCTTCTACGACACGCTGCCCTCGATCCGTGACACCCGGACCGTCGGCCATGGAATCCGATTTCTCAACCGCTACATGTGCAGCAGCATTTTCTCCAACCCGGAAAAGTGGAACCGGAAGCTGTTCGATTTCATCAAGATGCATCGCTACAACGGGCGTCAGCTCCTGGTCAACGGTCACCAGATCGGGAATTTCCGGTCCTTCATCGACACCCTGGAGCATTCGATCCAGTGGCTCAAGAGGCGGAATCCGGAAAGCCCCTACTCCGATGTCGCTGCCAAGCTTCAGGAGAAGGGGATCGAGGTGGGGTGGGGAAACACCGTCGGCCGCATTCTGGAAACCATGCAGCTGCTTATCGATCTGATCAACGAACCCACCGACCAGGAATTCGAAGCCTTCATTTCCCGGGTGCCGATGCCGCTGATCTCGAAGATCGCCATCATCTCCCCCCACGGCTGGTTCGGTCAGACCAACGTCCTCGGCCGCCCGGACACGGGGGGGCAGGTGATCTACATCCTAGACCAGGTCCGGGCCCTGGAACACCACTTGAAGGAAGAAATCCGTCTGACGGGCCTTGACGATGTCGATCCGAAAATCATCGTGATCACACGGCTCATACCCGACGCCGATGGAACGACCTGCGGGGAAAAGCGCGAGAAGATCTTCCAGACCGACAACGGGTGGATCCTTCGGATCCCTTTCCGGGACAAGGAGCAGAACGTGATCCGCCAATGGATTTCCCGGTTCAAGGTCTGGCCCTACCTGGAAGATTTCGCCGAGGACGCCGCCCGGGAACTGTCCAGCGAATTCGGAGGCCGCCCGGACCTGGTCATCGGAAATTACTCGGACGGCAACATGGTGGCCACTTTGCTTTCGGACCACTTCGACGTCATCCAGTGCACCATCGCCCATGCGCTGGAAAAGACCAAATACCTGTTTTCCGACATGTACTGGTTCGACAAGGAGGAAGACTACCACTTTTCGCTCCAGTTCACCGCAGACATGCTCTCGATGAACAAATCGGACTTTATCATCACCAGCACACACCAGGAGATCACGGGCACCGAAGACACCATGGGCCAGTACGAGTCCTACCAGCAGTTCACCATGCCCGGTCTTTTCCAGGTGGTCAGCGGCATCAACCTTCTGGCGCCCAAGTTCAACGTGATCCCGCCGGGGGTGGAAGAAAGCCTCTACTTTCCCTACTTCGAAAGGGACCGGCGGACCGAAAGCCAGCAGCGGCACTGGGAGGGGCGACTGTTCACCGAACCCTTAGAAGATATCTTCGGCGAACTCGACCATCCGGACAAGCCGCCGATCTTCACGATGGCCCGGTTCGACAAGATCAAGAACATCACCGGCCTGATCGAAGCCTTCGGGATGAGTGAAAAACTCCAGGAGGAGTTCAACCTCGTCTTTGCCGCGGGCACCATTCACATCGAGGAATCCCACGATCCGGAAGAGCAGGAGGAAATCCGAAAGGCCTATAACCTGATCGAACAGTACGGCCTGACCGGCAAGATTCGCTGGCTGCCGAGCATCTCCAAGCTGGAAACCGGCGAGGTCTACCGGATCATCGCCGACCGGCGGGGGATCTTCGTTCAGCCTGCCCTCTTCGAGGCCTTCGGCCTGACGATCCTGGAGGCGATGGCCTCGGGTCTGCCCACCTTCGGCCCCAAATTCGGCGGCCCGCTGGAAATCATCGAATACGGAATCAGCGGACTTTTGCTCAACACCAGCAAACCGGAGCTGATCGCCGCAAGCCTGGAAGAATACGCCGAGGACTGCCGGAAGGACTCCGGCTATTGGAAAAGCCTTTCGGAAAACGGCATCCGCCGGGTTCAGGAGCACTTCAACTGGCGTCTCTACAGCCGCCGGTTGATCAACCTGACCAAACTATACGGGTTCTGGCGCTACTCGGTCTCGGCCAAGGAGAAAACCACGCTGGATCGCTACTGCGACACGATTCACCATTTTCTGTTTCGCCAGCGCGCCGAGGCGATGATCAGAACCGGAAGCTGACCGCAAGAGCGCCGAAGGGGGCCGCATCCTGGTCGACCTTGCCGATTTCGTTTCCGTTTCGGTCTTCCAGTTTCAATTCGCCGCCGAATGCGTATCCGGCATACAGGTCGAAGGCCCAGCGGCCATCGAGCCGCCAGGTGATCCGGCCCCAGGCAGGGATCAGGTTCACCTCGCCGATCCCTTCCGGGGCCGGCCCCTTGTCGTCGAGCCGGAACCGGTAGGATCGCCAGGCCGAGCCGCCGGCCACCTCCCAATTCCGGTTGACCGAATAGATCAGCTCCAAACCGGCCGGGCCCGTGGGACCGGGTCGGAAGGGGTTGGCCAGTGTGAGCCGGTCGGCGATCTGCCAGCGGACCAGCAGGAAGGGAAAGCCGCGGGTGTCCTCGAGTCCCGTGTACAGGCCGGCGCCCGCCCCAAGGGTCAGCGTCGGCGAAAACCGGTACGCCGCGGCCGCAACCGCACCGGTCTGAAAACTGTCTCCCCAGTCGGCCCCGGACTCCCGGGCAGACTGGACTGCGGGAAGTAAAGACAGGGTCCAATCCGGGATTCCGGTATACTGGAAGCTCAGATCGACGCCGGTGCGGTGGATTTCTCCCCAGGGAATGCCCCGAAAGCCCGAAGCCCCGGTAAAGTCCCACTTTTCGTAGTCATAGAGGATGCCGACACCTGCCCGAAGGTCGTCACCCATCGGGCGTTTTGCGTCGAAGCGAAAAAAATATCGCTCGACGCTGTAGTGGCCGCCCCCCTCCAAATCGGTGTCGAACTGATAGAGCGGAAAGGCCGAAACGGAGACCTGCGTTTCATCGGGCCGAGATCCCTGGGGCCCCCGTTCGGCCTGGACCGGCGCTCCGAACATCAGGGTCACGACGGCCGCCATCGCCAGCAAACCGAACTTCTTCCGGATTATGCGCATCTTGAACCACCCCTCGTTTTCCGTCATCGGTCGTCCGGCCGCCTGACGGTCCGCGCCCCTGTCAAACGATGAGGCCCAACGGACACTGCTGCCGGATTTCCGGTAAAAAGTTTCTCCTTAGTCGACCCGGTGCGGGACTGTCAAGAAAAGGCGACGGCGACTTTTGGCCATCGGCGTCCATCTGATTGAAGGTTTCCACGGCATCCCGGGGTTTCTGCGCAGCGATGCCAACCCGGTGTTCCGAAAGAACCGCCCCGGCGCTAACCCTGGCGCAGAAAACGGGCCGGCCAACGGCCCCAAAACCCCATTTGGGGTTGACTTTCATTGGCTTTCCAGCGATTTAGATGCTGCAGGGGATTCTTTCTGCAGAAGGTCAGTTCCACCGTCGAGCGGCATGACCGCCTGGACGAATGGAAACCGGCAGCGACCCCGACCCCAGGAGGATGTGATGATCGTCGGAATCTTGAAAGAGATCAAGGCAGAGGAAAACCGTGTTTCCATGACCCCGGCCGGGGCAGAGGTGCTGCGGCACAACGGCCATACGGTGCTGGTGGAAAACGACGCCGGCGCCGGAAGCGGCTTCGAAAACAAGCGATACGCCGCCGCCGGAGCCGAGATCGTCGACAGCGCCGCGGAGATTTTTCAGCGCGCCGAGATGGTGATGCACGTCAAAGAGCCGCTGCCGGCCGAATACGACCTGATCCGGGAGGGACAGATCGTCTTCACCTACCTTCACCTGGCCGCAGCCGAGGAGCTGACCCGGGCCCTGATCCGGCGCAAGTCGGTCAACATCGCCTACGAAACCATCCAGAAAGCCGACGGCACCCTGCCCTTGCTCACCCCGATGAGCGAAGTGGCCGGGCGCATGGCGATCCAGCAAGGCGCCAAGTACCTGGAGATGGCCCAGGGCGGACGCGGTATTCTGCTGGGCGGCGTCCCCGGCGTCGACCCGGGAACGGTGCTGATCATCGGCGGCGGGGTGGTCGGCATCAACGCCGCCAAAATGGCCTGCGGGCTGGGAGCCAAGGTCTACATCCTCGACATGAACCTGGACCGCCTCCGGTACCTGAGCGACGTGATGCCGGCCAACTGCTTTCCGCTCATGTCGAGCCCGGAAACCATCCGGGATCTGGCGATGCAGGCC
>JASFPT010000029.1:0-22976 GCA_050115795.1 Desulfobacterales bacterium
CGCCTTTTTCCGAAGCAGGTCAAAGGTGGATTCGACGGCCTTTTCCCGCGTAAAGCCCCGGCCGCAGTCACATGAAAAGTCTTCTTCGGGCGCTCCGGCGAGGCCGAGCTGGGTGTCGGCAAAAAAGGTCACCTCGCAGGTGGTGCGCGCAAGGGCCGCTCCCACGGCGTTGGCCACCTTCCAGCGGGGGACCACTCCCACCTTGAATTTCGAAAGCCGCTCCAGGTGCCCGGCGAAGTGGTGCGCCGGCCCTCCGAGCACCAGCACCTTTTCAGGCCGGATCCGAAACCCGTCCCGGATCTCCGAGACGGTGTAGACCGGCTTGCGGTTGAGGCGGTCGATCATTGCCTCGGCCTGGGCCAGTATCCTTTCACAAACCTGGTCCAGCACCCGGCGGGCGGTCTCTTCCACCGGCAGGCCCAGGCCCTCGGCCAGGGGGGCGAATCCGGCCAGTGCACGCTCCCGGTCCCCGGTCTTTTTCCGCCCCAGGATCGACAATGCGTCGGTGGGGGTCGGCCCAGGGCCGCCATGGGCCAGCGGGGGGCCGAGACGATCGGGACCGACGGAAAGCCGGCCCTCGGACACCCGGACCGCGCTGTCGCCCCCGACCCCGATGGACCGCGTCTCCAGGGCGCGGATCAGGGTTATGTAGGGGCCGATCTCGATGCCCTGGGGGCTGAGCACCGGCGAGCGGTTCACCAGTACGGCGATGTCGGTGGTGGTCCCGCCGATGTCCAGCACGAGGCAGTCCTCCCCCTCGAAGGAAAAGGCCAGCGCTCCCATGATGCTGGCGGCGGGTCCGGAAAGGATCGTCTGCCCCGGAAAGTCGACCGACGCCTCGATGCTCATGGTTCCGCCGTCGGCCTTGAGGATGTGGATCGGGATGTCGAGTCCTTTGCGGACCAGGGACTGTTGAACCGCGGAAAAAAATTTCCGGTGTATCGGATAGACGGCGGCGTTCAAGTAGGTGGTGGCCACCCTGCGCGGAAAGTTCAACTGCCCCGAGATCCGGTGACCCATGAAGACCCGCTTAAAGTCTGCCCCGATCTGCTCAAAGACGGTCAGCTCATGGGCGGGATTGCGCGGGGAAAATTTGGAGACCACCCCCACGTTTTCAATCCCTTTTTCGCGAAACGCCCGGGCCGCCGCCTTCACCTGGCGGGTGTCGAGGGGTTCGACTTCCCGACCCCGGTGGTCGATGGCGCCGGCGACCACCACGTAGTCCTCGTTGGTTCTGAAAGCGGCCGGATCGATTCCCGGTCCCGCCGCTACGATCATTCCCACCGGCGGGATTTTGTTTTCTGCGATGGCGTTGGTGGTCAGGGTGGTGCTCAAGACGGCCCTGCGAACAAGGCCGATATCGATGCCGTCGGTGATGCTCTCGATTCCGGCCAGGACCGTGGCGAAAAGGTCGGACTGATCGGTGGGCACCTTGATGCCGCGGATCACGCCCTCGTCGCCGAGAAGAACGGCATCGGTGTGGGTTCCGCCTACATCCAGCCCGATAATCATGCCACGCTCCCATGCCGGTGCCAAGGAGGGGGAAACCGCTACCGGTTTCCCGTGAAAGTCCCTCTGGAACGGGAAAAAGCTACCCGAAAACCGGGACCGCTGTCAACCGGTCGAAGGGTCCTTTGTCACGATTCATCCGGTTTTCCGGACCGAAGGGGGAACCCTGCACAAGCTGTGCTGATCTTCGGGGGTCCGATTGTCTGAATGGCCGGCCCGCAGGCATCGACTCTACTGCCGCGCAAAACCCGCGCGTAAGACCACCAGACGGTCGGGGAGGATTTTTTTAAGTGCACAGGCGCGGAAAAATTTGAAAAAATTATATTCAGTTATTCGAAAAACAACGCTGTGTGGTCTGCCGCAAGAAAGATCCGAACCGCATCAAATCCACCATGATTAAAATGGACCCCGAAAGTTGAGTTACCATGCCATCACGGGACCCTGAAATGTTTTCTGTGTTCTGGATCAGCTTCCGGTAAACTTCGGCTTTCGGCGCTGGGCAAAAGCGGCCAAAGCTTCGGTCAAATCCTCGGACGGGATCAGCCCGGCGCTGACCGCCGCCACGTAGTCCAACCCTTCTCGGACCTGCCGGGCGGTGGTGAAGTTGAGCACCTCCTTGGTGGCCTGAACGGCAAGGGGTGCGTTTTGGGCAATCCGGCGAGCCATCTGTTCGGCACCGGTCATCAGCTCCCCCCTGCTTTCGAAGACCCGGCTGACCAGCAGGATCTGCAGCGCGCGCTCGGCGCCGATGGTGTCGGCGGTAAAGGCAAGGTCCCGGGCGATCCCCTGGCCGACGATCAGGGGAAGGCGCTGGAGCACCCCCACATCGGCCACGAATCCGATCGCCGCTTCCTTGAGGCAGAAAGCGGCGTCGGCGCTGCAGAGCCGGACGTCGCAGGCAGCGACCATGTCCAGTCCTGCTCCGATACAGTGGCCGTGAACCGCTGCCAGCACCGGCTTGCGGCACTGCTCGATTGCGTTCAACGCCTGCTGAAGCTCGGCGATCTTGGCCGTCAGACGCCGTTTCACACCGCCCCACTGGCGCGGTTCGGTCAGCTCGGGCATGTCGGCGATCATGGCCTCCAGGTCGATGCCGGCCGAAAAGCAGTCCCCCTCCCCGGCGACGATCACCGCCCGGATCTCCGGATCCCGGTCCAGGTCGGCAAACACCGTCGGCGCTTCGCGCCAGGCGGCCGGACCCATGGCGTTTTTCTTTTTCGGACGGTTCAGGTAGACCCAGCCGATGTGTTCCTTTTTCTCCACCCGGTAAAAGTCGGTCTCTGTCATCTGCCGTTTCCTCGAGCAGCGCGTTTACGTTTCAGGATATGCCGGTCTTCCCGTTTGCAGCCGGAAACCGGGAACCCGGCAAGGGGCTTTGCTTTCCAGTGCGGATGTCGTCCACGCCGGCCGGCACCCACCGGAGCCCTCCCTTGAATCCGTAGGCCCGGTACAGGTAAAACACCTTCACCGGCGGCTCCTTGCCGGCCCCGAGCAGCGGCGGCCGGCGGAACACCCGGATGATCTGCGGCGGATCGACCCGCTCGAAGATCTGGTTCAACCGGGTCCGGTGGCTGTCGGGGCTGTAGGAGACCCCCACGGCGTCGCGGCCGATCAGGTCCTCGTCCCGCCACCAGTAATCGTAAACATTGGGCCTTTCCCAGCGGTTGATGGAGACGGTTTCCGGATGGCCGGGGGTGTAAAACGCCAGCTGGCTGGCCTCCTGGTAGCGGAAGGCGAACAGAAAGGTCTTCTCCGGCGCCGGCATGGCAGCCTTCAGCTTTGCCGCCTCCCGGCCCAGCACCCCCCAGCCTTCGGTCTCCCGGGCAATGAGGTCCCACTTCACCGGGATCGGGAGGACCGGATAAAGCCCCTGCAGCAGGATGACCCCTGAAATCAGATAGGCGCTTGCCACGGACCAGGGCCAGAGCCGTGAGCCGAAGTCCGGTTTTTTCCCGGTTTTCTTTCGGTCGCCCCCAAACAGCGCAGCCGCCAGCACGGCGGCCGGCACGTAGCCGGCTCCGGGCCAGTTCCCATACACACGGGAATGGAGGCTGAGCAGCGCAAACCCTGCGAAAACCGGGAAAGAGACCAGAAAAAGATAGAGAAAATAGGGGTTTTCCCGGATTCGCGCGGGCTGAACCGAAAGGGCCCAGGCCCAGAGCACCAGCACGAAGACCAGGGGAGAGAGCAGTCCGGCCTGGGCGGCCAGGTAATCCCCCAGGTAGTTCAAATGGAGCGCGAACCCACGGTCGACGCCTCCCAGATGCGCCACGTGCCGAAACGCATTCCAGTCGTGGGCCGCATTCCAGGCGATCACCGGGGAAAACATCGCCAGCCCGAGCAAAACGCCGGCATAGGGCTTGAATCCGGCGAGGCGGGATCGCAAATCCGGCCGCAGCAGGCCGAACAGGTAGGCGCCGGGCAGGAAAAGAACCATGGTGAACTTGCTGAGCATACCGAATCCGAACCAGGCGCCGGCCAGCAGCCACTGCGCCCATCGGTCCTTTTCGTAGGCCCTGCCCACGTGATAGGCAGCCCCGGCCCATGCGGCGGCCTGGATCCCGTCCGGGGTGGCCAGCAGGCCGCCCAGGTAAAACTCGAAAACCGCCTGGGAGAGAACGGCAGCGGCCAGCCCGGCCCTTTCGCCGAACCAGCGCCGGGCGATCAACACCATGTAAACGGAGGCGACGGTCATGGCCGCCACCGAAGGGAGGCGAACGGCGACTTCTGTGGTTCCGAAGATTTCGGTGAACAGGCGGATGAGCCAGCCGATCATCGGCGCCTGGTCGTGGTATCCCCAGGCAAGATGGCGCCCCCACTGCCAGTAGTTTGCCTCGTCCGCGGCAAGCGGCAGGCTGTGGGCGTAAAAAAGCCGCAGAAGGGCGAACCCGGCGATCAGGGCCCATGCGATGCGGTTTTGCGATTTTTCGACGGCGGCCGCCATGGCCCCCTCCATTACTGGCGGCCCCTGTCAAAGTCAAGAACAAAGGCCCGCCCTTTTTAAGTGGACAAATAGGAAAGCCTTTGATAATTTTCCATATTTCGCGATCGGAAAACAGGTTTCATGTTTCAGGTTTCATGTTTCAGGCCGAGGGTCGGTATGGGCACCTGAAACTTGATGCATCCGTAAAAAGTCGAAAAATTCCGTTTGCCGTCATTCCGGACGAGCCAAGCGAGATCCGGAATCCAGGAAATCTGTGAACTTCTGGATCCCGGAGCACGTCCGGGATGACGATCCGTTGACTTTTTACGATATCTTCAAACCTGAAACCTGGAACCTGAGACTGATTTTTTATGACCAGACACTACTGGAAAATATTTGCGGGCATCGTTTTCGTCCAGCTCCTGCTGGCCTGGCAGGTGCCGATCACCTCAGACGAGGCCTACTTCTACACCTGGGCCGCCCACCTGGATGTCAACTACTACGACCATCCGCCCATGGTCGGGTGGCTCATTTTTCTGTTTTCGATGGCCGGCCGCCACATTTTTTTCTTCCGCCTGATTGCGGTGCTGACCGGCATCGTCACGGCGGTCGGCATCGAGCGGATCACCTCCCGGCTCTTCGATGCCCCCGAAAAGTCCCGGCTGATCTCCCTGATCTATCTGGCCGCTCCGCTGCACGTGCTGTTTTTGCCGATCTCCACGGACACCCCGCTGTTTTTGTTCACCTTTCTTTGCGGTGCCTGTTTTGCATGGGGCGTAAGGCGGGAAAGACCTCTGCCCATCTTCCTGTCGGGGGTATTCTGGAGTCTGGCCGTGCTGAGCAAGTACTTTGCAGGTCTGCTGCTGCCGGCCCTTTTTTTATGGCTGCTCATCTACCGCCGCCGCCGGCTTTTTCCCTGGGGACTGCTGTTGGCCGCCGGCGCCGCTCCGATGGTGCTGCTGCACCTGTACTGGAACTACAACGACTGCTGGCGCACGATCATGTTCAACGTGTTCAACCGGAACAAGGACCACAGCCTCTCCCTGCATCGCTTCGGCGAGTTTGCCGTCTACCAGCTCTACCTGGCCACGCCCTGGCTCCTGTATTTCCTGCTGCGGCAGAAAAGGGCCCTGATCGAAGGCATCGGACGGGATCGCAACCCCTTTTTCATGCTGGCGGCAGTTCCCCTGGCGCTGCTCGCCCTGCTGGCCTTTTTCGACTCGAGCCTTCACTGGACCCTGTCGTTTTACCCGTTCGTCATTCTGCTGACGGTCTACCTGACGGCCGGGGCCCTTGAACGGATCTTCCGGCTTTCACTCCTGTTCAGTGCGATCCACGTGCTGTTGATCGGTGCGGTGCTGATGATCCCGATCTCGGCCTGGCCCGACATCCCCGTGGCGGGCGCCTATGCCAAGCGGTACTATTCGGACATCGTCATGGGGTATCACGGCGACGAGATCTACCAGCGGCTCTTATCCGAAGCGGGTGACCCGGTGCTGGCCACACCCGGCTATACCACCTCCTCTTTGATGGCCTACCACAGCGGTCGGCACTTTGTCGTTTTCAACGACGACGACCGAAACGGCCGCAATGATGACAAGGTCACCGACTTTCGCAAGCTCGATGGAAGAAATTTTCTGATCCTGTCGACTCTGGCGGTCAAGCCCAATGAGAAGGAGGCATATCGGAAGTATTTCGACCGCATTCGCATCGAGGCGCTGACCGTTCGGGGGGCTCGCTACAGCCTCGTGCACGGAACCGGGTTCCGCTACCGGGCTTACCGCGAGGATCGCTTGAAAAAAGTGCTCAAAGACTGCTACGACATTCCGGGTTTTCTCCCGGTGGGGGACTGCTTTTTTTACGACCGGTATTTCCCGGACCATCGATAAGAGCGCGGCTTCTGGTATCCGGAAGGGATGATTTGCCTGGATCGATTAAAGGTTGTGCGAAGCCTAAAATTCGAAATCTGAATATCGAAATCCGAAATGGTTCGACAAGCTCACCACCCTGAGCAAGGTCGAAGGGCAAATTCGAAATTCGGATGACAGAAACCCTAAAAACCCAGCGGGTTTCGAATTTCGGATTTCGTGCTTCGAGTTTGCCGGTCGAGGCCGGCCGTATTTTTTCGATGTCCGCCATACATTAAAGCGAGGAATCATAATGGGAGTTCAGTCAACCGACCGGCTCCAGGGGGTTCTTCTGGCCGCCGGCCGGGGGGTGCGCGCCTACCCGGCCACCCGGTTCATGCCCAAGGCCCTGCTCGATATTCAAGGGCGCGCCCTGATCGAGCGGCATATCGAGGTGATGCGAGATGTTCTGCACATTCGCGACATCCTGGTGGTGGTCGGCCATCTCGGGGATCAACTCATCCGCTATCTGAGCGACAGGGACCTGGGCGTGAACCTGGCGTTCGTCCGGCAGCCGCAGCCCCGGGGGATTGGCGACGCCCTCTTGTGCGTGGAAGATCGCATTCGCTCCCCCCGATTCATCGTCATGCTGGCCGACGAGTTTTATCTCGATTCCGGCCATGAAAAGCTGCTGGCCTTTTCCGAGACCGACGCCGATGCAGTGCTTTGCTTCCGACAGGAAAGAAACCTGGAGAAGATCTCCGGAAACTACACCGGTGAGATCCGCTCGGGCCGGGTCCTGTCCCTGATCGAAAAGCCCGCCAGACCCCAAAGCCGCCTGATGGGTGTCGGGACTTATCTTCTGACCGAAAAAATCTTCGACTATATCCGAACCACGCCGCCATCGGCCCTTCGCGGGGAGGTGGAGATCACCGATGTGCTTTCGCGGATGGCGGAAGCCGAAAAGGTGTTCGCCTGCATGCTCGACGGCTTTTACATTAACGTCAACAGCGTCGACGACCTGAACATGGCCCGCTACACGCTGCGGGAGCGCTCTTTTGCCGACTACCGGGTGAGCGTGGTGATTCCGGCCTACAACGAGGAGAAGACCATCGAAGAGGTGGTGGTCGACTTCGGCTCCCGGCCCGAGGTCCACGAGATCCTGGTGGTGGACAACAATTCCCGGGACCGGACACGAGAGATCGCCGAAGCCGCCGGCGCTCGCGTAATCACCGAGACCGCCCAGGGATACGGCTGCGCCTTGAGACGAGGGCTGGACGAGGCCGCCGGCGACATCGTCGTGCTGACCGAAGCCGACGGCAGCTTCCAGGCCCGGGACGTGCCCAAGTTTCTCGAATATCTGAAGGACTGCGACATGGTCATCGGCACCCGCACCACCCGGCAGATGATCGAACAGGGGGCCAATATGGGCTCTTTGCTGCGGTGGGGAAACGTGACGGTGGGAAAGATCATCGAGGCGCTCTGGTGGAACCAGGAACCGCGCTTTACCGACGTGGGCTGCACCTATCGAGCCATCTGGAAGACCAGCTACCGGGCGATCCGACCCTATCTGCAGGCGGCGGGGCCGGATTTTTCGCCGGAGATGATGATCGCCGTGCTGATCTGCCGGCGCCGGATCATCGAGATCCCGGTCTCCTACCGGCGCCGTTTCGGGGGGGAAAGCAAGCACTCGGGGCATTTCAGGGCCCATGCCAGGACGGCGTTGAAGATGATGCGGCGGATCGTCCAGTACCGGGTGCGCTATTAAGGCGCTTCTCGCCGGCCATAAGCTCGAACGCTGGGAGGCTGGGAAGCCAACAAAGAGCCTGACCTCAGAGAAGGTGAGGCCAGCGCAAAGCGCCAGGTGAAGCGATCGACGCCAGATCATGTGCCGGAAGACGTTAAGATGGAATGGAATTCTTTGTTTCGCTTCATCGCATCCCAGCATCCCAGCTTCCCAGCGGCGGCCGAGCCGCCTTTGCCGAGCGCGAACCCTGAACCTGGAGCTTTGAACTTGGAATCGCAACCGTGAAAATATCCGGCTGGGGAAGATATCCGGTGATCGATGCCGAAGGCGAGGGCTTCGAGACCCGGGAGGAACTGGCGGCGCTTCTCGGGCGTCCCGGCCGAATGATCCCCTATGGCCGCGGCAGAAGCTACGGGGACTCGGCCCTGGCCGAGCGAATCGTCTTCAACCGCCGGTTTGACAAGCTGCTCGGGTTCGATTCGGAGACAGGGCTCCTTCATTGTGAAAGCGGGATGACCCTGCAGGAGATCATCGATATCTTCCTGCCCCGGGGTTGGTTCTTGCCGGTTACCCCGGGCACCCGCTTTATTACCGTGGGCGGGGCCGTTGCCAGCGATGTACACGGCAAGAACCATCATAAGGTCGGCTGTTTTACCCGGTTTGTCGACGAATTCGGCCTGATGGGCGCAGACGGAAGGGAACTGCGCTGCAGCCGGAGTGAAAACCCGGAATTGTTTCGGGCCACCTGTGGAGGCATGGGATTGACCGGCGTCATACTCGATGTGGTGCTGCGCCTCCAGCCGATTCAAAGCGCGTATATTCGCGAGACGGTGCTCCGGTGCCGAAATCTGGACGAGGTCTGCGAAGCATTCGAGCGCCATGCCGAAACCTCTTACTCGGTCGCCTGGATCGACTGTCTGGCCAAGGGATCCCGCGTCGGGCGCTCGGTGCTGATGCTGGGAGAACACGCGGCTGCCGGCCGGCGCTGGCTGGAACGGGATCCGGTCCGGACCGTTCCGGTCGATCTTCCCGGCTTCTGCCTGAATCGTTACTCGGTGGCGCTGTTCAACCGCGCGTACTACCGCTCCCACCCGAAGCGGGTCGAGGGGCGGTTGGTTCCGATGGACCGCTTTTTCTATCCGCTCGACCGGATCGGCGCCTGGAACCGGATGTACGGCCGGAAGGGGTTCACCCAGTACCAGCTGGTGCTGCCCAAGGCGGACGGCCGCCGGGGGTTGACCGAGATTTTGAGCCGGATTTCCGAGGCCGGGCTCGGTTCCTTTCTCGGGGTGCTCAAACTCTTCGGACCGGAGAACGACAATTTTCTCTCCTTCCCGATGGAAGGCTACACGCTGGCGCTCGATTTCAAGATCGAAAAACGCCTGTTCGCCTTCCTGGACGAGCTGGATCGCATCGTTCTCGACTACGGCGGCCGTCTCTACCTGACAAAGGACGTCCGGATGGAGGCGGCGGTTTTCCGCCGGGGGTACCCCCGGTGGCGTCGCTTCGCCGATCTGAGACGCCAGATGGGCCTGGATACGAAATTTTCTTCCCGACAATCCGAACGGTTGAGGATCTGACGATGAAACTGTTGATTCTGGGCGCCAATTCGGACATCGCCCTGGCCGTGGGCCGTATTTTTGCTGAAAAGGAGCGTGCGGAACTGGTGCTGGCGTCCCGGGATCTGGCACGGCTGCAAAAGCGGGCCGAAGACATCGCCTTGCGCGGCGGAGTCCGGACCGACGCCGTCTACTTTGACGCCGGCGACTTTGACGGGCACCAGGCGTTCTACGACGCGATCTCTCCGAAGCCCGACGGCGTCGTGCTTGCCTTCGGCCATTTTGGAAACCAGACGGCGGCCCGGACGGACCGGGAACTGGCCCGGAAGATCATCGACACCAATTTCACTGCGGCAGCGGGCATTCTGTCGGTGGTTGCAGAAGACTTTGAACGCCGGGGCCACGGGTTCATCATCGGCATCAGCTCGGTGGCCGGACTCCGGGGCCGCCAGTCCAACTATGTCTATGGCGCGGCCAAGGCCGGACTCAGCGTCTATCTGGCCGGGCTGCGGCACCGGCTGTTCAAGCGGGGGGTTCAGGTGACCACCGTCCTGCCCGGATTCGTTCGCACCAAGATGACCGAGGGCCTCGACCTGCCCCAGCGGCTGGTGGCAGAGCCGGGGGCGGCGGCCGAAGCGATCTACCGGGGCTGGCAAAAAGGGCGGTCGGTGGTCTACGCACCGGGGTTCTGGCGGTGGATCATGCTTTTGATCCGCATGACCCCGGAGGCGATCTTCCACCGAACCAGATTGTAGCGCGCCTGTCAGAATAGCGCTCCGATATCGTATCGAGCTGGAGAACCATCCGCAGCTTCGCGTCGCCGCAGGGGTTGCGCCGAGCGCTCCGGCAGGCCGGGTTCGGTCCGCTGCCTCCTCCGATCCGGTCAACCGTGAAAAACGGCGCTGGTCTATTTCCTCCTGAACTCCCGCCTTCGCGGAAGTGACAGAATGCTATCCGGGATTTCCGGTACACGACGGTAGGGTCGAAGCACCCTGCACGGCCCGCCGCCTGAAGCTTCGCTATCGGAACAAGAGATAGGGGCCGTTGGCGTCGAGGGGCCGGACGCGGCCGATGACGGCCGCCGCCGGCACGTCGCCGGCGTGGAGCGCTTCGATCAGCGCCGCCGCCCGCTCTTCGGGTACCGACACCAGAAGGCCGCCGCTGGTTTGCGGGTCGTAGAAGATCTGTTCGTGCCAGGAGGGAAGCGCGCGGGAAAAGACGGTGTGAGCCGCCACCAGCTTCCGGTTGGATGCGTTGACACCGGTGCTCATCCCTTTTCGGTACATGGCCAGGGCGCCGTCCATGACCGGCACCGCATCGACGTCGATCTCCAGGCGGACCTGCGATCCTCTGGCGACTTCCAGGGCGTGGCCGGCAAAGCCGAAGCCGGTGATATCGGTGGCCGCGTGGACCTGCCCCTGGGCCAAGATCTCTGCGGCGGGGCGGTTGAGGGCGGAGACGATCTCAAGACAGGCCTCCAGGTGCGCCGGATTAACCCAGCCTTTCAGATTCGCGTTGAACAGCACCCCGCTGCCGATCGGTTTTGTCAGTACCAGCACGCCGCCGGGTTGCGCACCTCTGTTGGTCCAGAACCGTTCTGGATGGACGACCCCGGTTACCGCCAGCCCGAATTTGGGTTCGTCGTCTTCGATCGAGTGCCCGCCGGCCAGCACCGCTCCGGCCTCGGTGATCTTGCTCAGGGCACCGGCCACGATCTGTTCAAGGACCTCGTGGGGCAGCCGTCGGGAGGGAAAGGCGACCAGGTTCAAACAGGTGACTGGGCGGCCGCCCATGGCGTAGACGTCGCTGATGGCATTGGCGGCTGCGATCTGGCCGAACCGGTAGGGATCGTCCACCGGGGGCGTGATGAAGTCGGCGGTGGTGACCAGCGCGATTTCATCGGTCAGTCGATAGATGCCGGCATCGTCGCTGGTCTCGAATCCGACCAGCAGGTTTGGATCTCCGATCCGCGGCAAATTTGCCAGAAGTGTACCGAGCCCGACCGGGTCGATCTTGGCGGCTCACCCGCAGGTCTTGGAAAGCCCGGTCAGGGTCGCTTTTTTGAAGGGTTTCAAAAAGGCCATGCTTGCTCCGTAACGGCTCGATCCCATTGGGGCTATGCGGAAGGCGGCGTGCCGGCGATTGCACCGCACAGGCGGCGAAGGCGGCCCCGCATGGCCGAATCGGCTGTGCGAAGGTAGTCCCAGTCGGCGCCGTCGGCCAGTTCAGGCCGATGGTGCAGAACGGCCTCGGCGGCCAGTTCCGCCGCCCGGCCGGTCCGCTCGGCGCAGCGGCGGAAGTGATCCGCCGAATCGACCCGGGTCGATCGGGTCAGGACCCTGCAGCAGGTGGCGCCGAAGCGCTGCCGGAAGGCGTCGTGCAGATTCGCCGCCGCCGCCCGGACCTTTCGGCCGTTGCCGATGCCCGGGCCCCGCCGCCCCAGGAAAAGACCGACCGCCACCGTTGCACCGGAAAGGGCGCCGCAGGTGCAGCCGCTGCCGCCCAAGCCGTTGCACAGACCCGAGGCCAGGCTCACGGCGGTGGCCTCTGGAAGGCCGCCGGCCAGTGCGCGGTTGAGCGTGGTCAGCACCGCTTCGGCGCATTCCAGCTGCCGGGTGGCAAACAGGTTCTTTGCCCGGGAGCCGATTGCCTTGACCAGATCGGCGTTCAGCGGTCTTTTCACTTCTGCAAGACCATTGCTTCCATGCATTTTCGGCATGAGCGTCACCGATTTCGATTTTCCCGATGCAACCGGATCGTCGACCCCTTTCCGAACAAGGTCCCCACCGGCAGCGTGAAAGACGATCCGGCAAATATCCCTCTTGTATTCCATTGCGCCGCTGCGGCTTGGCGTGCATTTGACAAATCCGGCTCCTGCTCGAACTTGTCGGAGGCCAAGCCCGCGATGCCCGAATGTGCAACAATAACCACTGACGCACCGAGAGCAACCATCGATTTGCCTGGACCGATAGGAGGAGGCCAGGGCGGCCCGGGAAGATCGCCATTGGTGCCGGGCCTTCCGGCAAAGGGGCAGTGTTGACTTGTTTCAGCGATCTCTGTACCTTAGCCGGGTCAACGCCGGCAATTGCAGACCGGACACGAGAATGCCGTGAGGAAACCGTCCATCATCAGCCGTTATGTGATTTTGGAGATGATCCCGCCCTTCGGGATCACGCTGGTCTTTTTCGCCTTCGTCTTCATGATGACCAGCCTCCTGGATTTGACCCACCTGATCATCAACTACCGAATCGGCTTGCTGACCGTCTGTAAAATGCTGTTGTACTCGATGCCCTTTTTCCTCGAGTTTATCGTTCCGATGGCGGTGATGATGGCCGTTTTGATGACGTTTCTGCGAATGAGCAGCGATAACGAAATCGTCGCCCTGAAAGCCGGCGGCGTCAGCATCTACCGTCTGCTGGGCCCGGCCCTGTTGTTCTGCCTGGCCGGTTTCATGCTGACCGGGGCCATCTCGCTGGCGGCCATGCCCTGGGGAAAGGGTGCATTCAGAAAGACGTTGGTACAGGTGGCCACCCGCCATTTCGACATCGCCTTGAAAGAGAGAACATTCAACGAGAGCTTCAAAGGGATGGTGATGTTCGTCAACCGGGTCGACCTGAAAAACCGTAAGCTGGTCGATATATTCATCGAAGACCGGACCCAGAAGGATACCGTGAGCACCATCGTCGCCCCGGAGGGCCGCATCTTCAAGTCCCAGGACGGCCTGTCGGGACGGCTTCGCCTTTTCAACGGCTCGATCCACCACGCCGATCTGGAAGCCGGCACCGTTCATTTCGTGGAGTTCGATACGTACGACTTCAACCTCGATCTTCGCCAGGCCGCCTCTGCGGCGGCCGCCGCCGGGCCCGACAAGGAAGAGATGTCCGTGGGTGAACTGCGAAACTTTCTCCGGGGGGCCAAGGAGAAAGACGAGCGGTATTACGCCGCGCTCATCGAACTCCATGAGCGGTTTTCCATCCCCTTTGCGTGTTTTGCACTCGGCCTGCTGGCCTTCCCGCTGGGCCTCCAGCCTATGGAAGGACGCCGGGCCTTCGGTCTGGTGATCGGTCTTTTTTTCTTCACCCTGTATTACCTCATGCTCATCGTGGGGTGGTCCTTCGGCGAGTCGGGGGTGTATCCGCCGGCTTTGGGGATGTGGATCCCGAATGGGGTCATGGCCGGTATCGGACTGATTCTGCTGGTCCGCACGGCCCGGGAGCGGCCGGTGCGGATCGACACGATGGTCATGGCGGTGCGGCGATTGGTCCGGCGCCGCCCGGACAGGGGGCGATTTTGAGAGTCCTGTATCGATATCTCGCCCGCGAGATCGGCAAGTATTTTGCCGTTGTGCTGGCCGCGGTCCTGATTCTGTTTATTGCCGTCGACTACCTGGGGACCATGGACGAGTTCATCGAATCGGGGATCTCGCTTTTGCGGGCACTCCAGTACGTCCTTCTCAAGATCCCCTTCATGGTTGTCATGTTCATCCCGGTGGGCATCCTGCTTTCGGTGCTCGTCGCTTTCGGGCTCATGGCCAGAAACCGGGAACTGGTGGCCCTGATGAGCGGCGGAGTCAGCGTCTACCAGCTGATCCGGCCGGTCCTGTGGATGTGCGTGGTCTCGGCGGCCGTTTTGTTTTTTCTCTCCGAGGCGGTGGCGCCGATCACCATGGCCCGGGCCAATCGAATCCAGAGAGAGGAGATCCGCAAAACCGCATCGCTTGCCTCGACGGAAAAGAACATCTGGATCAAGGGAGAGCGGATGATCCTGTACATTCGCTACTACGAACCTTCAAAGGCGGCCATTTACGGGGTGGCGATCAACTTTTTCGACGACGACTTCCATCTGGTCCGGCGGATCGATGCCGAAAAAGGGGTATACCGGAAGGGGCGATGGGATTTTTCCGAGGTGCTCGAACAGCGACGCAACCAGGAGACGGGCGGATACGACATCCGGCGGCTGGCCTCGATATCCGTGTCGATCGGCGTCGCTCCGGAGGACCTTCGGAAGGTGGTCAAAAAATCCGACGAGATGGGGTTTCGTGAGCTTCGCGAATACATCCACCGGATCGAGAAGGAAGGATATGACGCCACGGCCTACCGGGTGGATCTGCAGGCAAAAATCGCTTTTCCCTTCGTCTGCCTGATCATGGGCGCCGTGGGCGTCGGCATCGCCGCCAACCGGAAAACCGGCGGCAATTTGCCCGGTGCACTTGCCATCGGCATCGGGGCGGCGTTTTTATACTGGATCCTGCACAGTTTCTGTATTTCACTGGGAAGGGGCGAAGTGCTGCCCCCGGTGGTGGCGGCCTGGGCGGCCAATTTCGTCTTCTCTTGTCTTGGGGCGGTCCTGGTGCAAGGCGCCGCGTGAAATGAGAATCTTTTACAACATAGCCCTTCACATCGGCGCGGCCGCCGCATTTTCGGTATTGCTGCCGGCCGTTCTCACCCTGGAAAAGCGGCGAAAGACCGTTTTCTACCGTCTCGGCTTGCGCCTGCCGCCCACGGCCGCCCCGGATGGGCGTCGCCGGCAGAAGCGGCCCTGTTGGGTCCACGCCCTTTCGGTGGGGGAGGTTCTGTCGGCCCTTCCCCTGATCCGGGGTCTTAAGCGACGATGGCCCGGCCGATCGGTGGTTCTTTCCGCCTCGACCCTTTCGGGATTCGAACTGGCCCGGCGGCATGCCGCTGGCCTGGTCGACGGGCTCTACTACTTTCCTTACGACCTGCCGTTTTCCATCCGGCGGGTGGCAGACGCCGTCTCGCCCCGGACGATGGTCCTGGTGGAAACCGACCTGTGGCCCAACTTCTTGCACCGGATGAGCGCCGCCCGCATCCCGGTGGTGCTGGTCAACGCCCGGCTGTCGCAAAGAACCTTTCGGGGGTACCGCAAGTTCCGGCCGTTGGTGCGCCCCATGCTCGGGTCCCTCATACGGATCTGCACCCAGTCGCCCCAGGAGGCGGAACGCTTCGCCGCTTTAGGGGTGAGGCGCCGCCGACTTGCCGCCACCGGCAACCTGAAATTCGACCAGGAAGAGGCCCCCCCACCGGTTGGAGAGGCGGTCGACGGGCTCCGAAAGGCGACGGGCCTCACCGGGTCCGGACCGGTACTGGTGGCTGGCAGCACCCATCCCGGAGAAGAAGCGATTCTTGCCGGTGTGTTTGCCGAATTGAAACCTGAATTTTCAGGACTTCAGATGGTGGTGGCGCCCCGGGATCCGGGCCGTGCAGCGGCGGTTTGCCGCATCCTGGAAAAAGCCGGGCTCAGGGCCGCCTGCCTCGAGCAGATCCGAAGCGGTGGCGCCGGCGATCTGGATGCTTCCGTGGTCGACCGCATCGGTCTGCTTCGCTCTTTGTATGGGATTGGCGATGTGGCGTTTGTCGGCGGCAGTCTGTACCCGTTCGGCGGGCACAATCCCCTGGAACCGGCAGCCCATCGGCGGCCGGTCATTTTCGGCCCGGACATGGGCGACTTTCCCCGAATCGCAGACGATCTGCTTGCCGCCGGCGGGGCGGTCCAGGTAAAAGACGCCGCGGCATTGGCCGCAGCGCTCCGGGTATTTTTCCGCAACCCGAAGGATGCTGCAGCAGCGGGTGCCTGCGGATACGGGATTTTTGCATCCCACCGCGGCGCAGTGGAACGGACCCTGGACGTGATCGACGAGGTCGATGACCCTTCCCCAAACGAGGTGCGGGCCGGCGGAGATGACCGAACAGGAAGGCGCCCATGATCGAGGCCCGAGTCCGGAGACAATTTGAAACGCTGGCGGCCAAAACCGGCCCGGACCCTTTGCTCTCTTTCGGATCCGTGTTGGGGGCGGCGGCGGCCGTCTACGGGGGCCTCATGACCCTGCGGGCCAGCCTGTACGGCACCGGAGCCCTCTGCCCCCGTCGCCTTTCCTGCCCTGTCGTGTCCGTGGGAAACCTCGCGGTCGGCGGCACCGGCAAGACGCCGATGATCTTGTACCTGGCTCGCCGTTTTCGGGAATCCGGGCTTCGGCCGGTCGTGCTCAGCCGGGGATACCGCGGCCGGGCCGAGCGCAGCGGCGGCATCGTGTCGGACGGCAACCGAATACTGCTCTCTGCCGAAGCGGCCGGCGACGAACCGTGGATGATCGCAGATCTGCTCTCCGGTGTGCCGGTGCTGGTCGGAAAGGACCGCCATGCAGCCGGGCAGGAGGCCCTCCGGCGCTTTTCTCCGGACGTGATCCTGCTCGACGACGGGTATCAGCATCTTCGGCTGGCACGGGATCTGAACCTGTTGCTGCTCGACGCCGCCGCCCCGGTCGGAAACGGCCGGATCTTTCCCCGCGGACCGCTGCGCGAACCACTTTCGGCCGCAGCCCGGGCCGATGCGATCGTGCTCACCCGTTGTGCCGTGCCGGAAGGCACGGTTCCGATGATACTATCGAAATATCGCGCCCTGCTGGGGAAGCCCGTTTTCAGAGCGGCCCACATCCCAAAGCTTCGCCTGATCGCATCGCCGGATGCCGGGGCAGGACGGACCGCAGGATCGATAGCAGGAAAACGCATATTTGCCTTCTCGGGGATCGCACGCAATGAAGAATTCCATGCATCGATCCATTGGTTGGGGGGCGTACCGGTGGCTTTCAGCCGTTATGCGGATCACTATCGATACGCCTCGAAGGATACCAACGAATTGCAGCAGGCGGCCCGCCGGGCGCGGGCCGATCTGATGGCCACCACCGAAAAGGACTGGGCCAGATTGGGAGGGAAAAATCCCTTTGAACAGCCGCTGGCGGTAATCGGCGTCGACATGGACGTTGTATCCGGAAAGGAGGCGATGGATGGCCTCTTGCATGGGCTGTTTCAAAACCGAATCATCCAGGTCACGGAGAGATGATGAAAGAGCGTATCGGCGTTGCCGTCATTGCTAAAAATGAGGCCGATCGAATCGGTCGCTTGTTGCAAAGCGTTTCATTTGCGGACCGCATTTTGGTGGTTGATTCGGGTAGCTCGGATGGGACCCAGGAGATATGCCGCCGGGCCGGGGCAACGGTTATTCAGCAAGAGTGGATGGGGTACGCTGCACAAAAGCAATTTGCCATGGATCAACTCGATACGGAGTGGATCCTCAGCCTGGACGCGGACGAAGCGGTGTCGCCGGAATTGGCCGGAGAAATTCAGCTGGCCGTTTCACACGCAGAAGGCGCGATAAGCGGATTTTCCATGCCAAGGCTTTCCAAGTACCTCGGGCGCTGGATCTATCATGGAGGCTGGTATCCGGACCGCAAGGTAAGACTCATCCGGCGCGGCAAGGCCAGGTGGAGCCAGGAGGCCCTGCATGAACGGCTTCTGTTGGAAGGCCCGATACGGGAGCTGAAAAACCCAATTTTTCACTTCGTCTACCGGGATATCTCCGACCACGTGGCGACCATCGACCGGTTTTCCGACATCTATGCGCAGGATCGAGGCCAGGCAGGAGCCCTGTTTCTTCTTGCCGGGCTGCCACACACCTTCGGAAAGTGGATCGAATGTTATTTTTTGAAGCTCGGCTTCCTGGATGGCTTGCCTGGCCTGGTCATCGCAATGAACAGCGCATGGTACGTTTTTTTAAAACATGCCAAAGCCTGGGCGCTGGGGGCCTCCGGCGGGGGCGGAAAGGCACCAGACGGAGGGGATCTCGACGCTTACGGGCATAGCCGAGCCGACCCCTGATGAGCGTTCCGTTCCGGATCGATCTGTCTGCGCACCGATGGTCTGGCGATCGTCGCCCGGGCCCTGCAGCAGATTGAACCGTTTCCATATCAATTGAAACTTGTCTGTAGCTTTGATATTCTCATTTGTTATTGTATTTTACGACGGTCGTCATCGGTCAGGAAAATGACGGGACCTCAACTGGATTTGCCATGAGCAAACCGACCGATATACTCGGCATCTCTTGCTTTTACCACGACAGTGCCGCCGTGCTGGTCCGGGACGGAAAGCTGTTTGCTGCCGCACAGGAAGAGCGTTTCAGCCGGAAAAAGCACGATCCGCGGTTTCCGGAAAACGCGATTCGGTACTGTCTTTCCGAAGCGGGCATCGACGCTTCGGCGTTGACCGCGCTGGTGTTTTACGACAAGCCGATTCTCACCTTCGACCGGCTGCTCATGAGCTACCTGACCGTGGCGCCCAGGGGCCTGCGTTCCTGGCTGGAAGCCTTGCCCCTGTGGCTGGGCCAAAAATTGCACGTGCCGAAGGTGGTCCGAAAACGGATCGGATACGATGGGGACGTGATGTTCACCGAGCATCACGAAGCCCACGCCGCGTCGGCCTTTTATCCTTCACCCTTTTCCCGGGCGGCCATTTTGACCGTCGACGGCGTCGGGGAATGGGCCACGGCCAGCTACGGTGTCGGCGACGGCAAGCGGATCGAACTGGAAAAAGAGCTTCACTTTCCGGATTCGGTGGGGCTGCTCTACTCGGCCTTTACCTATTTTACCGGTTTCCGGGTCAACTCCGGCGAGTACAAACTCATGGGGCTCGCCCCTTACGGAGAGCCGATCTACAAGGACCTGATTCTCGATGAACTGGTCGACGTCAAAGAAGACGGCTCGGTTCGGCTCAACATGGCCTATTTCGATTTTCTCGGCGGACTGAAGATGACCAATCGGCGGTTTGGCCGGTTGTTCGGGGGGCCGCCCCGAAAGCCCGAAACCGAGATCACCCGGCGGGAGATGGACATCGCCGCCAGCATCCAGGCGGTCACCGAAGAGATCATTCTGAAGATGGCCCGCCACGTGCACCGGCAGACCGGCATGAAGCACCTGTGCATGGCCGGCGGCGTGGCCCTCAACTGTGTCGCCAATGGACGGCTCCTGCGGGAGGGCCCCTTTGAGGACATCTGGATTCAGCCGGCCGCGGGCGACGCCGGAGGCGCCTTGGGGGCGGCCCTTTCGGTCTGGCATCGATATCTGGACCGGGATCGGGAGGACCCGGCCGGCCGCGACCGGCAGAACGGCTCCTACCTGGGGCCTTCGTTTTCGGCCGAGTCGGTGGCGGCCTATCTGCAGGAAAACGGCTACCCCTTTCATCGGCTCGATCCCCGCACCCGGGCCTGGGCCGTCGCCCGGGAGATTGCAGACGGCAAGATTGTCGGCTATTTCGCCGGCCGCATGGAATACGGGCCCCGGGCCCTGGGGGCCCGCAGCATCCTGGGCGACCCGCGACGCGAAGACACCCAGACGGTAATGAACCTGAAAATCAAATACCGCGAGTCGTTCCGGCCGTTTGCCCCGACGGTGCTCGAAGACCGGGCCGCAGAGTATTTCGATCTGGACCGGCCCTCTCCGTACATGCTGCTGGTGGCCGGCGTCGTCGAACACCGCCGGCTTCCCCAGCCCCGGGACGGCGCTGCCGGGGTGCTGCAGCGGTTGAAAGTCAAGCGGAGCGACATTCCGGCGGTGACCCACCTCGATTACTCGGCCCGGGTCCAGACCGTCAGCCGGGATGTCAAGGCCGACTACTACGACGTGATCCGGGAGTTCGCCGAGCAGACCGGCTGCCCGGTGGTGGTCAACACCAGTTTCAACGTGCGGGGCGAGCCGATCGTCTGCTCACCGCAGGACGCCTATCGCTGCTTCATGCGGACCGAGATGGACACCCTCGTGATGGAAGACTGCATCCTGTACAAGAACGAACAGCCACCCTGGCAGGAGCGCGATGACTGGAGAGAAGACCTCATCCTCGACTGAACCCAGGGAAGTCCGCCGGTTTGGGCTTGCAGCCCTGGTGTTTTTCGGTCTTTTGGCAGGACTCGGCATTTGGCGCGCCAAACCGCTTGTGGCCGCCGTGTTCGGGGCCCTAGCGGCGGTCGGCTTTTTGTTGCTGGCGCTGCCGGGGCCGGCCGCGCCCCTGTACCGAGGGTGGATGGCCGTCGCCCACCGGATCGGAAAAACCGTGACCACCCTGGTGCTGACCCTTGCCTATTTTCTGGTCATCACCCCGGCGGCGCTGATCAAGCGAATTTTCGGTGGAAGGCCGCTTCCCTTGCGCCCGGACCCGAAACGGGAGAGCTACTGGCTCGACCGGAGCGAGCCGGCCCAGCCGGCGGAGCGGTTTCCCAAACGCTACTGAAGGAGAGACCATGGCAAACCAGTCCATTGTAAGGGATTTCTGGGAGTTTCTTCGGGTCCGGAAACGGTACTGGCTGCTGCCGATCGTGATCGTGCTCGGGCTGCTCAGCGCCCTGATCGTTTTCACCGAGGGGAGTGCGGTGGCCCCTTTCATCTATGCCCTGTTCTAGCTTGCGGGTTCAAAGCCGCTCGGCCCCGGGCCCTTTGCGATGCGGCCGGCCGCATGCCGATGCTTCCGGCGGCCGATGACCGCCTTTCGTGTGGGGCAGGGACGGGGTCCCTCGGCAGGCTGCCCTGAAAAATCCGGGTACCGCTCACAGTAAAGACGGAACGATGCCGCGGACCGTTCCCGGTTCGGAGCGCTCCGGGCCCGCGATGGGCCTCGATCTCCGGCCCCGGCCGAGGCAAGCGCGCAAGGAATAAAGGATCCGATTATTGGTTCATTTCAAACCCTCCTCATCGACACCCGCCGCCGGATCCGAACGTATTTTTATTCATTTCCTCAACGGTTTTTTCAGATTGATCGGGCGGATGTCGCCGAACCGCCGGGATTGGGTGGCAAAACATGCGGGAAAGCTCCTGTACCGCATCGATGAAAAACATCGAAACATCGCCCTTTCAAACCTCACCGGTGCATTTCAGCAGGAGCTGGGAAAAAATGAAATCGAATCCATCGCCCGGCGCGTCTTTGAAAATCTGATCCGAATTCTGATCGAAATCGGATGGTCCGTGCAGTGGCAGAAGGAAGACTTCCGTCGAGTGCTTCGCGTTCAAGGCATAGACCACTTCCAGGACGCCTACCGGAAAGGAAAAGGGGTTCTTTTCCTGACCGCCCATATGGGAAACTGGGAGCTCCTCCCGGTCCTCGGCAGCCTCTACCGGTTTCCGGTCAACGTCCTGTACCGCCCCCTGGACTATCCGCCGCTGGATCGATTCGTTCGGGAAATGCGGTCGCGTTTCGGGGCCGCCATGATTCCCACCGCCAGGGCCGCCCGAAAGGTCCTCCAGTGTCTCCGCCGCGGAGAGATCGTGGCCATCCTGCTGGACCAGAACGTCGACTGGTACGAGGGGGTTTTTGTCGACTTTTTCGGCCGCCGTGCCTGCACCAACAAGGGGATGGCGCTCATCGCCCTGAAAACCGGGGCACCGGTGCTTCCGATCTTTCTATACCGGGAGAACGAAGGGTTTGCGGTGGAGATCGACGCCCCGCTTCCCCTGATCCAAACCGGGGACAAGACCCGGGATGTCGAAGCCAACACCCAACTGTACAACAACGTTATCGAACGGTTCGTCCGGCGCTATCCGGACCAGTGGTTCTGGGTCCACCAGCGATGGAAAACCCGGCCCTATCAGCCCTGGCCGCGGGAGAAGGCGACATGAGACCCTTGCTTTCCCAAAACCGGGGGATCCGGCGGCTTCTGGTCCGCTCCACGAACTGGATCGGCGATGCGGTCATGACGACCCCGGCGGTCCGGGCGATTCGCCGAAATTTTCCGGGGGTGGAGATCTGCCTGCTGGTCAAGCCCTGGGTGGCCCCGGTCTTTGCCCACTGCCCCCATGTGGACCGCCTCCTGATCTACGACGCCGCCTTTCGCCACCGGGGGATCGTCGGGAAGCTGCGCCTCTGCCGGGAACTGCGAAAAGAGCGCTTCGGCGCTGCGATCCTGCTGCAAAACGCCTTCGAGGCAGCCCTGATCGCCTTTCTTTCCGGTATTCCGATTCGAATCGGGTTCGACAGCGACGGCCGCCGTCTGCTGCTGACCCATCCGGTCCGCCTGACGCGGACCATCAAACAGGAGCATCAGACCGGCTACTATCTGCGCATGCTCCAGGGGGCGGGGCTTACGGTGGGCAGCAGGCGTTTGGAGCTCCATGTGGGGGCGGAGGACCGCCGCCGCGCCGCCGCGCAGTTGGCGGGATTGCCGGCCGGCGGCCCGCTCATCGGCCTGAACCCCAGCGCCACGTATGGCCCGGCCAAGCAGTGGGCACCGGAGCGTTTTGCGGCCCTGGCCGATGTGCTGTGCCGGGATCATGGCGCCCGAATCGTCCTGTTCGGCGGACCGGCCGACGGTCCGCTGGGTGCGACGATCGCCGCCATGATGCGCCATCCCTGTCTGGACCTGTCTGCGAAAACGGCGCTGGGCGAGGCAATGGCCCTGATCGAGGCCTGCGACCTGTTTGTGACCAACGATTCGGGGCTGATGCACGTGGCCGCCGCCCTTCAGGTGCCGGTCATCGCGATCTTCGGATCGACCAACCCGGTCACAACGGGTCCTTACAGCGCCCGCAGCCGGGTGGTTCGAAAGCCGCTGGCCTGCAG
>JASFPT010000030.1:0-22912 GCA_050115795.1 Desulfobacterales bacterium
TCCCAGGCCCAGTCGTGAAGCTCCTGGAGTTTTTCCGCCGACATCTGCTTCGGCTGGAAAACCACCTGGTCGGCCGTGTACCGATCCCAGTCAAGGGTCAGGATGCGATCGGCGCCCGACAGGTCCGCCCATGCCTTGCTTTGGGGAAACGGCGTGAGCACGGTGAACTCGGCCAGATCGAGCTCGATCTCGAGCAGAAAATCGACGAGGCGGCGGATGCCGTCCTCGGTGTGGTCGTCGAGACCGAGCAGGATCGTTCCCTCCACGGCGATGCCATGGTCGTGGTAGCGGCGGATCCGCTCACGGATTTTGTCGGAGGTGTCAAAGACCGCCTGGTAAACGTACCAGGCCCCGGCCCTGGCGGCCAGCTCCAAAACGGCCGGCTTGTCCTCGATGGGATGGCTGCACCAGTGCTTTTTGAGCGGAATCATTTCCGCAAACAGCTCCTTTTCCCATTCGGTGTCCTGGGCCAGGGAGTTGTCCACGACAAACAGGCGGTGGTTGTCGATGGCGGCCATCTCGGCCACCGCTTTTTCCACCGGGCGGGGGCGGAAGCGGCGACCGCCCAGATAGGCCACGCAACAGGGGTAGCAGTTGAAACGGCACCCCCGGGAGGCGTGCACCGGATCGACCATCTGGATTCCCCGGTAGTTGTAGAGCTCCCGGTTGAGGATGTCGCGCCGGGCCGGACCCACCGAGCCGATCGGGGGCCGGTCCTCCAGGTAATCGTAAACCTTCTGGAGACGTCCCCGCCGCAGGTCGGCCAGCACCTTCTCCATCCGGCCCTCGGCCTCCCCGAGAAAAACCGCGTCGGCGTGGGCCATCGTCTCTTCGGCGTGGAGCATGGTGGCGATACCGCCGAAAATGACCGGCACACCGCGGCGCCGGTAGCCGTCGGCGATCTGCCAGCCCCTCCGGACCTGGACGGAGAGCATCATCGAAATCCCCACGACATCGACCGGCTCGTCGAAATCGATCTCTTCCAGGTTCTCGTCGATGAAATCGATCTCCACGTCGTCGGGGAGAGCGGCGGCGAACACGATCGGTCCGTGGGGCGGCAGGTGAAACTCGGTCTGGCGGCGAAGTTTGGGCCACCTGGGATAGATGAGGCGGAATTTCATGGGGTCACAAATCTCTCGTTGGCTGCAGGATTAATCGGTGAACAACGCACAGATTCACAGCGTCTCGGGTGAATGCCTAAAATGAGCTAAAATGCCTATGGTTGAGGGGTCGCTTCGCTCCTTCGATTTTCAAGCCGCAAAACCGATAATGACTTTCGCGTTATGGGCACTGTTTGTCATTCCCCTGTTTTTCATTTTAGGCATTTTAGGCATTTTAGCTCATTTTAGGCATTCATTCCCCCAACCGCACCGCTTCGATTGCTTCCATTTCGATCCGGTAGCCGGCGCTGCCCGTCGCGGTCAGAACCATGCGCCCTTTGCCCGGAGCCCCCCGCTCCATGGTCACCTCGCGGATGCGCTTTCCGGCCGAATCGTACCGGATGATGCGGCGGACACCGTTCGGTTCCCAGGCGGCGTCGAGCCACCCGCCGGCTGCCAGCCGGTACCGGCAGCCAATGGCGCCGTCTTCGAAAGCGCCCGGCTCGGCGGACCCCTCCGGGACAAGGAAAATCATCTTCACATCGTCCATGAGCCCCCGGGCAAACCCTTTCCGGTCAAACGGGGGGACGCTTCGTTGCACCGCCAGGGGCGGTCCGGCATCGGCCTCGAAAAGGACCATTCCCTCCGGGGTCATCAGGGCGCTTTGCAGGCTTCTGCGCCCGGACGACACCAGGGTGACCCCCAACAGCGTCAGGGTCCTGCCGCCGGGGGCCTGAATCCGCAGCCGGTGAACGAACTGCCAGCGGTCTTGGACGAAAAACCGGTCACAGGCGATGTCTCCCACCGGTGCGGGCCGCATCGGCGGAAGACCGGTACACGCAAGCAGCGCGGTCAAAAGAAACACCAGTGGCAGGATGCGCTTCACTGCGGGACCTGGAAATCCTCGGGGGAGACCGGACCGTTGATCTTCACGCCGGAAAAGCGGATCCGGGTGAAGGCCTGCTCGCCTTCGACGAGCACCACCGAGGCGATCGCCCCGGGCGTCTCGGAAAGTTGGAGTTCGATCCGTTCGATGAAACGGGCAAAGCCGGTGCTTTTGGGAACCAGAACGACCCGGTGTCCGGGCGCCAGGCGGGCCGAAAAAAGATCATTGTCGTCGAATCGTCCGCCAAGCCATCCCGAGATCTGCTCGATCACCACCTGCATCGCCTGCAGGTCGAAGCCGGTTTCCTCGACCCATCGATTCTGTTCAAAGCCATAGCGGGAGGTCTTACCGTCGTGGGTCAGCAGCAGGCTTTTCAGCGGTTCGTCGTATTGCCACCGAAGGGAATCGGGGGCGGCGAACACAAATCGCCCCCTGGAAACCAGGGGCCGGACCAGCATCTTCATGTGCTTTTCCTGCACGAACTCGGCGGAAACGGTCCTTACCGTCCCGGCCGCCGCCCGGATCTCCTGTTCGGTGTTCCCCCAGCCCAGGCTGAGGGCCGCGGTCAGCACCAGAAGAAAAGCCGCAACATGGCCCAAACGGTTGTTCATGATCAGCACCTGAAAAAGGTTGCAGCAGGAAGTAACAGAGAGAAGGGCCTTGGCGGTTGTCTGCCCACTGCCTATTTCCTACCGCCTACCGGTCCTTCCCGATTTGCATCGAATCAAGGCTCCGCCTCAACCCACCTGCCGCCCGCCGCCGTCAAACCATCCCCCCGTTGACACAGATCGTCTGGCCGGTGATGTAGGAGGCGTCTTCGGAACACAGGAAGCGGACCACCCTGGCCACCTCCGCCGGGTGGCCGATTCGGGCCATGGGAATCATCGCCTTGATCTCTTTTCGGGGCAGCGCCCGGATCATGTCGGTTTCGATCAGGCCCGGCGCCACGACGTTGACCCGCACCCCGAGGCGGGCGACCTCGGCGGCCGCCACCCGGCTTGCGGCGATGAGTCCGGCCTTGGCCGCCGCATAGTTGGCCTGGCCCCGGTTCGGCAGCAGGGCCGATACCGAAGCGATGGAGACCACCGAGCCCGCTTTTTGCACGACCATCCGCTCCAGAACCGGTCGGGTCACGTTGTAAAAGCCGTTGAGGCCCGTGTCGATCACCGAGTCCCAGCGCTTGCGCGTCATCATGACAAACAGTTCGTCTGCGGTGATACCGGCGTTGTTCACCAGGACCTGGATGCCGCCCGTTTGGGTGAATAGATCCTCGACCGCCTGCCGGGCGGCGTCCTCGTCGCGGACGTCGAATCCGGCCAGTTGGCCGTCTGCACCGGCTTCGCGAATGTCGTGAAGGGTCTGTTCGGCCCCGGTTTTGTCGCTGCGGTAGTTGACGGCGACGGTGTACCCGGCCCGGGCCAGTTCCAGGCATATTGCCCGGCCGATGCCGCGGCTGCCGCCGGTCACCAGCGCCGTTTTTCCCTGCTCCTGTTCCATTGTCATGACCCCTTTCCCGGACCGGGCTGCAATTGCTCAGGTTCCGAACGCAGCAGCAGCAAGGTGGCTTCGGCCAGCACGCGACCGTCGGCCTCCACCGTCCCCTGGATCTCTCGAAACCCTTCGAAGGCAAAGCGGTTTTCCGCCCGGACGGTGAGCCGCGTACCGGTTTTGAGGCGGTCCACATAAAGATCCGCCCGGGAGATGCCCACGATCCACCCTTTCCGGTCCACCGCTGGGCCGTGCCGCTGGATCCGAATCCATCCGTTGTTGATGCCGGCGGTCTGGGCCACCAGTTCGATGAGCACGATGGCCGAAACCGATCGGCCGTCGCACAGGGGCCAGCCGTTCCGGACAACGCTTCGGCTCACTGCGTGATCCTCGTCCAGGGCCACGATCTCTTCGACCAGTTTCATCCGGCCCCGGTGGGGAAGCAGCGTTTCGATGTCGATGCAGGATGGATCCATCATAAAAAAGAATTGAAAAAGCGGCCTTTGCTCCTTAGTATCTGTTTCCGTTTACAGATCGCCACGATAGCGCAGCCGCACAGGCCTGTAAAGCGCCGTTCCGGCCCGGGGGAAACCGGCTTCTCTGGGGGGATTGCCAGACGTCGTCTTCATGATTTGGAAGTTCGGCGCATCGAGCCGATGCACCGCCTCTGAAACGGAACGAATTTTTCCCAATCGGTATAGGGGCACCGCCCATGGAACCGCTGATCGCAGAGCTCAGAGAAAAGATTGTAGACGTTCTGGACCTGGTGGATGTCCAGCCCGAGGAGATCGACCCGGATGCCCGGCTGGTCGGAGGAGATCTCGGCATCGACTCCATCGACGTACTGGAGATGGTGATGATGGTCGAACGGGACTACGGGGTGCGAATCGACAACAAAGAGCTGGGGGTGAAAGTGTTTGCCTCCCTTCGCGCCCTGGCCGACCATATCCGGCAAAATGCACCGGAACCGGAGGCCGGGGGATGACCTCGCCCCGGGTGTACATCACCGGTTTCGGCCTTGTTACGGCCCTCGGCCGTGGAGCCGCCGAGACCCTCGCCGCCCTGGAAACGGGAAAAAGCGCCCTTTCCCCCATTGGTCTATTCTGCCCCCCGGAGGGCGACCCGATGCCGGTAGGGCAGGTGACCGGCCTTGCCGTCGATCCGACGCGACCCCGGACCCACCGCCTCGCGGGCATCGCGGCCGAACCGATTCTGGCCGCCGGCGGCCCTCCCCCGGACGCCATCGTCCTGGGAACCACCACCGGAGGCATGGACGCCACCGAGTCGCTGCTGCGCGACGACGTCGCGGATCCGGAAGCCTACCGTCACCACGGCGCCGGCACGATCGCAGCAGGCCTGGCGCGGCGTTTCGGCTGCACCGGTCCGGTGCTCACCGTATCCACGGCCTGCTCCTCGGGGGCGGCAGCCGTGGCCCTGGCCACAGCCCTGATTCGAACCGGCCGCGCAGCGCGCGTCGTCGCGGGCGGCGCCGACGCGCTTTGCCGCCTGACCTATTACGGGTTCGCCTCCCTGCAGCTCCTTGACCCGGCCGGGGCGCGTCCCCTGGACCGGGACCGCAAAGGAATGTCCGTAGCCGAGGGAGCGGCCCTGGTGATGCTCAGCTCGGAGAGAAATCAGCCGATCTGCGAGATCGTCGGGACCGGCCTTTCCTGCGATGCATGGCATCCAGCGGCCCCGCACCCGGAGGGGGCCGGCGCCCTATCGGCCATGAGAAGCGCCCTGAAGCATGCGGGGATCTCCCCTGCCGAAATCGACTACATCAGCCTCCACGGCACCGGCACGATCGACAACGATCTTGCCGAGGCCCGCGCCGTCCGGGCGCTCTTCGGCAGCCGGATCCCTCCGCTTTCATCGGTCAAGGGCGCCACCGGTCACAGCCTGGCCGCCTCCGGCGCCGTGGAGACGGTGATCGCCGCCCTTGCCGTGGACCGGGGAATCATGCCCGCCAGCACCGGCTGCCGTCATCCGGATCCGGCACTGGGTCTTGACCCGCTGCGCTCGCCCCGAAAAGGACCGGTCCGGGCGGTATTGAGCAACGCATTCGGCTTCGGGGGGAGCAACGCGGTGGTCGTGGCCGGAGAGCCGGATCAGTTCTCCCCGCCCGCCGTCGAAAGCCCGACGGCGTTTCATATCGTATCCGGGGTCTGCCTCACCGGTGCCGGCGAAACCGAAAAGACCCTGGCGTCGCTGTCAGCCGGGATCTCCTGCAGCGGGATGCCCGATGAAAAAAAAATTTGCCGGCATCTGGATCCCCGGCAAACCCGCCGGCTTCGACGTCTGCCTCGCCTGGCGCTTTCCCTGGCGGCAGCGGCCGGTGCCAAGCGGGTCGGTGCGGTCGTCTTCGGAACCGGTTGGGGCGCCCTGTCTGAAACCGAACGGTTTCTGCGCCGCCTGTTCGAGTCCCAGGAACGGTATCTTAGCCCGACCGAATTTGTCGGATCGGTGCACAACGCGCCGGCCGGGCAGGTTGCCCAGTTTCTCGGCGCCCGGGGAACGAATCTGACCTTGACCGGTGAAACCGACGCCTTCGAGCAGGCCCTGCTGGCCGCAGAGCTGGTCTGTGCCGCAGACGCTGACCCGGTTCTCGTCATGGCCGCCGATGAAGCCCACGGCCGGCTCTCGCCCCTTTTCGATCCGTCCTCGGCCGGCCGGCCGGCCGACGGCGGCGGGGCGCTGCTGCTCGAAAAAAACGGCTGCGGCCCGTCCGTGTCGGTTTCGTTTTTTTCCGGAAACGGGCTTGCCCCCGGTGCCGTCGCCGGGTTGTGCAGGGCCATCGGGGGCCCTGAGGCCGCCGTCCGCTTCGGGGCCGTTTTGGCGGGCATTCCCGCACCCGTCGCATCGGAAGCCCGCAGCCAGCTTCAACAGGTGCTTGACGCGTGCCGTCTCCGGGTGCCGGTCATCGATTTTCGCCGCTGGCTCGGGCAGTTTGCCACGGCTTCGGCCGCGGCCGCCGTGGTCGCCGGCCGCTGGGTCTCCCGGGGATGGATACCGGAAAAATTGTGCGCGGGCGCCGACCCGGACCTGGGCGGCCGGGGGATCCTGCTGCTCGGACTCGGCGGCTCGATCACGGCGGTGGAGGTGCTCCCCGGATGAAGGTGCTGCTGATCTCGGCCAATGCATTCGACCACCCCTACCCGGTCTATCCCCTGGGATTGGACTATGTGGCCGGGGCCATCGAAGACCGCCACGAGGTGGATATCGCCGACATCAATGCCCTGGCCGAGGGGCGGCAACTCGAAGAGCGGATCGCCGAATTCGACCCGGAGCTGGTCGGACTGTCCCTGCGAAATGTGGACACCTCCGACAACACCGATCCCCGGGGGTTCCTCGAACCCTATCGGCGCCTGGCAGAACGCATCCGCAGCGCAACCGACGCGCCGATGGTCCTCGGCGGCAGCGCGTTTACGCTCTTCCCCGAGGTCTTTTTAGAGGCGCTCGGGGCCGACTTCGGCGTACTCGGCGAAGGGGAGCGTTTTGCACTCCTGATCGAGGCCATCGAACGCGGAACCGATCCGACCTCGGTCCCGGGGGTGGTCGGCCCCGACCGGCGGTGTCGGGCCCCCGGCCCCTGGCCCGGTCCCTGCCGCAGGCGGATCGCCGACGGCGGCGACCATACCCGATTTTATATTCGACGCGGCGGAATGCTCAACCTCCAGAGCAAACGGGGATGCCGCTTTTCGTGCATTTACTGCACCTATCCGTACATCGAGGGCGACCACATCCGGCGTTTCGATCCGGCGCAGGTGGCCCAAACAGCCCGACGCCTGGAGCAGGCAGGCGCCCGCTACCTGTTCATGGCCGACGCCACCTTCAACACCGACATCGGCCACAGCCTGGAAGTCGCCCGGGCCATGGCTGCAGCCGGCGTGTCGATCCCCTGGGGAGCGTTTTTTGCCCCGATGCGGCATCCGCCCGGCTACTTTCGGCAGATGGCCGACGCCGGGCTGGCCCATGTGGAGTTCGGCACCGAATCGATGTCTGCACCGGTGCTGTCGGCCTACGGCAAACCGTTTACCCCCCGGGAGGTGATCCGGGCCCACGAGGCGGCGCTGGCCGCCGACCTTCATGTGGCCCACTACTTTCTGCTGGGCGGGCCCGGTGAAACCGGCGAGACGGTGGAAGAGACCCTGGCCGGGGCCCGGCGTCTATCCAGGGCGGTGCTGTTTTTTTTCTGCGGCATGCGGATCTATCCCCACACGCCCCTGGCGGCCCTGGCACAAGCCGAGGGGCTGATCTCCCCCGGCGACGATCTGCTCTCGCCGGTGTTTTATCGGAGCCGCGGGCTCGATCTGGACGCGGTGCTCCGGCGCCTGACCGAAGCCGCCCGGAGGCGGCCGAACTGGATCGTCGGTGCCGGCGGCGACGAGGCGGCTGGAATCCTGGAACGGCTGCACCGAAAGGGGCGCAGCGGACCGCTCTGGGAATATCTGATCCCGCCCGCCGGCGCCAAAGGTTGATCAACGGCAATTTCGCAGGTATAATAAATGTTTTCGAAAGTTCGCTGGACAAGCGGGCCGCGGGTTGAAAACGACGGAACGATCCGGGCCGAAACCGTGATCGAAGCCGGCGAGCACTGGTTCGATGGGCACTTCCCCGGCCAGCCGCTTCTACCGGCCCTGGCGCAGCTGGCGCTGGCCTGGGAAGCGATCCGCCCCCTGGCGGCTGCAGGCGCCCGGCTCGCCGGGTTTCGCCGGGTAAAGTTCAAGGAGATGATCCGGCCGGGAGAACCGCTTTCCATCACCGCCAAAGGGGCCGGCGCCTCCGGCGATGTGTTCTCGTTCAAGCTTTACTGCGCCGGCCGGCTTGCCTGTTCCGGTTCACTGGTGCTGCAAGGCGGCAAAGAATGGGCCGAAAACCCCTGACCGCAAGGGGGCGCCCGCGGAACAAACCGAAACCGAATCGTTTACCGACCGAGGAGAGAAGATGACAATGGATTCCGACATCGACAAAATCGGGCTGCGGGTGGCCGAGATCATGATCGAGGAACTGAAGCTGGAGGACGTCACACCCGACACCTTCGATCCGGATATCGACCTGGTCGACGAAGTGGGCATCGACAGCATGGATCTGGCAACCGTGGCGCTGGTGATTCGGGACGAGTACTCGATCCGAATCGATGAAGACGACTATCCGAAACTGACCACGATCCGGAAGATCTCCGAATACATCCAGCAAAAGCGAAAAGAAAAGGCCCAGGCCGCCGCGGGCTGAGACGGAGTGGACCGTGGACGTTTTTGAGATGAAAAAGCGGGCACCCGGCACCGACAACCGGGAGTGGAAATTTACCGAGATCCTGGCCGATCCCGCGATCCGAAAGCGATGGGAAAAGGTTCGGCGCTGGTTTTTCCTTCGGGAATCGACCTACGACATGACCCGGCGCTGCAACATCCGCTGCGAGGGATGCTACTACTACGAGGGCGAAAAACAGTTTGCCGAGGAGAACCGGAACCCCGACGACTGGCGCGCCCTGATGCGCAGCGAAAAAGACCGCGGCATCACCTATGTGGTGCTGGCCGGGGCCGAACCCTCCCTGGTCCAGTCGCTGTGCCGGGTCTGCTATGAGGAAATGCCCCTGGGGGCCGTCGCCACCAACGGGCTGAAAAAGTTCGATCCGGACATCGGCTACAAGCTGCACATCTCGGTGTGGGGAGACGATGAAACAAGCCGCAGGGTGCGGGGTGCGGAGAACATGCTCGCCCGGCAGATCGAAAACTACAGAGACGATCCAAGGGCCGTCTTTGTCTACACCTTCACCCGAAACAACGTGGGACAGGTCTTTGACGTGGCCGAGACCCTGGCCGAAAACGGCTGCCGGCTCACATTCAGCATGTTTTCCGCTCCGTTGGGCTACACCGGCGAGCTTCGACACACCGAAGACTCTCTGGCAGAGACCCGCCGCACGATGATCGAACTGGTCGACCGATTGCCGGAAACCGTGATGTACTCCTTTTACAACGTGGTCGCCCACACCCACCGGCACGGACTTCACAATCTGTTCACCTGCTCCTATCCACGCATGAATCCCTCCACCGACCTGGGGTTGGGGAGATCCTTCCGGCAATACCGGACCGATCTGGACTGGGAGCGAAAGGCCGCCTGCTGCGTTCCAGACACCGACTGCGACGACTGCCGTCATTACGCTGCTGGAAGCGCCGTGGTCACCGCCCGGCTGTTCCGCCATGCCACCGACCCGATCACCTTCCGCGCCTGGCTCGATTACGTGGACACCTATCTGGCGGTCTGGGTGATGGGATACGAAAAGGGAAAGAACCTGTCCGGCGCGCTGGTGCCCCCGCCGGGAAACGACATCTTCTAACCGCAGACGACCGACCTGAAACGGCCACAGAGCATCAAAGGGTATCTCGCATGAAAACCGTCAGCTCCCTGCTCGACCCGCACTGGTACCAGCGCTACAAGCGGATCTCCAAGCTCAACATTCGAAGCTCGATCTACGACGTCACCAATCGATGCAACCTGCGGTGCAAGGGCTGCTTCTTTTTCTCTTCCGGAGAACACGAGGCGGCGGCCGAAGAAACCGACATCCACCGGTGGGAGGCCTTCGTGGAGGCCGAAAAGGACCGGGGCGTGAACCTGGCCATCCTGATCGGCGGCGAGCCCACACTCTGCCTCGACCGGGTGGAGGCCTTCTACCGGCGCCTGCCGACGTTTTGCGCCACCAACGGGCTGATCAAGGTCCCCCGGGACCGGTTTCCGGACATGATGATCGGCATCTCCCTGTGGGGAGACGAGGAGGACGAAAAGATCCTCCGCGGCAAAGACACCTTCCACATCTCGTCGAAGAACTACGAAGGCGACCCCAACGTCTACTATCTATACACCATCACTCCTCGCCAGATCGGAAAGACCGAAAAGATCGTCCGAAAAATCCGGAATGCCGGGCTCAAGATCCACATGCAGCTGCTCTCCAACGACGAGGGGGTGGACGGGTTTTCCTGGTCGGCGGAAGAACTGGAAACGATCCGACACGAGATGGACGAGATGCTCGACGCCTATCCGGATACGGTGATCTCCTGCAAGTACTACCACCGGGTGATCACTTCCGGGGAGATGATGGGGCGCCGCTTCGGCTGGGACGAGTGCCCTTCGGTGACCCTTCCCCTGGACAACCGAAAGCCGCGGCCCCGGCGGCTGATCGACTTCATCCGATGGGCATCGGACCTGCAGACGATGCACCGGTGCTGCACATCCGAGACAAGGGACTGCGGCACTTGCAAAGACGGCGCCGCCCATATGAGCTGGGTGATGGTCAACAAGCGCGCCCACATGCGCTCCTCCGAGGATCTGCAAAACTGGATCGAAGTCTACGAAATGTTTGCCAAGCTCTACCAGTTCATCCCGTGGTAGGCAGACCGGAAACAAAGAGGACCGCATGGCAGCCTCGCCTCGAAGCGCCGTAATCGTCGGAACCGATGCGGTCTCCCCCTTGGGAACCGAGTTGGAGACGCAGTGGCAACGTCTGGTTGCCGGTCAGAGCGGAATCGGCCCCTTGACGCGGTTTCCGGTGGACGACGCGTTTCCGGTTCACATCGCAGGCCAGGTGCCCGACTTCGATCCGGCCCCGTTTCCATTCCTGCGGCCCCGGAAGATGGCCTTGTGGCCGTCGCCCCTCTTTTCCCATGCCCTGCTGACCGCACACCGGGCGCTGGCCAACAGCGGCATCGAAATCGATGCGGCCCTGGCTCCGAAAACGGCGGTCACCTACAGTTCGGCAGTGGGGGGGCAGGACGCGGTCCTTTCCGCCGACCGGCGCATGATCGCAGACCGCAAGCTGCCCCCGCCATATGCCAACCCCAACGCCTGCATCAACATGGTCGGCGGCAAAGTATCGATGCACACCGGTGCCACCGGCCCGATCCTGGCCACGATCACCGCCTGCGCCACGGGCCTGACCTCGATGATCGTCGGCGCCATGCTCATTGCAGACCACCGGGCCGACGTGGCGATCTGCGGGGCGGCCGATTTTTGCCTGGTGGCCCCGATCGTCGCCGGCTTTGCCACCATGAACGGCGCCTTCCAGCACAACCCCGATGGCAAAGCGCCCCGTCCGGAGGCGGCCAGCCGTCCCTTTTCCGTTCACCGGCGGGGCTTTGTCATTTCAGAAGGCGCCGCGGCCGTGATCCTGGCGGCAACGGACTTCGCCGAGGCCCACGGCCTTGTCCCGCTGGCCAGGATCGCGGGCTGGGCCATGACCTCCGACGCCCATCACTACGTGGCGCCCCACCTTCCGACGGTGACCCGGTGCATCGCCCAGAGCATCGACCATGCCGGCATATCGACCCGAGATGTGGCCGCCGTCAATGCACACGCCGCATCGACAAAGATCGGCGACCGGGTCGAGTACGAAGCGTTGCAGGCGGTCTTCGGGGATCGAATTCCGCCGGCGACCGCCAACAAATCGATGATCGGCCATGCCATGGGGGCCTCCAGCGCCATCGAGACCGTATTTGCCGTGGAGGCCATGCGCCGCGGCGTTCTCCCCCCGACCATCAACTACCGTCCCGATCCGCAGATCGAGATGGACTGCACTGCCGAAGGCCAGCGGCCTTTGGAACAGCCCTTCGTGCTGAAGAACGCCTTCGGCTTCGGCGGGGCAAACGCCTGTGTGGTGCTGGAAAGGACCGCCGCATGAGGGCTCCAAAGAATCGACGCGTATACGTGGTCGGCTACGGGGCGGCCACCGCACTGGGGAAAACCTTCGCCGACACCTGGGGGCGGGCCGCGGCGGGAGAGGCCGGTTTCCGGCGCCTGACCCGCTGCGAGGCGGACCCCCGCGCCAGCGTGGTGGGAGAAATCCCCGACTGGAATCCGGGCGATTACGATTTTGTCTCCCCCCGGGAGGCCCACAACTGGAACGCGGCCTTTGTGATCCTGACCATGGCCGTCTGCAAAGAGGCCCTGTCCCATGCGGGTCTGGAGATCGACGCCGAAACCGGCCCGAAAACGGCATGCCTGATCGGATCGGCCCTCAACGGAACCGATGCGTTCCGGACCGCCACCGACAATTACGTCAACCGGGGGCCGCTGAAGGTCAGCCCCTACCTGCTGCCGAACCTGTGCGCCAACGTCCCCTCGGGAAAGGCGGGCATGCTGCTCGGATTCACCGGTCCGGTCTTTTCCCCCCAGGGCGCGTGCGCCTCGGGGAATCACGCCATCGGCATCGGGGCCCGGATGATCCGGGACGGGGACTGCGACTTTGTTCTGGCCGGCGGGGTGGAAACCTGCCTGATTCCGGAGATCATCCAGGGGTTTGCCAACATGCTGGCAACGATCAGTGTCGGCGAAAAGGACCGCGCCTACGCGGACCCTGCCCAGGCCTCCCGACCCTTTTCCGTGGACCGGCGGGGGTTTGTGCTTGCCGAAGGGGCCGCGGTGGTGGTGCTCGCCGCCGAAGAGGCGGTCAAATCGCTGGGGCTGACCCCCCGGGCCGAGGTGGCCGGCGTCGGATGGACGTCGGATGCCTATCATTTCACCCTGCCGAATCCGGGCACCATCGTCCGGGCCATGCGGGAAGCCATCGAAGACGCCGGGGTTTCAGCCGGGGACATCGGGCATGTCAACGCTCACGGCACCTCGACCCCCAAGGGCGACAGCATCGAGATCGACTGTCTGCGGACCGTCTTCGGCAGAGACCTGGCGCGGATTCCGGTCTCCGCCAACAAATCCCAGATCGGACACACCCTCGGTGCGGCGGCCGCCGTGGAGGCCGCCTTGGGAATCGAGGCCATGGGCCGGGAGCTGCTGCTGCCCACGGTCAACCACATTCCCGACCCGGCGTTTTCCGATGTGGACGTGGTGCCCAACCAGTCCCGGCGACACCGATACGAATTTTTCCTTTCCAATGCCTTTGGCTTCGGCGGAACCAACTGCTGTATCGTCTTTAGAGGAGTTTCATGAAACCGAAACCGTTTTTCCCGGTGCCGGCCGAAGAGGGCGGCCCCTTCTTTCGGGACAAGGAGGGCGGTTGCCACTGGCACCGGTGTCGGCAGCGGACCCTCTATGCCGACACCGACCGTTCTCAGGTCGTCTACCACGCCAACTACCTTCGGTATTTCGAATACGGCCGTGCATCGCTCATGCGCGATGTGGGCTATCCGTACCGGGAAATCGAAGAAAGCGGCTACGTCTATCCGATTATCGAGGTGGGGGTCAGCTACTACAGCCCCCTTTACTACGACGACGCCATGGAGATCTACACCCGGCCCTCGGAAATCGAACGGGTCCGGCTCCGGTTCGACTACGTGATCACCCACGAAGGTTCCGGACAGATCGCCTGCAAGGGCTTTACCCGGCACTGCGCCGTAAATGCCAACGGCACGCCGGTGGAGGTGGACCCAAAGACGGCGCACCTATGGGAAACGTTCCCCCGATAGACTTACCAGCCCGGGTGCCGATTCAGATCCCGGTCCGCCCGGACCTGTTCGACCACCGGTTCGAAGACCGGCCGGTCTATCCGGCGGTAGAGGCCATGGAGGTGCTGGCCGGCACCGTTCGAACCTTGCGGGCAGATGCGGCCGTCGACGCCCTGGCCGACGTCCGGTTCGACAAGTTCCTGCCGATCCCGGACGGACGGCAGCACCTTTCGGTGTTCTGCGATGTTCGGTCCGAGGGCGACGGCATCCGGGCCGAGATGCAATCCCGGGTTCGGCTGCCCTCCGGTTTCACCCGCAACAAGATCCATGCATCGGCCCGGTTCGAACCGGCGCCGGTCGCCGAACCGGACCCCGGCGCCGGCCCTCGCCAGCTTCCGGACGAAGACGTTTTTCCGGTCTCCGCCGAGCGTCTCTACCGGGAACTGGTCCCCTTCGGGAAACGGTTTCAAACCCTGATCGGGGATGTGGCGCTGTTCAGCACCGAGGCCAGGGCCGTGGTCCGATGTCCGGAGAAGCGTCCGACCCCGGGGAGGCTCCTGGGCAATTCATTCGTCCTCGACGGCGCGTTTCACGCGGCCTGTGCCTGGGGGCAGCGGTTTGCCGGAGTGGTGGCCTTTCCGGTGGGAATCGACAAAAGACGGGTGCTGCTGCCCACCCGGGCCCAGGATCGATATTCGGTCCGGGTGTTGCCGACCCGGACCGGATCCGATCTGCTGGTCTTTGCCATCGAAATCGCCGACGATTCCGGCAAGACCAGAGAACGGCTCGAGGGCGTCCGGATGCGGGATGTCAGCGGCGGGCGCTGGAAACCGCCGGATTGGATTAAAAAACCGTCTCATGCGGCAGATGCCCGGTGGCGTCTGCCTTCTGGAAGGTGAGACCCGATACGGGATCGGCGGGCCGCAGCTCGCCCGCCGATCCCCGTCAAGAATGGAAGGTTCTATGATGAGAGACGCACGTGGCTTGCTGAGGGGCCTTTTGGCCGCTCTTTGCGCGGTCGCCTCGGGCTGGGTGGCAGCCGGCTGCCACGGCAGCCTCCCGGACCGTCCCCCCATCGAACCCGGCAACTACCGGGAAAAGCTCGACCTGCGGGCCGGCGGTTTTCGCCGGGCATTTTCGGTCCATGTGCCGGCCGGATTCGACGGGCAGCGCCCCCTGCCACTGGTGGTGGTGATTCACGGCGCCTTCGACACGGCCGCCGGCATGGAAAAGGCGTCGGGATTCAGCCGACTGGCCGATCGGGAGCATTTTTTCGTTCTCTATCCGGAGGGCATGAACCTGTTCGGATTTCTGTCGCACTGGAATGCCGGACACTGCTGCGGCAAAGCGGCCGAAGACGGCGTCGACGACGTGGGTTTCCTCGCAGCGGCCGTCGAGCGGGTATGCCAGCGGTTGCCGGTGGATCAGACGAGAATTTACATGGTCGGCTTCTCCAATGGCGGCATGCTCACCTACCGGTTTGCCGCAGAGCGGGGCGACATGCTCGCCGCCGCCGCCACCCTGGGGGCGTCCGCCGGCGGGACGCCTGCCGCAGGCGTGCCGCCGTGGCGGATTCCAGAGCCGGTGGCGGCGATTCCGATCCTGTCGATCCACGGCCTTGCCGACGACTTCGTGCCGTTTGCCGGCGGGGCATCACCAGCGCGAGGCGGTGAGCGGACCTACCTGTCGGTGCCTGATTCTTTGGCGGTCTTTATCGAGCGAGACGGCTGCCGGAGGCGAACCGACCAGCCGGCCCTATACGGGGGCCGGATCCACCGGACCGCATGGCTCGACGAAAACGGAGCGGAAGCAGTGGTGCTTTACGGCATCGCCGGATGGGGCCACGTCTGGCCGGGTCCGGCGTTCACCCGGACCATGCCCGAGGGAAAGGGAATCGAAACGTTCGACGCGGCAGCGGTGGTCTGGGATTTTTTCAAAATCCACCGGAGGTCTCGATAGGGACCGCCGCGCCGCTGCACGGCGCGATCTCGGTGTCTGGTGTTCGGCGCGCGGGCTGGCGGAATATTCAGCGAGCATCCCGAGCCTCTTTGGCCCGGAAATGCTTTTCCACGGCGACCCGCACCGCCCAGCGCAGAAAGATCTTGGTGTAATCGGACCCGGCCAGATACATCCCCAGCAAAAAGACCAGGTGGGAGAGGCCGTAGGTAAGCGGCCCGCCGACGACCACCAGAAGGGGCTCTTTGAAGTAGACCGACAGGGTCCCCAGGGCCCCAACGGCCGGCCAGCCGATGACGTAGCTGAAACCGATCGCAAAGATGCCGGCCAGGATACGCAGCGAGGGCGGCTGACGGAATGCGCTCAGGTCGGCGCGGTCGGCGATGGCCCGCCGGACGAATTCCCGGCGGGCCAGCCATGTGAAAAAAGCATCTTTCATGAAACCCTTCGAGCCGGCGGGGCAGTTCGCCTGCGGGGCCGCCGCCGGAGAACCGACTATACCCGGAGGTGCGGTTGCCGATCAAGAATGATGTGCATCCCCGGCGCCCGATGCGCCAAGCGGGCCTCATCGAAAGGCGGGATCAGGCGATGACGGCGGCAAACAGCCCCTGGAACTTCTTCGACAGAATCTACTGCATCACCGTGCAGGACCGCACTGACAGGAGAGCTTCGGCGACGGCTGCGTTTGCCGAAGTGGGGATCCTGCCCCGGGTCGAATTCGTCTCCGTCCTGCGCCACCCGGAAAACAGTGAGCAGGGCATTTTCGAGTCTCATCTGCTGTGCATCCGGCGCGGACTCTCCGCCGGCGCCCGGACCATCGCGATCTTCGAAGACGATGTGATCTTCGACCGGTACGCGCCGGAAACGCTGAGGTCCTGCATCGATTTTCTGGCGACGGCCCCCTGCTGGAGCATGCTGTTTTTCGGCTGCCTGGTAAACGGCAGCCGGCCCACCGAAAACCGGAGTGTGCGCCGCATCCGCTATCGGAGCCTGGCCCACGCCTATGCGATACACCGTTCCTTTGCCGAGCGGCTCGCGGCAAAGCGTTGGGAAGGCACCGCTTTCGATGCCATGGTGCGCAGCGAACCGGGCTGCTATTATTCCGTGTACCCCTCCTTTGCATTCCAAAGCGACGCTCCCACCGACAACCGGGAGGGGATTCGGCTGGACCGGTTCCGGCGCTTGTGCGGCGGACTTTGCCGCATCCAGAAGATGAACGAATTCTACTACCGCCGCCGGGCGCCGATCATCGTCGCCCATGTCCTGGCCATTGTGGCGATCCTCATTGCGGCAGTAACGGCGTTCGGGGCGGGGCTTCCATGAAGACGATACCCCGTCCCCTTCTTCTGGTGCCCATCTTTGCGTTGTCCTGCGCGCTTTTTGCCGCGGGCCTTTACCGCCTGCAAATCGACACGGACGTGGTCAATGCGATGCCCACCGCCGATCCGGTCATTCGGGAAACGGCCGCTATCTTCAAAGCCCATCCGATCCAGGACCAGGTGCTGATCGACCTCTCCCTTTCGACACCCGACAGCCGTGAGCTGATCCGCTGCGCGGCCGAGGCCGAAGCGCTGCTGAAAAAGACCGGGCTCTTTTCCCAGGTGGGCACCGAAAACTGGCAGGAGGCTTTTCCGGAACTGATCCATATTCTTTCGACGAATTTACCGTACCTGTTTACCGCAGAACAGCTGGCCGAAAAGGTGGCGCCCCGGCTGACCTCCGAAGCCATCGAACGTCGAATGGCCGATACGATGCAGGCCCTGCTCTCGCTGGAAGGAATCGGCCATGCCGCCCTGATTGAAAACGACCCCCTGGGCCTATCGGAGATCGCAGCGGCCCGCCTCGCGCAGACGGCCCCTGCCGGCGGCGCCCGGCTGATCAAGGGACGGGTCGTCAGCGCTGACGGCACCCATCTGCTGTTGCCGGCAAAGCCGGCCGGGTCGGCCACCGATACCGCCACAGCCCGAAAGATCGAGGCCGCCGTCAAAGACATCTCCGCCCGGTTAAACGCCCGGCTGGCCTCCGAAGGGCAGCAGCTGACCGTCACCCCCGTGGGGGCCTTCCGATCCGCTTTGGACAATGAGCGATTGATCCGAAAAGACGTGGAGGCGGCCCTTCTGCTGTCTGCCGCAGGCATTGCCCTGTTGCTGGTGCTCGCCTTTTCCAGGCCCCTGCTGGGGCTTTTGGCGATGCTGCCGGCGGCGGCAGGCGCCATGTGCGCACTCTTTGTCTATTCTCTGTTCAACGACGCCATTTCGGCGATGGTACTCGGCTTCGGCGGGGCTGTCATCTCCATCACGGTGGATCACGGAATCGCCTATCTGTTGTTCCTCGACGGTGCCAACCCCAAGACCGGCCGCTCCGCGTCGGAAGAAGTCCGGGCGGTTGGCCTGCTGGCCGCATTGACCAGCATCGGGGCCTTTGCGGCCCTGACCCTGACCGGCTTTCCGGCCTTCCGGCAACTGGGCCTGTTCGCCGCCCTCGGTATCGGGATCTCGTTTTTGTTCGTGCATGCGGTGTTTCCGGCGGTCTTTCCGGCCGCACCTGCGGCGCGCACCCCCCGCCGTCTCCTGCAGACGGCTGCCGACGGGTTGGCCCGCCTCGGACCGGCGGGGGCGGTTGCCGCCCTGATCCTGGCCGTGGGGTTCGCCTTCCATGCGAGACCCGGTTTCGACGTCAGCCTGACATCGATGAACACGGTGTCTTCGCAAACCCGGTCGGCAGAAGCCCTGTTCTCCCGGGTGTGGGGATCGATATTCGACCGGATTTTCGTGATGACAGAAGCCGACGACCTTCCGGCGCTGCGGACCAAAATGGATTCCCTCTACTTGGAAATGCAGCCCGATCTGAGAAACGGGGTCCTTGCCTCCGGATTCGTGGCTTCGGCGATTTTCCCCGGTCCGCTGCTGGCCGAACGCAACCGGTCGGCGTGGCGGGCCTTCTGGACGCCGGATCGAATCGCCACGCTCATGGGCCGGGTGTCTTCGATCGGTGCCGCCCATGGATTCGCCCCGGATGCCTTTGCCCCGTTTTCCCGACAGCTGCAAGCAGCCTCCGCCCCGGGCGCCGGGCTGGAGCTGCCGCCGGCCTTTTTCGATCTGGCGGGCATCTCCCACCGGCCCGACTCCGGAAAATGGGTGCAGGTCTCGACCCTGACCACCGGTCCGGTCTACGACGGCGCCAGTTTCCGGCAGCGCTACCGGAACCTCGGTCTGATCTTCGATCCGGCCTACTTCTCCAAGCGGCTCGGGACCCTGCTTTTTTCTTCGTTCACAAAGCTGCTGGCGGTGATCGGCGCCAGCGTGGTCGTTCTTCTGCTCTTTTTCTACCTGGACGTGGCCTTGACCGCCGTATCGCTGCTGCCCATCGCCTTCGCCCTGGTCTGCACGTTGGGGACCCTGAACCTTCTGGGGCGGCCCATCGACATCCCGGGCCTGATGCTGTCGATCGTGGTGGTGGGCATGGGCATCGACTATTCGCTGTTTTTCGTACGCTCGTTTCAGCGCTACGGCAGTCTCGACCACCCCTCGTTTTCCAGGATCCGCCTGGCGGTCTTCATGGCGGGCGCCTCCACGCTCATCGGCTTCGGGGTGCTGTGCTTTTCGCGGCACACGCTTCTCAAGAGCGCCGGGGTCACCTCCTTTCTGGGCATCGCCTATGCAATGATCGGCGCCTTTCTGATCCTGCCGCCGGTGCTGACCCTGCTCCATCGACACCGGCAGCAGCCCCCTCCTCCATCGGACGTCGGCCTGACCGACCGTGTGCGGTGGCGGTACCGGAACCTGGAAGCCTACCCGCGACTGTTCGCGCGTTTCAAGCAGCGCTTCGACCCCATGTTTGCCGAACTGCCGGACCTGCTGCCCGAGACCGCGCCGATCCGGACGATCCTCGACGTGGGAACCGGCTTTGGCGTCCCGGGCTGCTGGCTCCTGGAGCGGTATCCGGAGGCCCGGCTCTGGGGAATCGAACCGGACGGCAGCCGCATGCAGGCGGCGGCCCGGGCCATGGGAGATCGGGCCGTCCTCGTCGTCGGCGCCGCACCCGACCTGCCGGCGCTGACGGTCCCGGCGGACCTTGCGGTCATGCTCGACATGATCCACTATTTGGGGGATGCCGCCCTGACCCGTACCCTGGGACGAATCCGGGAGATGCTGGCCTCAGACGGCACGCTGCTCATCCGCGCCGCAGTGCCCCCCGAGCGGCGGTATGCCTTTTTGTGGCATGCTGAAAATCTTCGACTGCGGATTCAAAACGCGACCGGTTACCATCGCCGTGCCCTGCAAATCGAAGAGATGATCGAAGCCTGCGGGTTTCGAATCGAACATAGCCGTTTTTCCGGGTCGCCCCGGGGCGAACTGATCTGGTGGAAGGTGCGGCCGGCGATTCCTCCCGGCCGGGAGCCGCGATGAAGGCGGGCAGCAGCATGGCCGAAAAGACCGGTGCGGCCGCCCTGGCTGCCGCAGCCGCAGCGGCGGCGTTTTCGCCGGCGGCGGCGGTGATCCCCCTTGCCGCCTTTGTCCTGGCCTGTGCGACGGCACCGTTTTTTCCCCGGTTCGGCTTTTTTGTGCCGGTGCTCAGCCGGGGACCGCGAAACCGGCCGGAGGTGGCATTGACCTTCGACGACGGACCGGATCCGGAGACCACGCCGGCGCTGCTGGAACTGCTTGCCCGGAGCCAGATCCGCGCCGCCTTTTTCGTGGTCGGCCGCCGGGTAGAGGAGCATCCGGATCTGGTCCGGCAGATCGTGCTCGGGGGCCACGAGATCGGCTGGCACAGCTACGACCACGATGTCCTGCTGGGATTGCGATCCCCGGCATCGGTGACAGCGGATCTGCGCCGGGCCGCAGCCGCCCTGGCCGGCGCGGGGGTGCGCCCGCTGGCCTTCCGGCCGCCGGTCGGGATTCTCACCCCGCGGATCGGAGCCGGTCTCCAGCGGACCGGCATGATGGCGGTCACCTTCAGCCGGCGCGGGTGGGACGCAGGAAACCGAAGGCTGGCGGGCCTGTCGGGCCGCATTCTTGGCCGGCTCAGGGCCGGAGACGTGATCCTGCTACACGACAAGCGGCCCGCACCACCCCACGACCTTGGACAGTGGCTGGCGGAGGTGGAAGCGGTCATCGAAGGAATCCGGCTGCAGGGACTGTCGGTCGTCTCTTTGGAAGCCCTCATCGGTCGGCCGATCATGGAAGTTCTGGATGGAACGGGTATGGAGAACCGCTGATCCATGCGCATAGCCTTCGTTCTTCCCGCCGGCTCCAACTGGCTGCCGGGCAAACCGGACCTCACGGCCGAGGCAACCCGAATGGGGCTGCCCGGGGAAACCGCAGACCCGATCCGCGGGGCGAGCGACTTTGCTCTTTGCCTGAACCTGGACGACATGATCATAACCAAGTTCACCTCCTTTCCAGGAATTCCGATAGGAAAAGAAATCGGTTCGCTCGGAAAATGTACCAATGACCGGCCGCTGACGAACCGCCTCCATTTCGCTTTTGTGCCCCGGGCGGTCGACCCCAGGCAGCAACTCGACCAGCGCTGCAACTGGCATGTCCTGGGTTTTTGCCGGTCGAAGGGGTGGCGGAAAAACTTCATCCGGCGCCTCTGGCAGCATCGCGAGAGCCATCTGCGCCTGGTCTATCACCTGCCGGCCTTCTGGCCGGCCCGAAGCGCCTTTGCCGGGCGGCAGAACAGAGCAACCCCATGAAACGTGGAACAACGCCAGACCCCCTGACACGCGCCATTCGTGCGCTGATCGGCCCTCCGGAAGATCCGGATCGGGTGTTTCTTCTGCCCGACGTAACCTACGGCCGGGTACACGCCATGGCGGCAGGGCTGCGCCCGGCCCTGGCCGAAGCAAGGGGCCCGGTCTGCCTCTTTACCGAGGACCGGGCGGTGATGGCTTCCGCCCTGATCGCCGCCCTCAGCGAGAGGCAGCCCTTGATCCTGCCCCACGCCCTGTCGCCGGCAGCCCTCGGCCAAATGCACCGCAGGTGCGGCTTCACCGTGGCCGTGCTGGACAAGGACCGGGCGCTTCCGGCCGGTGTCGAGCCGGTCGTTGTGAATCCTTCGCCTGGCGCCTTCGCAAAGCCCGGCCCGGGAGGAGAGATGCCGGCGCCGGACACCGAGTGGGTGCGCCTTTTCACCGGCGGCTCCACCGGACGACCGCAAATGTGGTCCAAAACCGTGCGAAACCTGCTCGGTGAAGCCGCCTACCAGGCCGATGCGTTCGGCTACGGCGAAGGGGACCGCATCGTGGCCACGGTGCCGGCCTTTCACATCTACGGCCTGCTCTATTCGCTGCTGGCGCCCCTTATCTCCGAAGCGACAGTATCGGCCGAAATGCCGTCCTATCCCCGGGAGATCAAAGCGGCCTGCGACGAATGCCGGGCCACGATTCTCGTCAGCGTCCCGGTTCATTACCGGGCCATGAGAGAGACAGGGGTCTTCTGCCGTCCCCAGAGGGCCGCGCTGTCCTCTGCCGGCCCACTGGATCCGGCAGATGCCGACGCTTTCTTTGCGCACACCGGCACTGGCGTAATCGAGATCTACGGGTCGACCGAAACCGGGGGCATCGCCGCCCGATGCCGAGCCGACGGTCAGCAAGAGCTCCACCCCTTTTCGGTGGTGGACTGGAAAATCGCCGCCCGGCGCCTTCACGTCCGGTCGGATTTTCTGTCCCCGGAACTTCCCCTGGATGCCGCGGGATTTTTCAAGACCGGCGATCGAGCCGCCGAAACAAAAGAGGGCGGATTTGTTCTCCTGGGCCGGGAAGACGGGATCGTCAAGGTGGGCGGAAAGCGCATCGACGCCGAAGAGATCCGGGAGCGAATCCTCTCTGTAGAAGGGGTTCGCGACGCTGTGGTGGTGGTACTGCCGACCCATACCGGCCGCCAAGCCGCCTTCGGGGCGCTGGTGGAAGGAGACGTCGAACCCGCCGCTCTTCGTCGGCACCTCGCCGATCGGCTGCAACCGCAAGCGATCCCCCGTCAGTTTCGGGTGGTGGAGAAGATCCCCGTGACGCCGGCCGGCAAATTGGACCGCGAGCGCGCACTCGTGCTGTTGACAAGATGATGAGGCCGCCTGTCGTTTCGGCA
>JASFPT010000031.1:0-22875 GCA_050115795.1 Desulfobacterales bacterium
AAGAATCGGGAGGAGACATCATGACGCTCAAGGCCGTGCTCGATGCCGGATCGGTGGCCGTGGTCGGCGCCTCCAAGGTGGAGACCAAGCGAGGCTTTCAGACGATCCGGACGCTGCTCAACGAAAAATACGATGGGGAGATCTACCCGGTCAATCCGAAGGAAGACTCGATTCTCGGTCTGAAGTGTTACAAGAAGGTGTCGGAAATCGAGGGGCCGGTGGACCTCGCCCTGGTGGCCACCCCGGCCAAAACCCTTCCGTCGGTCCTGGAAGACTGCGGGAAAAAAGGCGTCAAAGGGGCCGTGATCCTGGCCGGCGGCTTCGGTGAGACCGGAGTCGACGGCCGCCGGCTCGAAGACCAGGTGGTCTCCACCGCCCGCAAATTCGGCATCCGCCTGATCGGGCCGAACACCTCGGGCATGATCAACCTGAAAAGAAGCATGAACCTGGTCGGCATGCGGGACGTGCCCAGGGGCGAGATCGCCCTTCTTTCCCAGAGCGGCAACATGGCCCTTACCCTCATCACCGAGGCCCGCCTCAAGAGCCGCAAGGGGTTCTCCTACTACGTCGGCGTCGGCAACGAAGCCGACATCCGCTTTCACGAATACCTGGAATTTTTCCGGCAGGACCCGGAAACCCGCGCCGTTCTGATGTACGTGGAAGGAATGCGCCAGGGGAGGGAGTTTCTGCAACAGGCCTACAAGACGACCCTCGACAAGCCGGTGATCCTGCTCAAAAGCGGCCGGTCCGCCAAGGGAAAGAAATCGGCCGGTTCCCACACCGGGGCGCTGGCCGGCATCTCCGAGGTCGCCAAGGGCGCGTTCAAAAGAGCCGGCATCATCATGATCGAAAACTCCGATCAGCTGTTTCCGGCCGCCGAAACCCTCTCCAGCCTCCCGCCCATGAAAAACAACAACGTGGCGATCCTCGCCGACGGCGGCGGCCATGCCACCATCGCCGCCGACGTGCTCACCGATTTGGGGCTTTCCATACCGGAGTTGGGGGAAAAAACCCAGGACGGGCTCAAAAAAATCCTGCCGGCGGCCGCATCGGTCGTCAATCCGGTGGACGTGGCCGGCGGGACCGATGCAGACCCCTCCCTGTTTGCCGACTGCGCCCGGATCATCCTGAAGGACCCCAAGGTCGGGGGCCTGCTCATCGTGGGCCTGTTCGGCGGCTACGGGATCCGGTTTGCCGAAAGCCTGGCCCTGATGGAGGAAGACGCCGCCCACCAGATGGGCAAGATGGTCGCGCAGAAAGGCACGCCGATCGTCATCCACAGCCTCTTCAGCCGGGAAAAACCCCATTCCTTGGATCTGTGCCGCTACTACGGCATTCCGGTGACCGACTCTCTCGACATCGCCTGCAAGAACATCGCGGTGTTGTCCGAATACGGCGAATACATTCGATCCTATCATGCCCGGGCCACCTTTTTCATGAACTGGGGTGCGAAAGCCACCAAGGCCGGAAAGCAGATCCTGGCCGATGCCCGCGCAGAGGGCCGCCAGGCCCTGCTGGAGCCGGAGGCCAAAAAACTGCTCGCCGCCCACGGTGCTCCGGTGCCCGATGAGCACCTGGCGACCTCGGCCAAGGAGGCGGTGTCCAGATTCAAGGCATGCAAGGGCCCGGCGGTGCTCAAAATCGTCTCTCCGGACATCCTGCACAAGAGCGACGCCGGCGGGGTCAAGGTGGGTCTGGACAGCGAAAAGGAGGTGCGGGCCGCCTATGCGCAGATCATGAAAAACGCAAAGGCCTACCGGCCGGATGCCGACATCCGGGGGGTCCTCGTGAGCCCGATGGCGTCCAACGGGGTGGAGGTCATCATCGGCACGAAAATCGACGACCAGTTCGGCCCGATCGTCATGTACGGTCTGGGGGGAGTGATGGTCGAAATCCTCAAGGACGTCTCCTTTCGGGTGCTGCCCATCTCCCGCCGCAGCGCCCGGCGGATGATCGACGAAACCCAGTCGTCCCCGATCCTCAACGGGGTCCGCGGAGAGCCGCCCTACGACAAAAAGGCCCTGATCGAACTGCTGGTCCTCTGCTCGGAGATCGTTGAATCGTATCCCGAGATCGAGGAGATGGACCTCAATCCGGTCATCGTCCACCACAAGGGGCTGAGCGTCGTGGATGCGCGGATTATTCTCAAAAAGGAAACCGGTTGAGGTGTCGGTTCTCTATCGGCAAGTGCAGGTCAGCGCTGCAGCGCAGCGCCGAGGACAATGCCTAAAATGCCTAAAATTGGAGGCGCTTCGCCGAGCTTTCTGTTTCCATCCGATTGAGAAATTTCGAATGCCGCCCCTGAGAATACGAATCCCCTCTTCGCGGAGCGGCAAACCGGTTATTTTCTTAATTTTAGGCATTTTAGGCATTCTATATCATTTTAGGCATTGTCTTTGAGCTTTCCTTCCACCTCTCCCATCGCCGCTTTGAATTTTTCCCGGACCTCGTCGGCAAAGGGGTTGTAGCGGTTCATGTCGCCGAACAGCTGCCAGGTGTCGTTTTCGACGACATCGAGGATGTGAAGCAGCCGCTTGTATCCTTCCGTATCGATGCGCAGCGGCGCGGCACCGAACCGGGATAGGGACCTGCCGATGAAGTGCGTCAGGGCCAACGTGACGGCGATCTCCCGGTCGTGCTCCTCGGCGGTCGTTTCGATGACGACGAGCCCTTTCTTCTCCAGGTAGGACCGAATCGATTCGTAACGGCGCGCATCGAGCCGCCCCGGGCAAAGAACAATTTTTCTTCCCTGCAGGGAATCGGCGGCGCTGTCGGGCCCGAACATGGGATGGGTCGGAAGGTAACCGACGTGATCCGGGAGATGATCGAAAAGCCATCGGTCCGGAAGCACCTTCACCGAACAGACGTCGACCACCAGGGCGCCGGGCAACAGATACGGCCGCACCCGCTCCAGGGTGGCCACGAGGGCCGAAATGGGAACACTGAGGATAACGATTTTTTGAGCCGCCGTCTCTTCCAGCGTTGACGGCCGTGCTCCTGATGCCGCGATTCGCTCGGCATTTCCCCCGGTGTCGCAGACCGTCACCGGGTAATCGCCGGCAAGGTGTCGAACCATGAGGCGGCCGAAGCGCCCGAAACCGAAAATGCCGATCATGGGCGGGCCCCCTGCCGCAGGGCAAGATCGGCCAGAACCAGGGCCGCCATGCTCTCCACGATCGGAACCGCCCGGGGGACCACACAGGGATCGTGGCGCCCCTTCGCCTCCAGGGTGACCGGCGCCCCCCTGAAGTCCGTGGTCTGCTGGGGCCGGCCGATGGTGGCCACCGGCTTGAAGGCGACACGGAACAGGATCGGCTCCCCGTTGGAGATTCCGCCCTGAACCCCTCCGCTGTGGTTGGTGGCCGTGCCGAGTCGACCGTCTTTCATCACGAATGGATCGTTGTGGGCCGACCCGTGCATCCGCACGCCGGCAAATCCGGAGCCGATCTCGAATCCCTTGGTGGCCGGAATCGACATCATGGCCCGGGCAAGGCAGGCCTCCAGCTTGTCAAACACCGGCTCGCCCCAGCCGGCCGGGACCTTTCTGCAAACGCACGATACGATGCCGCCGATGGAGTCCCCGGCTTCCTTTGTCTTCCGGATCGCTTCGGTCATTTTCTCGGCCGCCTCCGGATCCGGACAGCGCACCGGATTGCGGTCGACCTGGCCGCGGCTGATCCGGTCCACGTCGACCGCTCCGGACTCGATCTCCCCGACAGCCGATACCCACGCGACGATCTCCACCGAGAACACCTCGGACAGGAACTTCTCTGCGACCGCTCCGGCGGCGACCCTGCCGACGGTTTCCCTCGCACTGGAGCGGCCGCCTCCACTGGATGCCCGTATCCCGTACTTGACCTGGTAGGTGTAATCGGCGTGGGAAGGCCGCGGAACCTCGCTCATGGTTCGGTAGTCTGCAGGTTTCATGTCCCGATTGGCCACGAGCAGGGCCAGCGGCGTACCCAGGGTCAGGCCCTTCTCAACGCCGGAAAGAATCCGCACCCGGTCCTTTTCGTCCCGGTCGGTGGTCAGGCGGCTCTGTCCGGGACGACGCCGATCGAGCTGCGCCTGGATGTTGTCCTCGGACAGCGCCAGCCGCGGCGGGCATCCGTCCACCACGACCCCCACCCCGGGGCAGTGGGATTCACCAAAAGTGGTAATGCGAAACAACGTTCCGAATGAACTGGACATGAATTTCTCCGATCATCACCGTGCCGAATGTGCCGGTGTAAAGTTCAGAAGCCGATTTGGCTGCTGCTTCTGCTGAAAGGCTGGTGCGCCGGGATGCTGGAATGCAAAAAAAACCGCCTTGGCTTACCTTTCATTTTTCAAGGCCTCCCGGCTTCCCAGCATTCCAGCTTTCAAGCTGGGCGAAGCGCAAGATCTCCTGCCCGATCTCTTCCGGAGTCCGGTCGTCGGTGTCCACCGAAAACTCGGCGGCGCCCGCGTAAAGGGGCATCCGCTGCGTCAGCACCGCTTCGACTTCCTGTTCGGTCCCCTTGGAGGTGAGCGACGGGCGAAGCGGGCCGGTGCCCCCGTCGATGGCCATTCGGCTGCGGATGGTCTCCGGGGAGGCCTTCAGCCAGAAGGCCGTCCCGGTGTCCTTCATCCGCCAGACGTTTTCCGGATCGAGCACCGCCCCGCCACCGGTGGCCACCACATGTCGGTCGAGTCGACCGATCCGCGACAAGGCCTCCTTTTCCTTTTTCCGGAATCCTTCCCAGCCCTGGGCCCGAACGATGTGAAGGATCGTCATACCGTGGGCGCGGACGATCTCCTCGTCCGAGTCGACAAAAGACCATCCCAGCTTACCGGCCAGCCATCGGCCCACCGTGGTTTTCCCCGTACAGCGGTACCCGATCAGATAGATGTTCACTCGCTTCTTCCTGTTCGGCTTTCGTGCCTGGGCCTCGGGATTCTATGCTTTATCTCAAAAAAATCACCCCTGAACCCCCCCTTATGAAATTTTGAGATGGTCTCTGGTTATCTATCCCCCTTCGAACGCTGGCGGCCCGGCCGCCGATCATAAAATTGCGCAGCAATTTTATTCGTAGAGCTGGTCAAAGACCTTCCAGAAATTCGGGAATGATTTATCCACGCATCCTTCGTTTTCGATCTGAATGCCGGGCACGCAGAGGCCGGCAAGCGCAAAGCTCATGGCAATCCGGTGATCGTCGTAGGTCTCGATCCGGGCGCCGTGGGCGCCTCCGCCGCGGACTCGGAGTCCGTCTTCGGTTTCGGCGGCAGAGACGCCCATCTTGCGAAGCTCTGTCGAGACGGCCGCCAGCCGGTCGCTCTCCTTTTCCCGCAGATGCGCCACGTTGGAAATGACGGTCTCGCCTTGGGCAAATGCTGCCACAACGGCCAGGGTCGGAACCAGGTCCGGCATATCGCCCATGTCGGCGTGGATGCCGGTCAGCGGCCCGCCGACGACGGTGGTGCCGCTTGCAGACCGCACCACCGTGCACCCCATCCGGGCCAGCAGATCCGGGAACCGCGCATCTCCTTGCAGCGAATCCTCGGAAACACCGTCGACGGCCACCGCCGTTCCGGTCAGGGCCGCTGCCGCCCAGAAGTATCCGGCCTGGGAGGCGTCCGGCTCCACTGCATGGCTGCCCCCGCTGTATACCCGCTCTCCGGGCACCCGGAACCGATGGTACCCCTCCCGATCCACACCGACCCCGAATCGATCCATGATCCGGGCGGTCATGTCCACGTAGGGTCGGGAAACCGGTCCGGCGGTCACCGTGATGTCAAGCCCCCGGCGCGTGTAAGGGCCGATCAGCAGCAGCGCCGACAGAAACTGGCTGCTGGCCGAGCAGTCGATGGAAACGCTTCCACCCTCCGGCCTTTGCCCCGCCACCCGGACCGGCGGAAAGGCCCCCCCGCCTTCCGCACAGACCCGGGCCCCGATCTGGTTCAGCCCACCCACCAGGTCTCCGATGGGGCGCTGGTGCATCCGGTCGCTGCCGCTTAAAACGGTCTCCCCGCGGCCCAGCGTCGCCACGGCGGTGAGCAGGCGCATCGATGTGCCGGAATTGCCGAGGTAGATGGGAAACCGGCAAGGGCTTAGGATTCCGGAGGTTCCCCGGACGGCCACACCGCCGCCTTTTTCTTCGATGTCCACGCCCAATTGCACCAGGGCCTGCCGCGTCAACAGCGTGTCGGCGCTTTCCAGAACGCCGGTAAGGGTGCAGGGGCCGTCGGACAGTGCTGCGGCGATCAGGGCCCGGTGCGTGTAGCTCTTGGACCCGGGGACCCGGATCAAGACGTTTTTCTTGCATTTTGCGGGGTGGACCTCTTTCATGGGCTGCTTCCGTTTTTGCTTGCCGGATCCCGGTGGCTCCGAACCGACCGGTCTGGAGCAGGTGCTTTCCCCAGGGCCTCCAGCACGGCCTTTCGCATGGCCGGAACCGGCGCACTTTTGCCGGTCCAAAGGGTGAACTGGCGGGCCCCCTGGTAAACGAACATGGAAACGCCGTCCACGGTCTTGCACCCGATCCGCTCGGCCTCGATGAGCAGCTTCGTGCGGATCGGGTTGTAGACGGCGTCCATCACCGTCATCTCCGGGGCAAGCGTCTCAACAGGGACCGGCATTTGGGATGTGTCCGGCACCATTCCCACCGGGGTCGTGTTGACCAAGATATCGATGCCGGCCCCGTCGAAGTCCTTGAGGGAGACATAGGTGCCTCCGAGCCGGCGGGCCAGGGCGATTCCGCGGTCGGCGGACCGGTTGACCACGACGGTCCGCGCCCCTTTTCCCAGGACGCCGAAGCCCACGGCCCTTGCCGCCCCGCCGGCTCCGATCACCGCCACGGTCCTTCCGGTTAGCGGGGTCGCCTCTTCAAGGGCCGAGACGGCCCCGGCCGCGTCGGTGTTGTATCCGACCAGGCGTCCGTCCCGGTTGACCACGGTGTTGACGGCCCCGATGGCCCGGGCGGTCTCATCGATCTCGTCCAGATGCGCCATCACGCCGATCTTGTGGGGAATGGTGACGCTCACCCCGGCAATGCCGAGGGCCCGGACGCCGATCATGGCGCCGCCGATGTCGCTGACGGTCAGGGCGACATACAGCCCTCTGTGGCCCACGGCGGCAAAGGCCCGGTTGTGCATTCCGGGGCCGAGGCTGTGGGCCACCGGATTGCCGATCACCGCATACAGCAACTCGGCCTTCCGGATGTGGGATCGTGTATCTTCTCCCGGAAGGTCTTCGGCAAATTTTGCCTCGTCGGTCATGGCCGGGTCTCCCGCTGCCTGTCAACTCGCGGTCTTCACCTCGGAACGTGTCGCCTCGCGCCCCCGACGATAAGAGGCATCTCATCGGAGACAAAAATTCGTATTTCGGGCTTCTTGTCTTTCTCGCCGCTTTCAGGCTGAAACAGTAAAATTGCTCCGCATCCTCCAGCTTGGCGGGCGGCTCAGGCCTCGACTAATTCGGCCGGCCCGCAGCCAGCATCCGTTGGTGGGCGGATCTGATCACGGTCTCGGTGGTCTCCCAGGAAATGCACTCGTCGGTGATCGAGACCCCGTATCGAAGCCGGGTGGCGCCGCCGGTGATGGGTTGATTTCCCTCGAAGAGATGGCTTTCGAGCATCATGCCGATGATCGAATCGTTGCCGCCCAGTCGCTGGTCCAGCGCGTTTTTCCAGACGATTGCCTGCCCCTGGAACTTTTTACGGGAATTGGCATGGGAGCAGTCGACCAATATGGCGTCCGGCAGGTTTTTCGATATCAGCAACAGCCGCGCCTCTTCAATGCTGATCGGATCGTAGTTCGGGCGTTTGCCGCCCCGAAGCACGATGTGGCCGTCGGCGTTTCCGGTAGTTTTCACGATGCAGGGGTAGCCGTCGTGATCGATTCCCAGAAAACTCTGGGGCGCGCCGGCGGCGACCAGGGCGTTGATGGCCGAGGCCAGGTTGCCGTCGGTGGCGTTCTTGAAACCCACCGGCATGGAAAGGCCGCTGGCCATTTCCCGATGGGTCTGGGACTCGGTGGTCCGGGCACCGATGGCTGCCCAGCAGACCAAATCGGCAATATACTGGGGGGTGATCGCCTCGAGAAACTCGGTTCCGGTGGGAAGTCCCATTTCGGTGAGCTGGAGCAGAATCGTCCGGGCTTTTTTCAGGCCGGTCTGGATATCGCAGCTGCCGTCCATATGCGGGTCGTTGATCAGCCCCTTCCAGCCCACCGAGGTCCTCGGCTTTTCAAAATAGACCCGCATCACCAGCAGCATCGCCTCTTTAACCTCATCGGCAAGCCGGCGCAGCCGCTCCCCGTATTCGAAGGCGGCCGCCTCGTCGTGGATGGAGCAGGGGCCGATGATCACCAGCAGCCGGTCGTCCTCTTTGCGCAGAATCCGCTGGATCTGCTCTCTTCCCTCCAGGACCGTTTTCTTGGACGCCTCGGTGATGGGAAGCTCGTCATCGAGGCTCTTGGGAGAAGGGAGCGGTTTGTAACCGACGATCCGTAAGTCTTCCGTGGTGTGGTGCATCGATCGATCCTTTCGCATCGGCATCGCACGAGAAACGAAAAAGGCCGCGGGTTGCGTTCCCGCGGCCTTTGAACCAAAAAAAAGCCGCGGGCATTGGTCTGCCCGCGGCTTTTGCGCTGTGCGGATTCGGGTCAGCGCACTCCGGGCAGACCGGTGCCAAAATAATAGAACCAATACCCGCAGCGTCTGCCTTGATGAGTGTGCATGCTGAGACTCTCCTTTGTCTGCCCGGCAAGGTAGGCCAGGGAAACGACGGTGTCAAGGCTTTTCTGCCCGCTTCGAGCCGAAACAATCGGCTTTTCCGCCTGCGGAATAGGAAAACAGGCCGGCATTTTTTTGCCTCGGACTTCGTTTGATGCCTTGCCGATGATGTGCGGCAAGATCTCCGCGTGCCCGCGCAACGCCGCGCCCCGGGCGTGGAAAAGTCGGGTGCCGTACTGTGCGAACGGCAATCCGTCTTCGTTGCTGCGCAACGGCTTGGCGACAAGCGGAGGCCGATGAGTGCCCAGCGATGGGGATGCAACATTTCCCGATCGATGGAGCAGGCTTCATGGACAGCCGGCGGCCGGCGGCCGGCATCAGAAAACGCTTGACAATCGGGGAGGGCGCGGATAGGTTCCCCCAAACTGGAGCCGAATTGCATGAAACCGTCCAAACCGATTGATCCGAACGATTCGAGACGAACCTGGTGCTGGTGGTACTGGCGCTGCCGATCTGCCTGCACCCTTTCCACGAAATAGACATTTCACCGATCGAGAGGGACCGCGGGCGGGTCGAACGCCCGCGGTCCTTGTTTTTTTAAGGGCCGTGGAGACTTCTCCCCGGCCCTTTTTCTTTGGAAAGGGACACACCCATATGATGTTAAACCGCTTTCCGGACAAAGAACGCTTCCGGCAGCTGGCCGCCGACGCCAACGTGATCCCGATTTGTGCCGAGATCCTGGCCGATACGGACACGCCGGTTTCTCTGCTGAAAAAATTTCGAGCGCCCGCATCCCCCGTGTTTCTCCTGGAAAGCGTGGAAGGCGGGGAGCGGTGGGGCCGCTACAGTTTTCTGGGCGTCTCTGCCTGGTCCCGGGTCCTGGTATTCATCGACCGGGTGGAGATCCGAAGCAACGGGTCTGAAGAGTCCATCCCCTTTTCCGGGTCCCCTCTTCCGGTTCTTCGGGAGCTGATGGCGCGCTACAGGCCGGCTCAGCTCGAAGAACTCCCCCGCTTTTGGGGCGGGCTGGTCGGCTATCTCACCTACGAATCGGTATCCTTTTTCGAAAAGATCCCGAACCGGCTCGCCGAGGACAGGCCCCTGGCCGCTTTCGTGATCCCGGATACGGTGCTGATCTTTGACAACGTCCGCCACACCCTGCAGGTTCTTTCCATCGCCTTCATCGAGGAGGGCACCGACAGGGCCGAGGCCTACGAACGCGGTTGCAAACGCATCGCTTCCGTTCTCAAACGGATGGAATCGTCGGTCGATACCGGAATCGAAACCGACCCCGCCGTCGATTTGTCCCCGGAGACGCGATTGCCGCCGGAAGCCTTCCGCGACCGGGTGAAGAAAATCAAGGAATACATCCGCGCCGGGGATGTCATCCAGACCGTCATCTCCCAGCCGTTTTCCTGCCGCGCACCGAAGGATCTGTGGTCTTTGTACCGGGCCCAGCGATACGTCAACCCGTCGCCCTACCTTTTCTTTCTTCAGATCGACGGCACCACACTGATCGGGTCTTCTCCGGAGACGATGGTCCGCCTCGAAAACGGGGTGGCCACGGTTCGACCCATCGCGGGCACCCGGCATCGGGGCGCCACCGAGCAGGAGGACCGTGCTCTGGCCGACGATCTGCTGTCGGATGAGAAGGAACGGGCCGAACACCTGATGCTCGTGGACTTGGGCCGAAACGACCTGGGCCGGGTCGCCGAGACCGGGACGGTTCAGGTCACCGACCTGATGGTGATCGAGCGCTACTCGCACGTGATGCACCTGGTGAGCAACGTCAACTGCCACCTGGCCGATAACATGGACGCCTGGGACCTTCTGGCGGCCACCTTCCCGGCCGGAACCCTGACCGGCGCCCCGAAGGTTCGCGCCATGGAGATCATCGCCGAACTGGAGCAGTATCCGCGGGGGCCCTACGGCGGGGCCGTGGGGTATATCTCCTTTTCCGGGAATATGGATCTGGCCATCACGATCCGGACCGCCTGTGTCGAGGACGACCGGCTCACGGTTCGGGCCGGGGCCGGCATCGTCGCCGACTCGGATCCGGAAAAGGAGCGGATCGAAACCATCAACAAGGCAATGGCGATCGACCGGGCGCTGCGGTTGTTGATGAATACCCAGGATCAGACAGGGGTAGATGAACCGCTTTCACCGAGGAAGAATAGGGAGAACTAAATCCGAAACTCGAAGCACGAAATCCGAAACGGCTCGACAAGCTCACCGCCCTGAGCAATGTCGAAGGGCAAATTCCAATGACCGAAATTCAAAATTCGGATTTCGAATTTATCATTTGTATGAACCGGCATCATCCCCGGATGCCTGGGGCTGCATTGCCATCGAGGGAAAACACCATATGCTGGTCATGCTCGACAACTACGACTCGTTCACCTACAACCTGGTCCAGTATCTCCGGGAAATGGGCACCCTCGTGGAGGTCTTTCGAAACGACGCCGTCTCGGTGGGCCAGATCGCCGAAATGAAACCGGCCGGCATCGTCATCTCCCCGGGCCCCGGCAGGCCCGAGGCCGCCGGTATCACCCTGCCGCTGATTTCAACGCTGTCCGGGAAGATTCCGATTTTGGGGGTATGCCTCGGCCACCAAGCCATCGGGATGGCCTTCGGGGGCCGGGTGATCGGCGCCCGCCGCCTGATGCACGGAAAGACCTCCGACATCACCGCAGACGGCAGGGGCATCTTTTCCGGCATCCGCGGCAGCTTCAAGGCGATGCGCTACCATTCCCTGGTGGTCGCCCGGGAAGACCTTCCCGATTGTCTGACGGTCACGGCCGAGTCCGATGACGGGGAGATCATGGGGCTGCGGCACCGGGAGCATTTGACCGAGGGCATTCAGTTCCATCCCGAGTCGATCATGACCGACAAGGGAAAACGGATGCTGCGGAACTTTTTAAAGATGACGGAAAACCAGAAGCCAGAAGTCGCAAGTCCGGAATCAGAATAAGTATGGCCGCCTGGCGGGTCGCGTGCAACGAGCGCGCAAACAGCGACCGGCCACCCGCCACCGGCCGTCGGCAGCCGGCCATTTGCCGATGATGGTAAAGGATTCCCCAAAAACTTTTGATGTGGGAGGCTGTGATGACCTTCACTGAAAACCTGGCCAAAATCGTTTCCAGGCAGAACCTCACCGACGCCGAGATCGGTGAGATGCTCGCCGAAATCCTCGCCGGCCGAATCACCGACGCCCAGGTCGGGGCCTTTATGGCGGCGCTGGCCACCAAAGGGGAGACTTTCGAGGAGCTTGCCGGAGCCGCCCGGGCCATGCGACGGAAGGCGCGCAGAATCCAGGCCCGGGAAACCACAGTGGTCGACACCTGCGGAACCGGAGGAGATGCCGCAAAGACCTTCAACATCTCCACGACCACCGCCTTCGTGGTGGCCGGATGCGGGGTGACCGTGGCCAAGCATGGAAACCGAAGCGTCTCCAGCCAGTGCGGAAGCGCGGACGTTCTGGAGGCTCTGGGGGTGCGGCTCGATACCGATCCGGAGATCGTCGAAGAAGCGGTCCAGGAGATCGGCATCGGTTTTCTGTTTGCGCCGGTCTACCACGGGGCCATGAAGCATGCGGCCACGGCCCGCAAAGAGGTCGGCCTCCGGTCGATTTTCAACATGCTCGGCCCCCTGACGAATCCGGCCGGCGCCAACTGCCAGCTGCTGGGGGTCTACGCTCCGGAGCTGACGGAGATGTTCGCCCGGGCGTTGGAACTTCTCGGGGCAAGGCGGGCATTCGTGGTACACGGGCACGACGGTCTGGATGAGATGTCGGTCTGCGCCCCGACCCGGGTCACCGAACTGGCCGGTGGGTTGATCCGCACCTACGACGTCGACCCGGCGGACTACTTCGGTGAAACCGCCCCCTCATCTTCCCTTGCCGGCGGGGATCCGGAGCAAAATGCGCGCATCACCCGAAACATCTTGTCCGGAGAAAAAGGGCCCGCCCGGAACGTCGTCCTGCTCAATGCAGCAGCGGCCCTGGTGGCCGCCGACGCGGCCGTCGACCTGAAGGAGGGCATCGAAGCCGCCCGAAAAGCACTGGACGAAGGCGCCGCCGCCGGAAAGCTCGAGGCGCTGGTTCGATTCACCCGGGAGAACGGATGAGCGGTTTTCTGCCCAAAATCCTCGCGGCAAAAAAAGAAGAGGTGCGCCGGGCCGAGGCTACCGTTCCGCTGGACGTGCTGCAGGCCCGCGCCGATGCCCGCACCGATCTTCGTCCCTTTGCCGCCCCCCTCTGCACCGAGGGGGTCCGAATCGTCGCCGAAATCAAAAGGGCGTCTCCCTCCAAAGGCCCCCTGCGGCCCGACCTGGACCCCGCAGCAATGGCCCGTGCCTACGAAGCCGGCGGCGCGGCAGCGCTTTCGGTGCTTACCGATTCACCCTTCTTTCGGGGCAGTGCCTCCGACCTCCAGGCGGCCCGCGCGGCATGCCGCCTTCCGGTTCTCCGAAAGGACTTCATCCTGTTTCCCTACCAGGTGGTCGAATCCAAGGCGATGGGAGCCGACGCAGTGCTGCTTATCGTTCGCGCACTTTCCCAGGAGCGGCTCGAGCAGATGCTGAAACTGTGCCGCCGCCTCTCCCTGGACGCCCTGGTGGAAATCCACACGGAAAAAGACCTGATCGCGGCCACCCGGGCCGGGGCGACGTTGATCGGCATCAACAACCGGGATCTGGGCACCTTTTCCACGGACGTCGGCCGGGCCGCTGCCCTGGCGTCCCGATTCCTGCCGGGGCAGATCCCGGTGGCCGCCAGCGGCATCTCCAGCCGGGCCGACGTGGAAAAAAACCTGGCGGCCGGCATCCGTCGCTTTCTGATCGGAGAAGCGCTGGTCACCGATGCGGACCCGGAGGACCGACTGAAAACCCTGATCGGAGACCGACGATGAGCCCCTTTGCCGTAAAATGCGAGCGGCCCCAGGTGAAAATCTGCGGACTGACCCGAGTGGACGAGGCCCTTGCCTGTGCAGCGGCCGGGGCGGACGCGGTGGGCTGCGTGTTTTATCCGAAAAGCCCCCGCTTCGTGACAACGAGCCGGGCCGAAGAGATCCGACAGGCGCTGGAGAGAAAGGTAACGGTGGTGGGCGTCTTCGTCGACGCCCCGGATCACGAGATTCTGCGGATCCGGGATCGGACCGGCATCGACGCCGTCCAGCTTCACGGCCGTGAACCCCCAGAACAGGTCGAGCGGCTCGTCTCCGAGGGCCTGCTCGTGGTCAAGGCCCTGTTTGCCAATACCGACCCCTCGCCGGCGGACGCCGAGCGATACCCGGCCGGCGCTTTTCTCGTAGAGTGTGCCGGCGGCCCCCTGCCGGGGGGAAACGCCCTGGCCTGGGACTGGGCGGCGGCAAAGCCCCTCGCAGCACGATACCCGCTGGTGATCGCAGGCGGTCTGACCGCCGACACGGTCTTTCGCGCGCTTTTATCCTCCGGGGCCGATGCGGTGGACGTCAGCTCCGGGGTGGAGCTCGCCCCCGGACGCAAGAGCCCGGACCTGGTGGCCGCCTTCATCGACGAGGTGGCCCGGTGTGCCGACCGACTCCCGGAAACAACCCAACGCACCAGGAGAATATTTCCATGACCCGACTACAAGCGCCCACGTCACAAGCCGGATTTCCGGACACCGCCGGCCATTTCGGCCCCTACGGCGGACGATACATCGCCGAAACCCTGATGCCGGCGGTTCTCGAACTCGAGGAGGCCTACACCCGCATCTCCCCGGAGCCGGAGTTCCAGCAGCAGCTCTCGACCCTTCTGAAAGACTACGCCGGCCGGCCCACCCCCCTGTTTCACGCAAAACGTTTGAGCCGGCATCAGGGCGGCGCCGCAGTATACTTGAAACGGGAAGATTTGACCCACACCGGCGCCCACAAAATCAACAACACTCTGGGGCAGGCGCTTCTCGCCCATTGGATGGGGAAGAAAAAGATCATCGCCGAAACCGGGGCCGGTCAACACGGGGTCGCGACGGCCACGGTGGCGGCCCTGTTCGGCATGGAGTGCAAGATATTCATGGGGGTGGAGGACATCCGGCGCCAGGCCCCCAATGTTCGTCGTATGGAGTTGCTCGGGGCCTCGGTGGTTCCCGTGGATGCAGGCACCGGCACCTTGAAGGATGCCATGAACGAGGCCCTTCGCTACTGGGTGGGGGCCGTGGAAGACACTTTCTACGTAATCGGCTCGGTGGCCGGCCCCCATCCGTACCCGATGATGGTGCGCGATTTTCAGAAGATCATCGGTGAAGAGGCAAAAGAGCAGATCACCTCCGCCGCCGGCCGGCTTCCCGACCTTCTGGTGGCCTGCGTGGGGGGCGGCAGCAACGCCATGGGTCTGTTCTACCCCTTTTTGGACGACCCGGTGGAGCTGGTCGGCGTGGAGGCCGCCGGAAAGGGTCTTGCCACCGGCAAGCATGCCGCCACCTTGTGCAGCGGGACGCCGGGCGTGCTGCACGGGGCCAAATCCTACCTTCTCCAGGACGCCGAGGGGCAGATCACGGAGGCCCACTCGATCTCGGCGGGCCTCGACTATCCGGGGGTCGGCCCGGAGCACGCCCTGCTCAGGGACCGGGGCCGTGCCCGCTATGTTGCCGTCGACGACAACGCCGCCATAGAAGCCTTTCACGGTCTCTGCGCCCTGGAAGGCATCATACCGGCGCTGGAAAGCGCCCATGCCGTGGCGTTTGCGATGGAAGAGGCGAAAAAGGGACCCGAAGACCGGATCATCATCGTGAACCTGTCCGGCCGGGGCGACAAGGACCTTGGAATCGTGGCATCCGTCACGGAGGGAAAAAACGCATCATGAACCGCATCGAAGAAAAATTTTCAGCCGCCGCCGCACAGGGGGAAAGCGCCCTGGTCGGTTTCGTCACCGCAGGAGATCCGGATCTTTCCCGGTCGTTTGAGATCATCGAAGCCATGTGCGGTGCCGGCATCGACATCCTGGAGCTGGGCGTCCCCTTTTCGGATCCCACCGCCGACGGACCGGTCATTCAACGCTCGTCGGCCCGTGCCCTGAAAAGCGGTGCGAACATGTCCCAGATCCTGGATATGACCCGTAAACTCAGGGACCGAACCGATGTGCCGATCATCCTGTTTTCCTATTACAATCCGATCCTGGCATACGGCACGGACCGCTTCTACGGCGATGCCCTGGCCGCCGGCGCAGACGGTACGCTGGTGGTGGACCTTCCGCCGGAAGAGTCGGCGGAGTTGACCGGGGCGTGGGACTTTTCCCGGTTTGCCCTGATCCGGCTGGTTGCCCCGACCACCCCGGCCGAGCGGATGAAACGCATTGCCGCCGACGCGGCCGGTTTTCTCTACATGGTCTCCAAGACCGGGGTGACCGGCAGCGCGGGCCTGGATACTGCCTCGGTGGCCCATCATGTGGCGGTGCTCCGCAACGCGACAAAGCTGCCGATCTGCGTCGGATTCGGAATTTCGACGGCCGAAGATGTTTCGGCCCTGTCACGAACGGCCGACGGCGTCGTGATCGGCAGTGCTTTCGAACGGCTCATCGAAGAGAACCTGACCCGCCCCGACCTGCCCGCGCTGGTGGCCGAACGGACCCGCGTTTATAAAGAGGCCACAAAACGGGCGCCTATCCAGCCCAGCCGCTGACCGGCGGCATTTGAAATGCCAGGGCACAGCCCCGCCGTCCCGTTGGCGAACGGGAGTTGATCAAGCATTGAAACGGAGATCGATTGAACCCTTCGACTGCGCTCAGGACATGCCGCAAGGGATGCGAAGGACGCCGGGACTGCCGTCTGGTTAAAAAAAACCGCTCCCTTCGCGTGCTTGGCGTCTTGCCTGTCCCGAGCCTGTGGAGGGGAGCGACCGAAGGAAGCGGGCGGTTCAATGGGTAAGATAATGAGAAGTTTCAAATGAAATCGGACACGCCCTGCATCGACTCGACTGAGCCTGTCGAAGTCAAGCTGCGGGGAACGCGCTCGCTGGTTCGGTTCAAGTTTGATGGATTTGTAAGAAGTAACTTATTGCAATTACAATCATAATTATTTATCCTCCAATTTTTGTTGACATCGGCTCCGGTTTTCGATAAGGGTAGCTTCAACAATCTGGCCCTGTGCTGTAGAAGGTTATGTCAGGCTTTTTCCTCTGGCGAAAAGCCATCCCGACCTCGGGATGGCTTTTCCGCTTTTTGGCCCGGGAGATGTTTGCATGACCGTCAAGATCACGATCCTCGTCGCTTATTTTCTGATGGTCCTGGCCGTCGGATTCATCGCCCGGACCCGCTGGAAATCCTCGCCGGAGACCTACTTTCTGGCAGACCGGAAGCTCGGTACCCTGGTTCTGCTCGGCACCATGGTGGCCACCAATTTTTCGGCCTTTACCGTGTTCGGCACCTCCGGCGCGGGCTACCGGGACGGCTACGCCTTTTTCCCGATCATGGCCTTCGGAACCGGTTTCATGGCCTTGACCTTCTGGCTTCTGGGCCGGCGAATCTGGCAGCGCGGCCGGGAGCGCGGGCTGGTCACCCCCCCGGAGCTGGTCACCGACATCTACCAAAGCCCCCTTTTGTCGTTTTTGTTCTCCCTGGTCATGATTGTTTTTACGATCCCGTACCTGGCGCTTCAGCCGATGGCGGCAGGCTACGTGCTCGAAGAACTGGTCGGCCTCCCCTATTTCGGCGGGTGCCTGCTGGTCACCGGCATCATCGTCGTCTACACCCTCCGCGGCGGGATGCGGGCCGTCGCCTGGACCGACGTGTTCCAGGGGGTGCTGATGCTGCTGCTCCTGCTGGCCTCCCTTTTCATCGTGGCCGGCCATCACGGCGGATTTGTGGCCGCCAACCAGAAGGTGCTGGCCGCATCGCCGGAGCTTTTCTCCCGGCCCGGGGGATCCGGGAGATACACCCTGGGCATCTGGTTCAGCTATATGCTGTTGTGGTTCTTCTGCGATCCGATGTTTCCCCAGCTCTTTCAGCGCTTTTTTTCCGCCCGGGACGAACGCAGCCTGTCGCGGATCATGCTGCTCTATCCCCTGGTATGCACCGTCGTCTTTTTGCTTCCGATCGCCGTCGGCGTCATCGGCACCCTTTCATTTCCGGATCTTGCCGGAAAGCAGGCCGATCGGATCCTGCCGATGCTGCTGACCCGGATTTCAGGAGACGCTATGGCTGCCCTGGTCATGGCGGCGGGGCTGGCGGCCCTGATGTCGACCATGGACTCCCAACTGCTGACTCTCTCGTCGATCTTTACCCGGGACATCGCCCCGATCGCGGGCGCAAACAAGGGAAACGACAGCGTCACCGGCCGGATTTTCGTCATTTTTCTCAGCTGTGCCGGACTTGCCCTGGCCTGGAACCCCCCGGCAACGATTCTTCAGATCGCCACCCAGACCTTCACCGGCCTTGCGGTGCTGTTTCCCACCGTCATCTTCGGGATCTATTTCCGCCGGCCCTATCCTTCGGCCGCCATCCTTTCGATCCTGTGCGGGGAGGGGCTCCTGGTGCTGTTTTACTTCAAGAAGCTTTCCGCCGGCCCATTTCTCCCGGTGATCTGGATCATGACGGCCGCCTTTGTCGTATACCTGGCGGCGCACGCCGTCATGGCCGGCGGCGAGGGGCGGCTGAAGCTGCAGCTCCCGGACTGGCTGCGAAGCCCCTATCTGTACCTGCTGGCGGGAATCTTTCTGCTGGCCATGGACTTCTGGGCGTGGGGAAAATCGGGGCCGACCGTGGCGGGCATCCCGGCATGGATGTTTTACTTCATCTTTCTGTCCGCGATGCAGACGGCCGTGATGGTTTTCTGGGTCAGAAGAGATTTGTCACGGAATTAGAGCGTTTTCTAAAAAAACGTTCCGAAGCCCGACTGCAAACGCCGAACGTCGAACGTCCAACCTTGAGCGTTCGACGTTCGTTTTCGGGAGCGCTTGTGCCCGAAGACTCCAGAGGTGCTGTACAAAACGATCCGCATCCACGGAAACAACGCCATCGGAACGTCGTTCTGAAAAGCGCCCTACCCCATCAGCCTTTTTTCTTCTCCCTGAACACCTCCCCTTCCCCCGGATACACCTTCCGCTCCGAGGGGGGCGTCGGTTGTGCCACCGGCGGCCACCGCCCGGGTACCGGATCGGAACCCTCCTTTGCGCCTTCGGTGGGGGTGCGGTCCATCATGGCCGGATTCGCCCGCAGGTCGACCTTCGGAACCGGTGCAGAGAATTCGATCGGAATGTTGTTTGGATCGAACGTGTAGATGGAATGGATAAAGCCGTGGTCGATCGGTTCCGACACCCAGAAGCCGGCCGCTTCGATCCGGTCTCTCAACTCCCACAGATCGGCGTCGCTTTCCACTTCAAACGAAACGTGGTCGAAGACCACCGGTCCGGCCACCGGCACCCCATGGTCCTTTTCGGGAACCGGCTGCGCATCGGGCCATTCGAAAAAAGCGATCATGTCGTGAGGAGAAATCTCGAAAAAATAGTGCCGGTATCCGGGCCGGCCGAGCCCTGCCACCAGGCGCATCTCCAGCAGATCCCGCCAAAACCGGATCGTTGCGTCCATGTCTCCGGTGACCATCGCCAGGTGGTTGATTCCGGTGTACCGAACCATTGGAATTCCTCGTATGAAACTTCGGTCGAAGTCGAGGTCCTTGCAGGGCACGACCTTCGTGTCGTGCCGTCCGCAACGGCACGGAGGCCGTTCGACTTTGCTCATGGCAAGCCCTACAAAAGCTTCACGTTTTATCAAATCCCGTTGGCGAACGGGACGGCGGGCCTTTTATAGGGCCGGTAGGATGCCCGGCCCTAATAATGATACCTGAACCAACCCCGTCCGCTCGTTTATTCGCTTTTGATCATCACCAGCAGCATCTTGAATCGCTCCTCTGCCTGCAGCGCGTGGGGAACATGGGCGGGCATGACGATCATCTCTCCGGCGAGCACGGTCTTCCGTTTTCCGCCGATCCGGACCTCGGCCTTGCCGTCGAGAACCTGGACCATGGCATCAAACGGCGCCGTGTGCTCTGAAAGCCCCTGGCCCTTGTCGAAGGAAAACAGGGTCACGTTGCCGGTCTCTTTTTTCAGAAGCGTTTTGCTCACCACGGCATCGTCGGCGTATGCGACGGCGTCGTTTAGGTTGAAGGATCTTCCCTTTTCGAAGGCTTTTCCCGTTTCCGTCATGTCCACTCCTTGACGCTGAAATTTCCTCGTTGAGGGTTTGAACGGAATGGTAGCCATTCGGCAGGGGTTGTCAATCGGTCCTGTCGATCGGCACAGCCGCCTTGTAGAGCGTTCCTGCGCCCTCGATGCGATAGGCCGGCGCCGCTGCCGGTACCAGAAAGGATGTTCCCTTTTCCACCTCCAGTTGCTGCCCTGCGTCGGTCACGCGGAGGCGCCCGGAGGTGCAAAGTAGAATTTCGACGCTGCGCTTTTTACGACTCTGGTGAGGAATCTTCTCGGTAACGTCGATGACCGACAGAACGAACTCCTCGGCTCGGCAGGCGTAGCGGCGTTCGGATGGGCCGACAGGCTCCGGCTCCAGGACGTCGATGCGGCGCTGTTCGAAGTTCACCACCCGCAGCAGTTCGGGGACATCGATGTGTTTGGGGGTCAGTCCTCCCCGAAGCACGTTGTCCGAATTGGCCATCAGTTCGACGCCGGTTCCCTCCAGGTAGGCGTGCAGCTCGCCCGAGCCGAGAAACATCGCCTGGCCCGGCCTCAAGCAAACCAGGTTGAGCAGGATCGGGGCCAGGATGCCGATGTCGTTCGGATGGACGCGGGCAAGTGAGTTGATCCATCGAAAGACCGGATCGTCCGCCTCGGCCGTTCTGGCCAGGTCCCCGACCTCCGCGGTCACCCGTCGTTTTCGAAGCTCGTCCATCGTCATCAGGGATTCGAAAAACCCCTTGATGTTGCCGGATTGCAGCAGGGCCAGCTCGCTTTCCAGGCAGCTGACATCCAGCCTTCGGAAATATTCGATCATGTCATCGATACGGCGGAAGCCGTTCAGCCCCCAGAACGGGGTCAGGGCGCAGATGCATTCCGGCTTGTGATTGCCGTCGCGGTAGTTTCGATGCGGTGCGTCCAGGGGAATGCCCATCACATTCTCCCGTTCGAACCCCCGGGCAGCCTGGTTCCGATCGGGATGCGCCTGGATCGACAACGGCTGGGCTGCGGCAAGGACCTTGAAAAGATACGGCAATCGACCGTTGAACCGTCTGGTCGCATCCGGTCCCAGGATCTCCGTCGGATATCTGGAAATCAGCTCCGGGAGAGCGATCGAACGATTCTCCCAGAGCAGGGTCGAGGGGGCTTTGGGATGGGCACCCATCCAGAGTTCCGCCTGGGGCCCATCCGAGGGACTGGGCTGTCCCAGCAGATCGGCAATGGCGGACCGGGAACCCCAGGAATAATCGAGAATCGGGTTTTTCAGCGTCGCGATGCGGTTCATTCGTCGCTCCCCTCCCCTCCGGTGGTGGGCTTGAAAAAGTACCGTCAACACCCCTTGCATTGCAAGAACATTTCCCCGCAAAGACCTTGCCACCACTGCCGGACATTCTTGACTCCCACAGCAGGATCGGGCTACAGTCTCTGCCGTATTTACCGATGGGTGCAGGCGTCCCCTGCAGCGAACAAGGGTGGAATAGAGGCGATGGATCTTCAAGAACTTTCACGGCTTGCGGTCAACTTCTACTACGATTACAAGCTGTTCGTCATCATCGGGGCGGTGATTTTAATCATCCTGATCCTTCTCAAGCCCAAGCCGATGTTAAAGTCGATCGCGATTCTGGTCGGCATCGCCGTGGCGGTCTACATCGTCAGCCTGATCGGGCAGATGCTCTTTTCCGGCGTCGAGCTCAAAGAGAAGATGATCAACAAGTCCCCGTAGATGCAACCGCTGGAATCCTCCTGAAGTGCGGTGCCGGTTTGATTGGGGCCGGACGGAAAAAAGGGAAATCGGTATGAGTCTTCTGGATGCCCTGGAGCGGATGCTGCTCCGCCACAAGAGAGGAAAAGAGCGAATCGATCTGAAGGAGATCTTCTGTAAGCGCAGCGACGACGACTTTATCGAGAGTTTCAGGACTGCGGCGGTGGGCGTCGAGTACAGCAATATCGACGGAAGTGACCGCCAGGAGGCGCTGAAGAAGATCAAAGTCGGAAATAAGGTTCGCCTGATTTGGGATTCAGGGGATTCGGGCGACAAGGACACGGTGTATCTCGTCCGAAAAGGGGCAGGCCAGGAGCTGTCCATGCCGGATTGTTTCGGCCGCCTCAGCGACAAGGTGGCGGCCGACGTGATCCGCTGGCTGACAAAGGAAAATGTCGTCACATCTGCAAAGGTGGCCAAGATCACCGGGGGAACCCGGAAACGACCCCGGCTTGGATGCGTCCTTGAAATGCGGACATACCCGGGGCCGAAAAAGGAAGAAAAGTCCTGACCATGCCCAGAAAGCCGGAGCTTCGGAAAAGCGAGCGGGTCTGCGAGCTGGAGCCGACCTTCATCACCATCAAGAACCACGCCTTCCGGGTCAACGACATCAGCACCGAAGGGGTCGGTATCGTAATCGGGCCGGACGCCCCGCGCTTCCATATCGGAGAGCGACTCGATTCGATTCCGATTCCGCTGGAATCGGGCCCGGTAACCGTCAAGGGGGTGGTTTCCCACATCTCGGTTTCGGCCGCAGCCACCCTATGTGGAATCATGTTTCTGCTCGACAGCGAGCAGTTCGGCCTCATTGCCCGTTTCCAGAAAGAACGGCGCCGCGCTGTACCCTGAAAACCCATCGAGCCGTTGTTTGCGAGCCTGAGTCCCGCCAAACGTCCGCGGCAGCCATCAGCCCCCGTGGCGGCCAGCGAGAAGACCCATGAAACTGAGCCGAACGCAATTCGAACAGATCGTCGAGCAGGCCATCGAACGCATTCCAGAGAAGATCCGGTTGCACATTCACAATCTGGCCATTTCCATTGAAACCCGGCCCGAACCGGACCTGTTGCAGGAGATGGGGGTTCCCCCGGGAGAAACCCTTTTCGGCCTCTACACCGGCGTTCCCCTGCCGGAGCGCTCGGCCGTCGATCCGCCCCTGTACCCGGACACGATTTTGATTTTTCAAGAGCCGCTGGAGACCTACTGTGAGACGATAGACGAGCTGGAAATGGAAATCGAAATCACCGTGGTTCACGAGGTCGCCCATTACCTCGGGATCGACGACG
>JASFPT010000032.1:0-22470 GCA_050115795.1 Desulfobacterales bacterium
CGCGTGCGCTGAAATATAGCGTTTGTCAGGACCGGCCTTTCCGGAACAGCGCCAAGCCGTAAGCTGCAGGCTTTCGTTCATACCAGTGCCGGGTCTTTTTCTCACGGGGCGGTCGGGACAGGGCCTGGGTCAGCCGGTCGATGGCGATGGCCAGCAAAACGATGCCGAGGCCGCCCACCGTTGCCAGGCCCATGTCCAGCCGGCCGATGCCGCGCAGCACCATCTGGCCGAGACCGCCCACGGCAATCATCGAAGCGATCACCCCCATGGAAAGGGACATCATCAACGTCTGGTTCAACCCGGCCATGATCGTCCGCAGGGCCAGGGGGATTTTCACCTTGAACAGGAGCTGCTTTTCAGAGGCGCCGAAGGCCATGGCGGCTTCCACCACCGAGGGAGGGACCTGCCGCAGGCCCAGATTGGTGAGGCGGATCAACGGCGCGAGGGCAAAGATGATGGTGACCACTACCCCTGGAACGTTTCCGATCCCGAAGAGCATGACGATGGGGACCAGATAGACAAAGGCCGGGGTGGTTTGCATGGCATCCAGAACGGGGCGGATCACCGCTTCGAACCGGTCGTTTCGCGCAGCGAGAACCCCCACCGGTATTCCGATCAGGATGCAGAAGATCACCGCCGTCAGGATCAGCGACACGGTCGTCATGGCGCTTTGCCAGGCGCCCATCACCCCGATGGACACCAGGGCCAGCAGCGCGAACAGGGTGGTCCGGATCCCGGCGATCTGCCAGCCCACCAGCCACACGACCAGGAGGATCACGATCGGGGGGACGGCCTGGATGGCGCTTTCCAGGCCGCCGAGGGTCTGATCGATGGGCCAGCGGATGGCCTGGAAGATCTCCCTGAAGTTGTTCACCAGCCAGTCGATCAGGCTTTCGACCCAGGTGCCGACCGGCAGCCGGAGGTATTGAAACGGATTCAATATCGTTTCCCAGATGTTTGCCGATGCCCCCAACATGGCGCCCCCCTTTTGTTGATGGGTCTTTGCCGCCGATGCGGCCCCCGGAGGTTCGTCTGCGTGCTACGCTTTGCCGAGAAACCCCTTTTGAAGTTCCAATCCGACGATGTCCAGGTGCTCCCGCATCGCCTTGCTGGATTGCTCGCCGTCGCCCCGCTCGATACAGGAAACGACGTTTTGGGCGGTTGCGACACACCGCTCGACGTTGACCGGCATCGCAATGCCGAGGGTTTCGTTCATAAACCCGATGTGGTGGTGGGATTTGTCCACCAGCAGTTTGACGATTTCATAAATGGCGGGGTTGTTGGACGCGGCCGCAACGGCCAGGTGGAACGCGAAATCGTTGCGGTAATAGGCCTCTTTGTCGGCGGATTCCCGGCGCATCCGGGAAGTCGCCTCTTTGAGACGCTCGATGTGGTCCGGGTCCGATTGTTGCGATGCCAGTCTGGCGGCGCCGCATTCGACCGCCTCTCGCGCCTTCATCAGGTCGACGAGGGAAACGGCCTCCATGGCCTTGTCGAAAGGGGTAAGCCCTGCAGGGCCGTCGGGCGCCGTTTCGGAAATAAAGGTCCCCTTGCCGCGGATCACCTCCAGGTACCCCATGACGTTGAGGATTTTCATCGCCTCGCGGACCGAACCCAGCCCCACCTGAAATGCCTTGGCCAAGTCTCGCTGGGAGGGCAGACAGGTTCCGGGCGCCAGTTTTCCGGTGCGAATCTGTTCCACGATCTGTTCGGCCAGCGCCTCCGGCGCCGAAGGGACGCGGATGGCATCAAATCGCATGGCGGGAGCGGCAATGGAATCCAAGGGCGGCGTTCCTTAAAAAAGGATAGGAAATGAAGGAGTTGGACCACTGTTCGGAACTCATTAACTCATTGACTCCTTGTGTTAGTTTCTTCGTAAATGCCGGACGGATGATTGTCAATCAAAAAATACGGGGATTCTAAAAAAGGAAGGCGCAACCGTAGGTCGATGAATCGGATGCCCAGACAGGGACGGACCGGGAGACGGTCTCGGCAGCCGGTTAGCTCCGGTCCGGTATGCAAAAAGAAGCAAGGAACGAAGGGGGCAGAGCAGGGAATCCGACGGCTCACCCGCCCCGATTTTCACCGGACCGGGGAGCGACCGCTGGCCTTCAAAACGCTCCGGAAAAGGAACCGCGGCAGAAGAAGGCGGTACGAAGACGGTACAGATTCGGGATGGTTTGTGAAAACTCCCGGCGAAGCGAAAAGGGAGGACCGGATCAGATCCGTTCAGTATCTCCAAGGAATTCTTTTTCAAGCTCCCAGTTGACGATGTTCAGGTGGCGGCGCATCTCTTTGTCGGCGTTGTGGCCGTCTCCGGCGACAATGAAGTCCGTGATGTTTCGGGCGGTCTGGACGGCCCGCTCCACGTTCAGCGGCATGGAGATGCCCAGGGAGTCTTTCATGAAGCCGATGTGGCTGTGGGCGCGGTCCACCAGGAGCTTGACGAGTTCCAGAAGGGCTTTGTTGTTGGTGGCCTCGGCCACGGCGATGTGAAAAACGAAGTCCAGTTCGTAGAACGTCTCTGTCTCCTGAAAGGAAGCCTCCATCGCTTCGGTCGACTCCCTGAGGCGCTCGATACCCACCTCGTCTGCGGCTTCGGCCGCCAGCTGGGCGCAGGCGCACTCCACGATTTCCCGGGCCTTCATCAGATCCGCCAGGGAGACCGCCTTCAGGGCCTTGTCCATGGGTGAGGCCGGCTTGTCGGCGCCGGAGGCGTCATCGGAAATAAAGGTCCCTTTTCCCCGGATCACCTCCAGGTAGCCCATGACGTTGAGGATCTTCACGGCTTCTCGCACCGATCCGAGGCCGACATGAAACATCTTGGCAAGCTGCCGCTGGGAGGGGAGGCAGGTGCCGGGCGGCAGCTGCCCGCTTCGGATCTGCTTGATGATCTCCTCGACCAGGGCTTCCGGGGCGGAATGGATGCGGATCGCATCGAATTTCATGATTTTTTCCATTACTTAACGCGTGGTTGAACGCTTCCCGAGTGCAGCATTATTTTGAAAAACCGTTCCTTGCAAGCTTTTTCGGCATGGGTTGAAATCAACGTTTCAAAAAGGAAGCCCCCGGCGGGGTTAGGACCGGGGGCAAGAATGGAGGCAGAATAGTGCATACACGCTATCCTGATTCTTAAAGCTAGGTTCGTTTAAGGGGGTGTCAACACCGCGGTGCAAAATGAGTGGGAACCGCTGCGGAGCATGCGCCGCCGGTCTCGAAGGGTTTGACATCCCATTCGATTGTCGGATATGCCGAATAAAATTTTCCGATTCCGAATCGCTTCCCCGGCTCGGTGATCCAAGGGGGCCCGATCCGGCCTGTCTACGGCCTCCCTCAACCCCAACCCATCGAGGTGACACCATGAGCGAAACCAAATGCCCCAAATGCGGATACGTCAGCGACATGGCGGCCGACGAATGTGCGCGGTGCGGCATCATCTTTGCCAAGTACGACATGGTCCAGAAAAAAAAGGAGACCACCGGAAACCGCACCTGTCACGAAGTGGACTATCAGGTTTTCGGCAGCGACATACAGATCGTGGAGGTGGAACTCGACTACGGCGAAACGGTCGTGGCAGAGGCCGGCGCCATGAACTACATGGACGACGGCGTCCGTTTCGAAGCCAAGATGGGAGACGGGTCCGACGCCGACGAGGGCATCATGGGAAAGCTGTTCGGCGTCGGCAAACGGGTGCTGACCGGAGAATCGATGTTTTTGACCCATTTTACCAACCTGGCGTCCGGCAAAAAGCGGGTGGCATTTGCGGCGCCCTACCCGGGAAAAATCATTCCGATCGACATGGACAAGGTCAAGGGGGAGTTCTACTGCCAGAAAGACGCGTTTCTGTGCGCCGCTTACGGCACCCGGGTCGGCATCGCCTTCACCAAGCGGCTGGGAACCGGTTTTTTCGGCGGGGAGGGGTTCATTCTCCAGAAGCTGGAAGGAGACGGCATGGCGTTTCTTCACGCCGGCGGTACCCTGATCCGCAAAAAGCTCGACAACGAGCGGATTCTCGTGGACACCGGCTGCCTGGTCGGATTTACCCGGGGGATCGACTACGACATCCAGCGAGCGGGCAATCTCAAGTCGATGTTTTTCGGCGGAGAAGGGCTTTTCCTGGCGTCGCTGAGCGGCAGGGGGCTGGTGCTGCTCCAGAGCCTGCCGCTTTCCCGGCTGGCCGATCGCATCCTTCAGCATGCACCTTCAGGGGGCGGATCCCGGAAAGGGGAGGGCTCGATCCTCGGCGGCCTGGGTGACCTGCTCGACGGGGATCGGTAAACGAGAAAACAGAAGATCGGCTCGAAGCCCGGCATCATTTGATCGCCGGCGGATACGGCATCTTGGAAAGGGCCTCACGGGCCTGCTGCATGTAGGCCTCGTAGCGTGCCGGGATCTGGTCGTCCCACGCGCTCACACGCTTGTCCCCCTTCAGATCCGACACCGAGCCCTCAAGGCCCTGCCCGGCGTCGGTGCCGGCTTTTTTGATCGAACCTGCGGTGATGTTCAACGATTCCTTCGTGGCACCCTTCAGGCCTTCTCCTACCTCGCCAAGATCCAGCGTCACCACACCCTTGGCGATTCCGAAGGTGCTGACCGCCAGGTTTTTTCCCAGCGCCCACCCGCCTTCACCCACATCCCCCAGGACCGAAACGCCCCCCTTTGCGATAGTGACGCCGGCGCCCAGCGTACCGGCTCCGAGGTTAAGCAGGCCGTCGGAAATGCGATCGAACGCCCCGGAGAGAATATCGGCCAGTACGATCTCGGGCTTGCCCAGGGGGCCGTGAACCCTCAACGCTTCGTATTCGACCCCGTGGTCCGTCTCAATAGCGGCAAACAGGTCGATGGCGCGGGGGTCCATGGCCATGGCCACGCTGGCGTCCAGCCCGGTGGCGCCGATGGCGGTGCGGGTGGCCGGGGGCACCAGACTGCCCAGGGTATCGAGCTTGAATCCCGCCAATCGAATCTGTGCATTGACGGGCGGTACGTTTCCAATCGGACCGACATCCGCCTCTGCGCCGAAATAGGCCGCCGGCAGATTTCCGGGCTGGTCCAGTTGAAACGCTGCCGCCACCGATGCGGGTTCTGCCGCCTCGTTCTTGCCGAACAGGTTCAATCCCGTGGCCGAGAGGCTCATGTTGTGCAGGGGCAGCGTCACCCCTTCTTCGGAGACGGCTTGATCGCGGTACGTGAGCGATCCGTCCGAGACCTGGATTTTTTCAAAGCGAATCGACGGGAGACCCTTGGCCGGTTGAGCACCGGCCTTGCCCGGTTTCGAAGGCGCCTCCGAATCGTTTTCGGCTTTCGGGTCGTCCAGCAGCGCCGCCTTCAGTTTCTGCAGGTTGGTCTCCCCTGCCGCATTTCGTTCCACAGAGGCGCTCAGTTTCTCGACCGACAGCCGGTCTACGGGCAGGATCGAAGACCCCATGTCCACATCCGATGTGGCCGCCGTGAAGCTTTCCATCTGCAGCAGCGGCGAAGGACCGAATCCTTCCGGCTGATCGACGGCGACTTCGCGCACGGCCAGATTCAACCGGCCCAGGAAAATGTCGCGGTTCAGGAGTTCTTTGACCCGGATGTCGTCCGCGGACAGATCGATGAACGCCCGGGCCTTCCAATTCCTCCCGCCCTGCCGGTCGATCAGGAGTACCGAGATTTTTTCCAGACGGATTCGATCGATCCGAATCGGCGGAATGGCGGTCACCCCGCGATTTGCCGCTTCACTACCGGTGTCTTTCCCCGTGGATTCGGCTCGAGATTGGGCCAGCAAATGAAAGGGGCTTAATTGTCCGTTTTCGTCTCGAACCAGAACCAGCGACAACTCCCCCACGATCAACTCCTCGATGACAAGCTCGGCGTCAAACAGAGCCGCAGGGTCGATATCGAGCCGGAGTCTTCCCAGGGTGAGCAGGGGATCACTGCCGAAGCCCTTCGGGGCCTGAAGGGTGAGGCCGGCCATCTCGACGATGCCTTCGCCGGGCCGGATGTGGATCTGGTCCAGTACCCCGCCGGCCTGAAGTGAACGCTTCAGGGTCCGGTTGGCCAGGGAGTGGGCAATGGGGTCGATATACATGATCACGGCAGCCAGGGCGACCAACAGCACTGCGGTCAATCCGACCGGCACTTTCCACCACCACCCCCGGCGGGGAGCGATGTTTCGGTTTCGATCCGGGTCCAACAAACACCTCCTGTTATAGGCCGATGCTGCGATCGTCTTCGGGTCTCTTATGCAGGCGCTCTGTCGGCATTATACCCCATTTTTTCCGTTTCTCCCACAGAGGAGGGAAAAAAACCGGGCCGCTACGGCCCCCGGAAAGGGGATCATGGCGGCAAAAGCCCCATTTTCAAGGGGCAATCCAGGACGATCTCTTCAGCGGGAAACGAAATCTACCGGCAATTCGCCCGCCCTTTTGCGCTTGACAACGTTTCCGTTCCTTGGTAGCTGTAGCATCTCTTTTGGCCGAATGGCCCGAAAGAGGGCGGGCAGAACGGCTGACGAACAACAGGGGCGGGTAGCTCAGTTGGGAGAGCGTCGGCCTTACAAGCCGAAGGTCACAGGTTCGAGCCCTGTTCCGCCTACCACTTTCGTTGGATAGATGATTCGTCGATTGGTTGATTGGGAAGAACGGCGACAGAGCGGCCAAGGTTTCCGAATCAACGAATAAACGATTCAACCAGTCAACCAAACGCCCGGGGGCGTAGCTCAGTTTGGTTAGAGCGCTGGCCTGTCACGCCAGAGGTCGCGAGTTCGAGTCTCGTCGCTCCCGCCACCGGTAATTGAAGCCTACCACGGACCGTGGTAGGCTTTTTTTATGCCGTTCTTTGTCGATATCCTCAAAAGCGGGATCGACGGTAGCTATTATGTCGGCAGCACGCAAGACCTGCTTGAGAGGTTGGAGAGACACAACCAAGGAAGATCGAAAGCCACAAAAGCCAGACGCCCTTGGCGGCTCGTATATTCGGAGGCATATCCAGATCGACCCGCAGCAGTAAACCGCGAAAGCCAGACCAAAGGACGAAAGAGCCGAAAGCAAGGATTCTTTGGTTAAAACATCCCGCCGGTAGGCGGGAAGGTCGCGAGTTCGAGTCTCGTGGCTCCCGCCACGGAAAATAAAGGCTCAGGCGGAATCCGGTTGAGCCTTTTTTGCTGCGGCCTCCGAAACAAAAAAACTCCGGGCGCGCATTGCGTGTCCGGAGTTTTTACCCTCTTTTATCCCGATGCCGGCTTAAATCAGTCCTTTGCGGTTTTCCAGGTCGCCGGACTTGGTCTCGGGGAGCATGCCGAAGGCGATGGTCCCGTCCTTGAACAGGGCTTCCCCTTCCTGGTGCACCAGGGCGTGGGGTAGCACCTCGTCCATGTGCTCCACGGCCACGATCTCCAACTGCTTGGCGATTTCCGCCGGAATGTCTCGAAGGTCCTTCTGATTTTCCTTCGGGATGACCACCTTCTTGATCCCCCCGCGGTGGGCGGCCAGGATCTTCTCCTTGAGTCCGCCGATGGGAAGAACCCGGCCGCGAAGGGTGAGCTCTCCGGTCATGGCGATGTCCCGGCGCACCGGCCGCTGGGTCAGGATCGACACCAGGGCGGTACAGATGGCCGTGCCGGCAGATGGGCCGTCCTTGGGGATCGCCCCTTCCGGGACGTGGATGTGCAGGTCAAGCTTCTTGTGAAACTCGGTGTCGATCATCATCCGCTCGGCCCGGGAGCGCACGTAGCTCACCGCCGCCTGGGCCGACTCCTTCATGACGTCGCCCAGCTTGCCGGTGATACTCACATCCCCCTTGCCGGGCATGGTGATCGCCTCGACCGTGAGCAGTTCGCCCCCTACCTGGGTCCAGGCAAGGCCGGTGACCATGCCGATGTGGTCTTCTTTTTCGATCTGGCTTTTCCGGAACCGGTTCGGCCCCAGGTATTTTGCGACCGATTTGGCGGTGACCTGGATGCTGCGAAGCTCTTCCTCCTTGGTCAGCCGCCGGGCGATCTTCCGGCAGATGGAGGCGATCTCCCGCTCCAGGTTCCGGACCCCGGCCTCCCGGGTGTATTCGTTGATGATGGTCAGCACCGCCGCCTTGGAGAACTTCGGCGGAAATTCCTCCAGGCCGTTGGCCTTGGCCTGCTTGGGAATCAGAAAATCCCTGGCGATGTGATACTTTTCATACTCGGTGTAGCCCGGCAGCCGGATGATCTCCATCCGATCCTGCAGGGGAAGCGGAATGTCGGGCAGCGTGTTGGCCGTGGTGATGAACAGGATGTTGGACAGGTCGTAGTCCAGATCCATGTAGTGGTCGTTGAAGGCGTAGTTCTGCTCCGGGTCGAGCACCTCCAGCAGGGCCGCAGACGGGTCCCCCCGGAAATCCATGCTCATCTTGTCCACCTCGTCGAGGCAGAAGACCGGGTTGTTGACCCCCACCTTTTTCAGGGACTGGATGATCTTCCCCGGCATGGCGCCGATGTAGGTGCGCCGGTGGCCGCGGATTTCCGCCTCGTCTCTTACGCCCCCCAGGGACTGGCGCACGAAGCGGCGTCCGGTGGCCCGGGCCACGGACTTGGCAACGGAGGTTTTGCCCACCCCGGGGGGACCCACCAGGCAGAGGATCGGGCCGCGGATCTTCTTGACCAGGGCCTGCACGGCCAGGTATTCCACGATCCGCTCCTTGGGCTTTTCCAGCCCGAAGTGATCCTCGTCCAGGATTTTTTCGGCCTCGGCGATGTCGGTCTGGATCTTGCTGCTTTCGAACCAGGGGATGCCGATGATCCACTCGATGTAGTTTCGCACCACCGTGGCCTCGGCCGACATCGGGGTCATCAGCTTCAGTTTCTTGAATTCCTGGCGGACCTTGGCGGCGGCGTCCTTGGGCATTCGCTTGCGCTTGATGCGCTTTTCCAGCTCCTTGAGGTCGTCGCCCGGGTCGTCTTCGGCCCCCATCTCCTTTTTGATCGCGCGCATCTGTTCGTTGAGATAGTAGTTGCGCTGGGTCTTTTCCATCTGCTCCTTGACCCGGGCCTTGACCCGCTGGTCCGTTTCGTAGATCTCGATTTCCAGCTTGATCAGGCGAAGGAGAAAAGAGAGGCGTTCGGCCAGGTCGGGGGTCTCCAGTAGCCGCTGCTTGTCCTCGATCTTGAAATTGAACTGGGAGGCGATGGTGTCGCAAAGCTGGGACGGGTCTGCGATCGATCCGACGTTTTTGACCAGGTCCTTGCTGATATTTTTGTTGACCTTGGCGTATTCTTCGAAGGACTCGTTGATGGCCCGCATCAGCGCCGTTCGTTCGGCGTCGGAGATGCCGACCTCCTCCATCGGCTCCAGCTCGACCTGGAAAAATTCATCGTTGGTCAGATAGCTCGCCACCTCCGCCCGCTGCTTGCCTTCCACCAGGGCCTTGACGGTTCCATCCGGAAGCCGAAGGAGCTGGAGCACCGTTCCGATGGTGCCGATGGAGTGAATGTCTTGGGGATCCGGCTCGTCGATCTTGGCTTTGCGCTGGGTGGCCAGAAACACGGTTTTGTCCCGGTTCATGGCGTCTGCCAGGGCATTGACCGATTTGGGCCGCCCCACGAACAGGGGGGCCACCATATGCGGAAAAATCACGATGTCGCGAAGCGGGAGCATCGGCAGCACGAGCTTGCCGTCGGGGCTGTCGTCGCGACTGAAGAATTTCGGTATCATAGACATAATTTATCGTTCGTTCTCCGAGCATTCAGGGCCCGATTTTTGCCCGGATCGGGCAATCCCTCTCGATCCGCCTTGGATTCGCGGCTTCGATCAGGCCTGCTTTTTGGTCTGCTCGTAGAGCAGAATCGGTTCCTCCTTTCGAAGGATGACATCTTCGCTGATGACGCATTCCTTCACACTGTCCACGGAAGGAATCTGATACATGATGTCGAGCATGCTGCTTTCCAGGATCGAACGCAGCCCCCGAGCCCCGGATTTGCGCTTCAGCGCCTCTTTGGCGATGGCCGCAAGGGCGCTGTCGGTAAATCGCAGGTTGACTCCCTCCAGCTCGAACAGTTTCTTAAACTGCTTGATCAGGGCGTTTTTCGGTTCCGAAAGGATCCGGATCAGGGAGCTTTCCCGCAGCTCGTCCAGGGTTGCGATTACCGGCAGCCGTCCGAGAAATTCCGGAATCAGCCCGTATTTGATCAGGTCTTCGGGTTGAACCATCTGGAGGATCTCGCCGATCTGGCGCTCCCCCATCTTGTGGATCTTGGCCCCGAAGCCCATCACCTTGGAACCGAGGCGTCGTTGGACGATCTGCTCCAGGCCGGTAAACGTCCCGCCGCAGATAAACAGGATATTGGAGGTGTCGACCTTCACGAAGTCCTGTTGGGGGTGTTTGCGCCCCCCCTTGGGAGGTACGCTGGCGGTGGTGCCTTCGATGATCTTCAGAAGCGCCTGTTGCACCCCTTCACCGGATACGTCCCGTGTGATGGAGGGGTTGTCCGACTTGCGGGCGATCTTGTCGATCTCATCGATGTAGACGATCCCCCGCTTGGCCCGTTCCACATCGTAATCGGCGTTTTGGAGCAAGGACAGGATGATGTTCTCCACGTCTTCCCCCACGTAGCCGGCTTCGGTGAGGCTGGTGGCGTCTGCGATCGTAAAAGGCACGTTCAAAAAACGCGCCAGGGTCTGGGCCAGAAGGGTTTTGCCGCAGCCGGTGGGACCGATCAGCAGGATATTGCTCTTTTCGATCTCCACCTCGCTGGTGCTGACGTTCGACTCCAGCCGCTTGTAGTGATTGTGCACGGCGACGGCCAGCACCTTCTTGGCGGCGTCCTGTTCGATCACGTAATCGTCGAGCAGGACCTTGATCTCTTTTGGTGTCGGAAGCCGGTCCATTTGGGAGGCTTCTTTTTCCGTCTCTTCCTCGATAATCTCGCTGCAAAGCTGAATGCACTCGTCGCAGATGTAGACGGCCGGACCGGCGATCAACTTCTTGACCTCTTTCTGATTCTTTCCGCAGAAGGAGCAGAACAGGTTGTCGTTCCCGTCCCCTTTTTTGGTCATTTTATTCCTCTGCTTTCTGATCGATTTCGTCCAGATCGTCCCGGCTCTGGATCACGTGGTCGATGATGCCGTAATCCCTGGCTTCCTGACCGGACATGAAAAAATCCCTGTCGGTATCCTGCTGGATGGTCGCCAGATCCTTGCCGGTGTGTCGCTCCAGAATCTTGTTCAACGCTTCTTTCATCCGGAGGATTTCCCGCGCCTGGATTTCGATGTCCGAGGCTTGGCCCTGGAAACCGCCCATGGGCTGGTGGATCAGGATGCGGGAGTTGGGCAGCGAGTAGCGTTTTCCTGTTGTCCCGGCAGTCAGCAGGACGGCGCCCATGCTGGCCGCCTGTCCGATGCAGACCGTGGCGATGTCCGGCTTGATGTACTGCATCGTATCATAAACGGCCAGCCCCGCGGTGACGATGCCGCCCGGTGAGTTGATGTAAAAGTTGATGTCCTTGTCCGGGTCTTCCGATTCGAGGAAAAGCAGCTGCGCGATGAGAAGGTTGGCCACCTCGTCATTGATGGCGGTTCCCAGAAAAATGATCCGGTCTTTCAGCAGGCGGGAATAGATGTCGTAGGCCCGCTCTCCGCGGCTGCTCTGCTCGATTACCATGGGAATCAGGGGCACGGCGCACTCCTTGTCTGGCGCGGGGGGAATCTGATGGGGCTCTTGGGTATTGTAGCCTTGCTCCGCCCGCCCGGTCAACTATCATCTTGTGAATCTTCTTGTGAGTCTTCAGGTCGCTCGGATTTCTCGAGTTCTGCTTCGACTTCCTCAACCGAGCCAGCCTCAATGATAAGCTTTATGGCCTTCTTTTCAAGTAAGGTGTGTTTGAAAAAGTCCAGGCGTTCCCGGTCCTGGCGGTAGAACGACTTGATCTGCTCGGCCGGCTGGTTCACCTGGTCGGCCATCTGCTGAAAGCCGGCGTCCAGTTCCTCGTCGGTCAGATCGAGTTTCTCCTGGTCGATGATTTTGCTCAGGATCAGGTGGCGCCGGACCTGCTTTTCGGCGGTTTCCCGATACCGCTCCTTCATTTTGTCCCGGGTCAGACCGATCTGCTCCGGATCCATGTTGTGGTATTGAAACGAGCGCTCGGCATCGGCAATGATGTGGTCCAACTCGTAGTCGACCAGGGCATCCGGGACCTCGAAGTCGGTTTTGTCCAGCAGGGTCAAGAAAATCTGCTCGTTGAGCTCCTGCTCGCTCCGCTTCTCGTACCCGTTGGTCAGATTGCCGACGATTTCCTGTTTGAGCGCTTCAAAGTTCTCAAACGGACCGACTTTCTTGGCGAACTCATCGTCGAGGGTCGGCAGGATCTCCTTTCGGATGTCGTGCAGGAACACCTTGAAGGAGATCGTCTTGCCGGCCAGTTTCGGATTGAAATGGTCGCTGGCAAAATCGATCGTGAATTCACGCTCTTCGCCTTTGCCAAGACCCACGAGGTGTTCGTCGAAATCCTTGGAGATCATCCCCCTGCCGAGTTTGAGGGAATAGTTTTCGGTCTTTTGAAGCTCCGGCATCGGCCGGTCGTTTTCAAAACCCTCGTAGTCGATCAGCACGTAGTCGTCCATGGCTGCAGGCCGCTCCTCGGTCAAGGGCTCCAGGCGGGCCATGTTGCGTTGCAATAGCTTGAGTTGGGCGTCGATCTCCTCATCGGTGACCCGGTATCGGGTCTTTTTCAGCGCCAGGCCCTTGAAGTCGATGTCGTTGATTTCCGGATTGATCTCCACGGTGGCCGTAAACTGATAGGGCCCGGTCTCTTTCAGCTCCGGCGGATCGATCCGGGGGGTGCCGACGACCCTCAGCGCCTTGTCCTGAATCGCTTGAATCAGCGACTCCTGGATCAGCCTGGAGCTCACGTCGGCATTGACATCCTTTTTAAACCGCCGCTCAAGAACAGCCCGCGGGGCCTTTCCCTGGCGAAACCCCTTGATTTTGGCGGTTTTCCGAAGATTTTTGTAGGCCTGGTCCAGCTCCCGCACAACCTCTTCTTCCGGGATCTCGATGTGGAGGGTCTTCTTGACACTGCTCAGATCGTCTACGGTTACCTGCATGGGTTTTCAAGTTCCTTTCTCAATGGAATCGGTTGCGCAGCTTTCCAGCCCCGCGCAACGCATCACTGTCTGCAAGCGCCTATTTCTAAAGCCCTTCGATTTTACCCGGCGGCCAAACCGCCGTATGCCAAATTGCAAAGCAATTTCCCTCTTGGTGCGAGAGGGGAGACTCGAACTCCCAATCTGTTTCCAGAGCTGGATCCTAAGTCCAGTGCGTCTACCAGTTCCGCCACTCTCGCAGCTGCAATCGTTTTGAGCCGGCCGGCAGGCGAGCGAACCATGCGCGCCGCGCCGAGGATCGGATGCAAAGATTTCTAAAATAGTATGATCGACCCCCGGTGTCAAGGAGATTCAAAAGAAAACTTCGAATAATCCCGGTAATGTACAGGGTTTTTGCCTGAATTTTCAGGCAAACCTCCAGTGCTGCAATCTTCTTGCGCACCCCGGGAAAGCGTGTTAGGGGTTTCACCGGCGGGGCGTGGCGCAGCCTGGTAGCGCGCCTGCTTTGGGAGCAGGAAGTCGGAGGTTCAAATCCTCTCGCCCCGACCAGCACAAAATCGCTGGCGCAATTTTGTGCAGGCGGCTTCGCCGCCGGGTATCTCGATATGGACAGATTCCTAAATCCCCTGGGAAACCCTGGGGGTTTTGTTTTTTGGGGGCGATTCGGGATCTGGGACGTCGGAGCAATGATGATGGCCGACCGAACGCAAAGCGATAAAATCTATTTCTTTATGGCCTGCACATACCACTGATCGTTGTTCCGGAGGCGCTTTAGCGTTCTGAAGGGGTTGTACGTCTTGAACTCGGTCAGCGGGAAACGGTTCGGGCCTTTTCGTAATTTGACAATTTCCCATCCGGCCTTTTTCATCAAAAGAGATAGAGATTTTCTGGAGAAGTACTGAAGATGCCCGAAAGGCCGGATCATGTCCCATCCCTCTTTCTCCCGCTGTGCCGGCGGGGCATCCTTGTTCGGAAAGGCGACGAATAGAGTTGCGCCGGTGCGCGCTCTTTCCGTATACATTTTCAGGGTGTCGATCGGATTTTCGGTGTGTTCGATGACGTCTTGAAACACCAGGATGTCAAACGCGAGGTTTTTCGGAATCTGGTCGATTTCGCCCACGATGCCTTCAGTCTCGGAGGCCCAGCTACCGGGTTCGATGCCATAGCACAGGCCGACCTTTTCCCGCATCGAACGGATCAGATGGCCGCCGCCGCAACCCACTTCTAGATAGCGCAGATCAGACATGTCCGGCCTGAAGGTATTGATCATTATGTGAAACACACCCTCTTCCCGCGGCCGACGAATGTCGTCCTCCCAGTGTTTTCCGATCACATAAGGCGAAGCCGACTTGTACAGATCGATGAGGGCTTCCTGTGTCGGACATGGCGTATTCCACCAGTGACCGCAAGCAGTGCATTCTCTCAACTCGATGGTTAGGTCTGAGGCCTCGTTGATCGTAGGTACCGCATCACAAAGCAGAATACTGTCTGGACAGCTGCAAATCGGGCATTCTTTGCGGTGGTGCAGATCGATCATGATTTTCCGAGGTTGGTTTCGGGTAACCGGAGACGGTGCTTATCAAGCCTACGCGGCGTATAGCTTTATCCGAATATCCTGGCATTTTCAATGGGTTTGGTCTGATGCACACAAGAAAAACGTCTGGCGTATGGCGCCGGGAAGCGGTTTCGCAGGGCCATGGGATGCGGCCCTTCAGTTGATACGGCAGTTCCGGGTGGCTCTCCGCCCCAGAAACCACGGCACACAGAAAATGGGAATCGGCAAGCTCCAAGTCCGGCCGCCGGCTCTTCAGAACCGGCAACCCGATCTGGAAATGCGCATTCGAAATAACACGGCGCGCATTTGGCGCCATCCGTAATTACTGATTTGCGGCTCGGCAGCTCCCTTTACCTGCCTATTGATGGCGAGAAAATTTGACGACTCGGGGGTGGCGAACGGCTCTTTAACGCCAAAGGTTTTTGCCTTTCGGCTGGCCGTGAATCGGCCTTCACCATTCGTCTGGGGACATTGTGCTTTAAGACCGCGCTGCCGGAAACTCCGGCTCCTCTCGTATTTTCAGTGCCGCTGTTGACAGGTCAGCGGGGAAGGATTTAGACCTGCTCTTCAGGTCGATGGTATTTTGGCAACCCCCGAAGGAGTTTTATGAGGGCGATGGACTCACATTGGAAGCGGCTGGCTGCTGCGGCCCTTTCCGGGCTTTTGCTGACCGCGGCGTTTCCGAAGGTCGGATTGGATCTGCTGGCCTGGGGGGCCCTGGTGCCGCTGCTGTGGGCCGTGGACGGAACCGGGTGGAAAAGCGCTTTTCGGATCGGCTTTGTCTTCGGACTGTGCCACTTTCTGTCGCTGGTCTACTGGGTGGTCGGCACGATGCAGACCTACGGCGGCCTGCCGATTGCCCTTGCCTTTCCGGCCCTTTTTTTGCTGGCCGCCTACCTGGCCCTTTACCCGGCCCTGTATGCCGTCGGCATGGCCCGGGTGTCGCGCAGGCCGGCGCTGCTGTGGGTGTCGTCCGCCGTGCTCTGGACCGCCCAGGAGTTTCTTCGCGCCAGCCTCTTTACCGGTTTTCCCTGGGAGCTTCTTGGCTACTCCCAGTTTGCGCAGACCCATCTGATCCAGGTCGCCGACATCACCGGCGTTTACGGGGTCTCCTTTCTGGTGGCGCTGGTCAACGGCGCCCTGTACACCCTCTGGCAGGCGGCGGCCAAAGGCGGTTCCGACCCGAAGGCGCTGCGGCTCCGGGCGGCCGTGGCAGTGACGGTGTCCTTGGCGGCCGTGGCCGCGACCTGGGGATACGGTGCGGTGCGTATTGCCGCCGTCGAAAGAGCTGCCGGGTCGGCGCAGACGGTGCGCGTTGCCCTGATTCAGGGAAACATTGCTCAGGAGATCAAGTGGGACCGAAAATTCCAGCAGCAGACCACCGAAAAATACGCCCGCCTGTCGCTGTCTGCCAAACCTGCCGCCCCGGCGCTGGTGGTCTGGCCGGAAACGGCGACGCCGTTTTACTTCCCCTTTCACGGCCCGCTGTCGCGGATCGTCCTTGAGGCGGTGAAAGATACCGGCGCGGATTTCCTGATCGGAAGCCCTTCTTTCCGCGAGGAGGGAAAAGAACTGGCCTACTACAACAGTGCCTACCTGGTGGCGGCGGACGGCAGCATCAAGGGCCGCTACGACAAGGTGCATCTGGTTCCCTTCGGCGAGTACGTCCCCTTCAAGCGGTATCTGCCCTTCCTGGGGAAGATTGTCGACCAGGTGGGGGATTTCCGGGGCGGACGGCAAGGTGCCACCATCGACTGGAAGGGTCGAAAGCTCGGCGTCCTGATCTGCTACGAATCGATTTTCCCGCTGCTGGCCCGCACCCAGGTCGCCGCCGGCGTCGATCTTCTGGTCAACATCACCAACGACGCCTGGTACGGCTTTTCGAGCGCCCCGTTCCAGCACTTTTCCATGGCGGTGTTCCGGGCTGTGGAAAACCGCAGGCCCCTGGTGCGGGCCGCCAACACGGGGATCAGCGGTTTTATCGATGCGGCCGGACGGGTTACCGATTCCTCTGGGCTCTTCGTCGATGCGGTCATGACCCGGCCGGTGTCGCTGGTAAAGGTGCCGGCCCGCTACACCCGGCTAGGCGATGTCTTTGCCCTCGTTAGCCTGGGGGCGGCGCTGCTGCTTGTTCTCATTGCAGGAAGAGCGCCGAGAATGTCGGCGACCTGATTGCCGGGATTGTTCTTTACCGGTGGGCGGGGCTGTGTTAAATTTACTGGCTGCAGTGGATGGCGCCCGTCCAACAGGCGGTATCGAAACGACACCGCCTGAAAAATCCTCTGGGCACCGCATCCAAAAGACGGAAAAAGACGGCTGCTTTCTATCCGGTGGACGTTCCGCTGAGACGAGCCGACGCCGATGCAGCGCCTCTGGAAGAAAACCCTGAGGGGGGAGGAAGGACCATGATGGAAGATCTGAAACAGAACTTAAAGGAGCAGGCCCAGAAAGTGGAACAGCTCCGAGGTTATCTTTGACGTTCCCGCCAAGGAAAAACGCCTGCAAGAGATCGAAACGCAGATCGCAAAGCCCGATTTCTGGGACCATCCCGAACAAACCAAACCGATCCTAAAAGAGCGGACGCTGCTGACCGGAAAAGTCGATGCTTACAGGGCCCTGGAAAAGGACCTGGAAGAAGCTCAGATTCTGCTTGAACTGGCCGAAGAAGAAGAGGACCAGGATGCGCTGGCCGACGTTGCCCGCCAGTCGCGGAATCTGCACAAGCGGATCCAGAAGATGTCCCTGGACCTGATGCTCGACGGGGAAGATGACGACAACAACGCCATCGTTTCCATCAACGCGGGCGCCGGCGGCACCGAGGCCCAGGACTGGGCCGAGATGCTCTTTCGCATGTACGCCCGGTGGGTGGAGCGAAGGGGCTTTGAGATGGAGGTCATCGACTATCAGCCCGGAGATGAAGCGGGAATCAAGAGCGTGACCTTCACTGCCTCCGGTCCTTACGCATACGGATATCTGAAAACCGAATCCGGGGTGCACCGGTTGGTGCGAATTTCGCCCTTCAACGCCAGCGGAAAGCGACACACCTCCTTTGCGTCCGTTTTCGTCTACCCGGAGCTGGACAACGAAATCGTCGTGGACATCGATGAAAAGGACCTTCGGATCGACACCTTCCGGGCCAGCGGAGCCGGCGGGCAGCACGTCAACAAGACCAGCAGCGCTGTGCGGATCACGCACCTGCCCACTGGGATCGTGGTCCAGTGCCAGCAGGAAAAATCCCAGCACCGGAACCGCGACCTGGCCATGAAGGTCCTCCGGGCCAGGCTCTACCAGAGCGAGCGGCAAAAGCAGGAAGAAAAGATGCAGCAGATGCATGAGGAGAAGGAAGAGATCGCCTGGGGAAGCCAGATCCGATCCTACGTGCTGCATCCCTACCAGATGGTCAAGGACCACCGGCTCCAGATGGACGTGGGAAACGTCAACGAAGTCCTGGACGGCGGCCTGGACCCGTTTATCGAGTCGGCGCTGATCAGCGGAAAATACGCCAAGCCCGGCAGCCCTGCCGCCCGGTGATGGATCCCTTTGCCGTCATCGCCGAATTCTACCGTCCCGGTTCCCGCCTTCATGCGCTGGTGCGGGCCCACGGGGAAGCGGTCGCAGAAAAGGCCTTGAGGGCGGCCGATTCGGTTGCCCCCCTGCGGCCGGACCGGACCTTTGTCTTTGAGGCGGCAGTGGTCCACGACATCGGAATATTCCTCACCGACGCGCCGTCAATCGGATGTTTCGGGGTCCACCCATATGTTGCCCACGGCGTCTTGGGCCGTGGCCTGCTCGACGAAATCGGGTTTTCGCGGCACGGGCTGGTCTGCGAGCGGCACGTCGGGGTCGGCATAACCGTTCAAGACATCCGGCGCCAGGGGTTGCCCCTCCCGGAGCGGGACATGAGGCCGCGCAGCCTGGAGGAGACGATCGTCTCCTATGCGGACAAGTTCTTTTCCAAGAACCGGGACGCTTCAAAGGAGCGAACACCGAATCAGGTCGTCGCAATGCTGGACCGATACGGAGCGGACAAGGTGGCGCGGTTTCGGCGTTGGATGGAACTGTTCGAGGACGGTAGCCGGCGGCTACAGATGAATCCGTATCGCCGTGATCGCACTTCCGTCGGAGGATAGCCTGGACACGGAGATCCGTGCGGGGAGGGGATCCCCGGCCTTGGTTCGAAAGCCCCTGAAGGCCACGGTGGTTGTGCCCACCTTGAACGAAGTCAGCGCCTCGGCCAGGGACCGGCTTCCGGGGGACTGGGTGCAGAGTTGGTCCAGGTGCATGCCCTCCATATCCTCCGGCTCATAGCCGAACAGGCTCCAGCAGGCGGTGTTGACATCCAGGATGCGGCCGCTGTCATCATCGAACACCAGGACGGCTTCCGGGTCGGTTTCAAACAGCGCCCGATATCGCTTTCCTTCCTGCTTGAGTTCTTCGATGCTGTTTCGGAACCGCGAGATGTCCCTGGCGATCATGAGCACCACCGGCTCATCCTGCATTTCAACCGGAAAGGCGCGAAGTTCCACGTCGATGGTGTCGCCGTTTTTTTTGCGGATCGTGAACTCTTCCGGGTCCGTGGAGAGCTTGCTGGCCACCCGGGCCAATACGTTGATCCCCTTTTCGAACTGCCCTCCGTCGAGGATACCCGCCTCGAAGAGGTCTTTTCCCACCACTTCCCGTCGCAGGTAGCCGGTGACCTTCTCCGCGGCCCGGTTGGCGTCGATCAGCCTGCCGTTGGCGTCGCAGAGAATGTACATGTCCGGTGCATACTCGAAGAGGATCTGGAGGTAGGCTTCGCGCTCCTTGAGGGTGCGCTGGGCTTCTTCCCGCCATCTGGCCTCCCGCTCCAGGAGCTTTACCCGGTATTCGAGCTCTTCGTAGGTCGGTTTGTCGGAGATGTCCATTGCCCGATGCGCCCCTCGTCGGCGTTGGGGGACTGGAACCGATTTGTTTCTTGATATTCCACCATACCAATTTTTTAACAGAGAGCAAACCGAAACGCTCCGACCGCAGAATTTTCGCCCGGATCAAAAGAAGTTCTCACCCCTGCGGCGCTTTTCCCCGGGTTGTTGAAACACCGCCCTGCGGGAAAAGCGCTTCGACTCTGACAGCCTGTTGAATCAGCCCGTGGCGCAGGGAAAAGTCGGCAAACCGTTGCCAGCGCCCCAGGTCGCTGCTCTGGGAAACGGCAAAATACGGAAGGGTTCGCGCAAATGCCTCGGTTTCCGTATTCCGGTCCGCCTCCGGAAGCTGCCGGAAATAGTCGGACAGGGCCTTTCCCGGATCGGCGCGAGCGGCCTCGATACCGGATTGAACGGCAGCCGAAAAGGCGGAGATGGCGTCCTTCTTGGTATTGAGCGCTTTCGGTCCGCAGACGAAGATCAGCTCGTCGTAGTCTGGGATCCCCCACTTTTCCAGCTCGAAGATCCCGGCCGGGTACCCGTGCTGGTCGAGGGTAACGGTTTCATACGTCTTGAAAGGGCCCATGACGGCGGCCACCTTCCCGGAGGTCAAAGCCGGTACGATGGAAAAGCCGACGTGAACCGGCGTGTAGTTTTCGACGCCGTTGATCTGGGCAAAGGCATGCAGCAGCACGTCCATCAACCCCGGGACCGTGTACCCGATTTTTTTTCCGGACAGGTCTTTGGGGCCGGCGATCCCGGTATTTTTCAAATACAGCAGCGTCGTCAGCGGGTGGACCACCAGCCGGCCGACCACCTTGACAGGCAGACCGGCGGCTGCGGCGATGACGGCCTGGGGCTGGTAGCTGACCGCCAGATCGACCTTGCCGGCGGCGGCCAGCTTCAGAGCGTCCGCCGTGTCCGATGGGCTCACGATGGCCAGGTCGATGCCGGCACGGTCGAAAAACCCCCGCTCCCGGGCCAGGTAGATCGGAAGGTGATCGACGTTGGGAAACCAATCGAGCATGAGGGTGAGCTTTTCGGCGGCGCCGGCGCTGCCGGAGGCGAAAAAGGAACAAAGCAAAAAGGCCGCGACAAGGAATCTTTTTTTCATTGGGTCGATATGTCCTTCCTGCAGAAGGTTGTGAATCGGCTTTCGGGGTTCATCTTCCCGCGAAAGGGACAATTTGCCGGTGCCGCGCGAACTCGCGCCCAAGAAGCCCTAAAATCAGCGCAGGCTGAAACCTCACCATTGCGCCGTGGTCCTTGCCCGGCAGCATCTGAATTTTGACGGTTTAACGCCTCTGATGGCGGCGAAGCCGCCTTTCATAAAATCGCGTATCGATTTTATCGCCAGGTCAGAATCTTCTTCTCCACCCACCCCACCAGTCCCCACAGGCAAAGCCCCATGACCGAAAGATACAAGATGGCGGCAAAGACCAGGTCCACCTGCAGCCTGGCGTTGGCCTGAATCATCAGGTACCCCAGGCCCCGGGAGGCGCCCACCCATTCCCCGATCACCGCCCCGATGGTCGCCACCGAAACGCCCACCTTCAGTCCCGCAAAAAAGTAGGAAAGGGCCCAGGGCCAGTAGAGCCGGCGGAAGGTGGTCAGAAAATCGGCCCCCATGAGCCGGAACAGGAGCCGGTATTCGGGGTCGCAGCTCTTGAAGCCCTCCAGAAGGGTGACCGTGATCGGAAAGAAGATGATGACGGCCGCCATCAGGACCTTGCTGGCCAGGCCATAGCCGAGCCAGATCACCAGCAGCGGGGCCAGGGCGAACACCGGGATCGCCTGGGAAGCCACCAGAAAAGGGGAAAGGGCCCGTTCGACCTGGGGCGAGTAGAACATTGCGGCGGCCAGCGGCACGGCCGCCAGCACCGAAAGCCCGCAGCCGGCGAGGATTTCAAGGCCGGTCACGGTGGCGTGGGAGGCCAGCAGCGGGGCCTGGGAAACGGCCGTTTTCAGGATCTGCAGGGGGCCGGGGAGAATGAAGCTGGGAATCGAAAGTCCGCGACAGGCGGCTTCCCAAAAGCCCAGGGCCAGCAGCATGACGGTCAACGCGGGCAGCAGGGGCCGCGGGTTTGTATCGCCACCGGCGCTGCGGCCTTTCGGGGTGCGCTTACCGGGCCGCATCGTCGGCCTCCTGTTGCAGGCGCTGCAGAATCCGGGAGCGCGCCGCCACCAGTTCGGTATCATCGGCCCTTCGCGGCTTTTTCCCGGGGGGGGCGATTCGATCCAAAATCCGCATCGGCGCCCGGCTGCAGATCCAGACTTCGTCGGCGAGCAGCAGCGCTTCTTCCACGTCGTGGGTGATCATCAGGATCGTTTTTGCGAAGTCTTTCTGGAGCACCAGCAGCACGCCCTGGAGTCCGGAGCGGGTGATGGCGTCCAGGGCGGACAGGGGTTCGTCGAGCAGCACCAGTTCCCGCTCGAACATCAGGGTGCGCACCAGAGCGCAGCGCTGGCGCATTCCCCCGGAAGCCTGCCCCGGAGAGATCAGTTCGCAGCCCGCCAGGCCGAAGCGCTCGAACAGCGCGGCGCCCTTCTGGATGCTCTCTTTTCGATTTCGGCGGGCGATGGCCGCCGGCAGCAGCGCGTTGTCGAGCAGGGTCATCCAGGGAAGAAGCAGGTCCTTTTGATGCATGTAGGCGGCCGCCTTTTCCAGATCGGGCAGCCGGTGTCCCAGCCATTTTATGGTGCCTTCGTTGCGGGGAACCGCGCCGGTCAGAACGTTGAACAAGGTGCTCTTTCCGCACCCTGACGGGCCGACCAGCGCGGCAAACCCCCCGCGGGGCAGGCTCAGGTCGAGATCTTCGAAGATCGTTCGACTTCCGAATCGTTTGGTCAGGCGAGTGGCATTCAGCAAAGCGGGCTCCCTGCCGGTAGCAGGAAAGCAAAGAAGGGCGGGTGAAGCCTCATGAGCGGTTTCCCTACGCCGGCATGATCCGGATCAGGTTCG
>JASFPT010000033.1:0-21749 GCA_050115795.1 Desulfobacterales bacterium
GGCAGGTTCAGGTGCACCAAACCGGCTTCGGTCTTGTGTGTGTAAGATGCGCCCAGCGCCTTGAGCACCACCGGATAGCCGATTTGATCGGCGGCCCGGACGGCGGCGTCTTCGTCGGCGGCCACGGCCTCTGTGGGAAGCGGCAGATCGAATGCAGCCATCAGCTGTTTCGATGCATGTTCGTTCAAGGCCTTTTCTTTGCGGGCCAGGGCGGTGTTCAGCAGCTTTTCAAAGTCCATGCGGGTTCTTTCTTGTCCGGACGGGTTGATTTGCAGGGTTTCGGTCCGAACCTGTCGGCCACCTTATGCCGGGACCCTGCGGCAGGTCAAGATCGGATCGCTGCATGCGGGGATGTTTTATAGCAAAAATTAAGGCTTCGAAACCGGGGCCCGGCCCTGTGCCGCTCGTTACCGCCTGCTTCCGAAAAAGGTGTCGGCCTTCTCGTACAGACGTGGGTGGGTGCATACCTCGTAGTAGCGGTGGGGCGATCTTGACAGCACCGTCAGGGTGTCGGATTCCACATTGAACACGGGTGCTTCCCGGATCACCAGGGTTTGATATCGGCCGTGGACCAGCGGCACCCTGCCGGCATGAAAGCGATGAGCGGCTTGCTGTTGCTGTCCTTCAGCGGCATCGGAAAAGGGAAGGGGGGAGAGGTTGATCTCCCTGGACAGCTTTTCAAAGCCCTCGGCATTGAGCTCGATGCCGTTGACATTGTACCGGAAAAACAGGTCGTCGGCCGTCTTTCCCTGCTCTTTTTCCGATACGGTCTGAAAGACATAGAGGTTGAAAGGCAGGCGGCGCTTCTCGATGAGTTTTCGAAGGTGCTTGTGGCATCCGGAGAGACGGTCTGCCCGGTTGATCGCCGGTGAGATCGTGATGCGGTTGCCTGCGTCGAACAGAAACGCCGGGGTGCTTGCATCGTAGCAGATGCCGATCCCCAGCTCGAGCAGGGGCAGATGATGTTTCCGGCTCTTGATGTTCGACTGGGCGAGGATCTGCAAAATCCGGATGGCCAGGCCGCACGCTCTGCCCACGCTGTACCACCCCTCCGGGGTTTTGCGCTTTTCGAAAATAGAGAGAATCAGAGCGTCTCCCTCGATAAATTCCTTGACGGCTTCGTAGTCGAAGAGGATTTCGGTGATCGGGTCAAACAGGTTCAGGCTGAAGAAGGATGCCGGATTCAGCCCCTGACTCTTCATCCGATACGTCAAGTCGGTCGATCCGCGCACATCGGCCTTTACGATCACATGCCCGATGACGGGCTGTTCCTCTTTTCCCTGTTCCTCGGGGAGCAAAAAATCATAGAGCGTGTGGTTTTCCCGCGACAGCTGAAGCGTCCGCTCGTCCGGATCCAGCGCAATCGAGTCCATGGCGCTCTTGGCCTGGCGGTAGTGGGTTGCATCCCGGTGATACCGCGCCAGGGCCCGAAGGAAAAGCAGCAGTCGCTCTCTTTTTTTGGCTCTCGGCAGGCTCCGGACCTGCCGAACCGCTTTGTTCAGCGGGGTGGTGGAGAAGGATTTTCCGTAGTAGCCCTTGAGGCGATTGAGTTGGGCGATCGTCCGCTTTCGGGAGACCGGATCAACCAGATAGCGAAGCACCTGCTGGGGAACCAGAGGAGGACAGAACGTTTCGCAAAGCGCCTTGACTTCGAAACCGGCGCAAACGCGGTACAACAGGCCGGCGCGCTGGAAGGTTCGGTATATTCTTCGCAGGAGTTGGTTTTGAATCCGGCGCTGCTGCTGGAGACGCCGCCTTTCCAGGCGGATTTCTCGGCCGGGCGGCAGCTCTTTGATCTGATCGACCGTCTGCTGGGAATGGAAGAGGGTATCGACATTTTCGACTTTCATCCAGTATCGGGACGGGTCGGTCTCGGTCTCTTTTTCCGGATCGTCGCCCTCGGCCTCCGATTGACTGATCAGGTCGGTCCTGAGGATGAAATCGCTGAGCAGGGTCATCAGCCGCTCATAGCTGTCCGGGTCTTCGAACCGATGGCTCAGCAGGGTGTAATGTTCCATCAGGAAATGGTCGTCGGTATGGGTGTCGGCGTGGACCATCGGGTTGGAAAAGAAGTCATCGGGGAGCAAATGGTCGCCGCCGAAATTGGCCTCTCGCAGCGCATTGACGTCTTTTCCGGCATCCACGGCTTCCTGAAAAAGATCGCGGGCGGCCGAGCCGATCGTCTCGGCGCGATGCTGGCGGATCCACGTCAGCTTTTCCTTGATGGCGACGGTGGTTGAAAGATCATGACTCAGGGAAAGTTCATAACCGGTGAGCTGCTGTTCGATCGTTTTTTGTATCTTTTCGAATTGCTTTTCGATGGACAGACGAATCAGCTTGGCGATGGACGCCTGGGCCAGATAATCGATCTGGATCTCCCGTTGCGATTTTGCGCTGTGGACGGCCGCGGTTAACATCCGGCGGCATCGCTTCTGGAACACCTCCCGGGCCTTTTTCCATTCGGGAGGGCCTCCTGTCGGGACCATCTCTTCGGCGCCGCTGTGTCGGACCAACAGCAAAAACGCCGCCCGGTCAGATGCTTGACGCAGCCGCGGGCTGATCTGAACATCGTAGTGGATGTTGTCCGCTCCCCGTGAAAGTCGGTCCAGGGAAAAGTGGACGGGGTACGGCAGGATCGGAAGGCCTTTCAGACTCGGTGAACGGGTGAAAAAATCGAAGAAAGAGGCCATGGGCAGGTTCCGTTCCCCCCGTTTTGCGGTGATGACACTTCCGGTGGATCCCGGTCCCGGCGGGGGATCCAACCGTTCCGGTCTGCGCGGCAGGGCTTTGCCAGAAGGGCGGCAAAACCATAACACCAAACCGGATAGGTGTCTATCGCCGGCATCCATCGAACGCGGTTTACGGAGCAATACCGATATGATAAAGATGCCATCACGTTGAATTTCGATTTTCGGATCGATTCTGGTTCTGCTATGGCGGGCCGAATGCGAAGATACGGCCTGCCGGCACGGGAGGACCCTTGAGGGTCGGCATCGGCTACGACGTCCATCGGTTGGTTTCGGGTAAGGCGCTGGTCCTCGGCGGCGTTGCCGTCGAATTCGACCGCGGTCTCGAAGGGCATTCGGATGCCGATGTGCTGGTCCACGCGGTCTGCGATGCGATGCTCGGAGCGGCGGGGGCCGGGGATATCGGAGAGCATTTCCCGGATACCGATCCGGCCTGGAAGGGCATCTCCAGCCTGGTGCTTTTGTCCAAGACCGCCGCTCTTGTCAAAGGACGAGGCTTTGCAGTGGAATCCATCGATGCCACCGTCATTGCTCAAGCCCCGCGGATTTCCCCCTACAAAGCAACCATGGCCGCCAATGTGGCTCGGGCGGCTGGGATTGCAGTCGACCGCGTCAACGTCAAGGCGACTTCCACCGAAGGGTTGGGCTGGATCGGTCGGGGGGAGGGGATCGGGGCCATGGCCGTTGCGCTGCTGACGCCAATGGACATTTCTGCCGACAGCTTCTGAAATGGCGGCCCACAGAGGTGCCCGCTTTGCAGGATTCGGCTTCCCACCCGAAAAGAAGATCGCCCGAGGCAGCCGATTCGATGACGCCGGATCTCGTCATCCGTTGTTCTGGATGAGCGCCGGAATCGACGATCGACCCACCCGAGCCGTTATGCCGGCGACGGCCGCGCTGGCATCCGCATACCGGATGATTACCTTTCATTCCGTCCATCCCGTTGACCCGAGCAAGGAATCGATTCGATGAACGCAGAATCGTTTCACATCGTCTCCGACTTTTCTCCTAAAGGAGATCAACCTCGCGCCATCGAGGCACTGACCCGCAACCTCAACCAGGGGCTGCGGCACAACGTGCTGCTCGGCGTCACCGGTTCGGGCAAGACCTTCACCATGGCCCATGTGATCGACAGGATCGGCGTTCCCACCCTGGTCATCGCTCCCAACAAAACCTTGGCCGCGCAGCTCTACAATGAATTCAAAGAGCTTTTTCCGGAAAACGCCGTGGAGTATTTCGTCAGCTACTACGACTACTACCAGCCGGAAGCCTACATCCCCAGCAGCGACACCTACATCCAGAAAGACTCTTCGATCAACGAGATGATCGACAAGCTGCGGCACTCGGCCACGCGTTCCGTACTCACGCGAAGGGACGTGATCGTGGTGGCCAGCGTATCGTGTATCTTCGGGCTCGGCGCCCCGGAGGACTACCTGTCGATGCGGATCGATCTTTCCACGGGGATGGAGATGTCCCGGGAGCATCTTCTCGCCCGGCTGGTGGACATGCACTACGAGCGCAACGACATCGATTTTCATCGGGGGGTTTTCCGGGTCCGTGGAGACCGGGTGGAAGTCTTCCCGGCAGCGGAGGAAAGTCGGGCTGTGCGCATCGAATTTTTCGGTGACGAGGTCGACGGCATGGCGGAAATCGATCCTCTCCGCGGCGATGTGCGGCGGCGCCTGAAGGAGGCGACGATCTTTCCGGCCAGCCATTACGTCACCCAGAAAAGCACCCAGAAGAAGGCGACCGCCTCGATTCTTGACGAACTCAAGGGGCGCATCGCTGTGTTCCGGGACGCCGGGAAACTGATAGAAGCACAGCGGATCGAGGAGCGGACCCATTTCGACCTGGAGATGATTCAGGAACTCGGCTACTGCAACGGCATCGAAAACTACTCCCGCCACCTGACCGGGCGCAGGGAAGGAGAGCCGCCGCCGACATTGCTCGATTATTTTCCGGATGACTACCTGCTCTTTATCGACGAAAGCCATATCACCGTGCCGCAGCTCAGGGCCATGTACCGTGGAGACCGCTCCCGCAAAGAGACCCTGGTAAACTACGGGTTCCGACTGCCGTCGGCATTGGATAACCGGCCGCTGCGGTTCGACGAGTTTGAGAAACGCTGCAAACGGGTCGTGTATGTATCGGCAACCCCGTCGGACCATGAGCTGCAGGCGGCAGGTCGACAAATCGTGGAGCTGATTGTTCGCCCCACCGGTCTGATCGATCCGGAAGTGGTCGTGCGACCGGCCCGCAACCAGGTGGACGATTTGTATGAAACGATCCTGGATCGAATCGCCGTCAACGAGCGAGTGCTGGTGACCACCCTCACCAAGCGGATGGCCGAGGATCTGACCGAATATTTTGCGGATCTGGGAGTCCGGGTCCGCTATCTGCATTCGGATATCACCACCCTCGAGAGAATGGAGATCATCCGCGACCTGCGCACGGGACAGTTCGATGTTTTGATCGGCATCAATCTTTTACGGGAAGGGCTTGATATCCCGGAAGTTTCCCTGGTGGCGATTCTGGATGCAGACAAGGAGGGGTTTCTCCGATCGGCCCGCTCTTTGATTCAGACCTTCGGTCGCGCCGCCCGAAACGTCCGCGGAAAGGTCGTTCTGTATGCCGACCAGGTAACCGGCGCCATGGAAAAGGCCATCGAAGAGACCCGGCGCAGAAGGGAAATCCAGAGAACCTACAACCAGGACCACGACATCGAGCCCGCCACGATCGTGAAAAAAATTTCATTCGCCTTTGACGAGATCCTTGCCACCGAAGATTCGATGTCCGTCGGGCCGGTCGCCGGTCATGAGGCGATCGAAACCCTGGAAGACCTGGATCGGGTCATCGCGGATTTGGAAGTCGAAATGAAGGCGGCCGCATCGGACCTGGCCTTTGAACGGGCCGCTGAAATCCGCGATCGCATTGCCTCCCTTCAAAAGCGGGTGGTGTTCGAAAGCCGATGAAACCGCAAAACGGTTTCATCGGTGAATCCGCCTGCGGCGGTTGAAGGAAAAAAAGGCCACGCAGGCGCAGCGCTCCGGTTGCAGATACTCAGAAAATCGTTTATAAAATATAGAATATGATATCGGAATTAAAGGAAAAAATTAAGTTAATGCCTATCGGACCCGGCGTGTACCTGATGAGGGATGCAGGCGGTCGGATCCTGTATGCGGGCAAGGCTTCGAACCTGAAAAAGCGGGTGGCTTCCTATTTCAAACCCCCCGAACGACTCGATCCCAAAACCCGGGTGCTGGTCAACAAGATCAAGGATATTGAAACGATTTTGTGCGGATCGGAGAAAGAAGCCCTGATTCTCGAGTCCAATCTGATCAAAAAGCACCGACCCCGGTACAACGTCGTCTTGAAGGACGACAAGCGGTATCCCTCCCTGCGGCTCGACCCCCGCCAGGCCTTTCCCAATCTGAGCATCGTGCGAAAGATTCAAAAAGACGGGGCCCTTTATTTCGGCCCCTATGCCTCGGCCCACGCGGTCCGTCAGACCCTGCGATTTATCGACAAGCACTTTCGCCTGCGCAAGTGCCGGAACCGCGAATTCCGTCAGCGGACCCGACCCTGCCTGCACTGCCAGATGCAGCGCTGCATGGCACCCTGCTGCATGGACGTGTCGCCGGATCGCTACGCGGATGCCGTGCGCGAGGTCGTGTTGTTTTTGAAGGGAAAAACACCCGAGCTGATTCGGGAACTGGTCGATCGGATGAAGTCGGCCTCCGACCAGCAACGCTACGAGCAGGCGGCCCATCTCCGGGATAAAATCGCCGCGCTGGAAAAGACCCTGGAAAAGCAGGTGGCCGTCACCACCGATTTCAAAGACCGGGACGTGATCGCAACGGCCCGGGACGGGGACGAGGTGCTCATCGCCCTGATCCCGGTTCGCGGCGGGTTCATGTCCGGTGCGCGGGAGTTCTATTTCTCCGGAGGGCTTGGCGAGGCCGGGGAGCTGATCGGTTCTTTTCTGGTCCAGTATTACGAAACCGCCCCCTTCGTCCCCGAAGAGGTGCTGGTCGAAGCCTCGCCCGAAGACCGGTCTTTGCTCGAGGAGCGCCTCGGCGAGCTGCGGGGACGGCGGGTTCGCATCCTGCAGCCCAAACGGGGGGAGAAGGCCAGGCTCGTCGGGATGGCAATGGAAAACGCCTCTGAGAGGCTCAAGGAACGGCAGGTGTCTGCGGCGGCCGAAAAACAGCTGCTCGCGCGCCTCCAACACCGCCTTTGCCTGCCGGCTCCTCCGCGGCGCATCGAGTGCTTTGATAATTCAAACTTGTACGGGGCCGATCCGGTGGCCAGCATGGTGGTGTTTCAAGACGCTCGTCCAGCTGCGCACGCCTACCGGCGTTTCCGGATTCGAACCGTGGAGGGGCCCGACGATTATGCATCCATGGCGGAAGTTCTCCGGCGCCGGTTTTTGAAGGAAGGCGAAAGCGAACCGCTGCCCGACCTGGTAATGGTCGACGGAGGCCGGGGTCAACTCGGCGTCGCGGAGCGGATTGCTGCTGAACTGGGGCTTTCCGAGAGGCTTCATTTTGCGGGAATCGCAAAAAAAGACCCGGCTGCCGGAGAGTCACAGGACAAAATCTACCTGCCGGGTCGCATCAACCCGGTGAATTTCGGAAAGGACGCGGACCTGCTTCTGTTTCTGCAGCGGATTCGCGATGAAGCCCACCGTTTCGCCATATCCTACCACCGGCGACGGCGCCGGAAAGGGGCTGTGCGCTCCGAACTGGATGCCGTTCCGGGCATCGGAAAAAAACGGAAAGCAGCCCTTCTGAAGCATTTCGGCGGCATCGAGACGATCGCCGCCGCCACCGTGCAGGAGCTGGCCGCCGTCGAGGGGATGACCCGCACCGCCGCCGAAGCCGTCAAGGCGCATTTGGCGAATCGCGCAGCGGAAGAAGGCGGCGATTTCGTCGATTCATTCCCCCCGCCCGGACGGACGCGCCTGCGCATCACCAAATAAAAAAAACCCCCGGCGCTACCGGGGGTTTTTGCTGGAACGCTTTGTGCCGTTTTGGCGGCGAAGCCGCCTCACATAAAATCGCGAAGCGATTTTATAGCGATTTTATTTTTCAAGTTTTTTCAAATCCTCCACCAGCGTGCGGACCGCGTCTGCGGAACGGTTCAGCGCGGTCTGCTCCGATTCGGTCAGCTTGATTTCGATCACCTTCTCAATGCCGTCTTTTCCAAGTTTTACCGGCACACCGATGAACAGGCCCGAAATGCCGTATTCACCCTCCAGCAACACCGCGCAGGGAAGGATTTTCTTTTTGTCTTTGATGATCGATTCAGCCATCTCCACGGCTGCAGAGGCAGGGGCGTAAAAGGCGCTCCCGGTTTTCAGCAGCTTGACGATCTCCGCCCCGCCGTTGGCCGTCCGATCGACCAGGGCGTCGATGCGGTCTTTGCTCATCAGTTCGGTGATCGGGATGCCGGCCACGGTCGAAAACCGCGGCAGAGGAACCATGGTGTCGCCATGGCCGCCCAGCACGAAGGCGTGGGTGTTTTCCACCGACACGTCGAGTTCCATGGCGATGAACGCCCGGAAGCGGGCTGAATCCAGCACGCCGGCCATACCCATGACCCGGTTTTTGGGAAACCCGCTGGCTGCATAGGCCACGTGACACATGGCGTCCAGCGGATTGCTGACGATGATCAGCTTCGCCTCCGGAGAGTATTTGGCCACCTGCTCGACGACGTTTTTCATGATGCCGGCATTGGTGCTGAGAAGATCATCGCGGCTCATGCCCGGCTTTCGCGGCACACCGGCGGTGATGATGACGATATCTGATCCCTCGGATGCCTCATAACCGTTGGAGCCGGTGACACCGGCGTCGTGTTTTTCGATGGGGGCGGCCTCCGTCAGGTCCAGCGCCTTGCCCTGCGGAACGCCTTCGATGATGTCAACCAGGACCACATCGCACAATTCCTTTTCGGCCAACCGCTGGGCGGCGGTGGCGCCAACGTTACCCGCACCGATAACGGTCACCTTTCTGTCCATGGCACATTCTCCTTGTGGTGTAGTTGAACCTTCCGCCAGCGGATATTCCTTGGGCCGAAGGGGAAAATTTTTGATACCATACTGCGTGGGATTGTCAACACCCCGCTCGAACAATTCGTTAAATTGTTGACATCTTAACCAAAAACAGGCTATTGAAACGACACGCCGCAGGGCCTTGCGCCCTCGACGTTTGCTGGAGGCGACCGCCTTACCGCCGTGTTGCCGCTTGCTGCGGCAGGCAGGGCGGCGGCGGCAAGGAAACGGCTGCGTTTCTGCGCCGCCAGCAATCGACTCTTTGCCGGTTGTGGGCGTGAAGGGGAAATCCCGCTGTGGTCAGCACGCTTTCTCGACTTGCGCTGGCCGATGGCGGCAGGTGAACCGGCAAAGGGCGTCCCTCTTAATCCGCGATCGACCGATAACCGGGGCTGCGTGAGGACCTTTACATGGATGTGGGCAGCAGGATCAAGGCCTTGCTTCAGGAGGCAGAATTGTATCGTTCCCAGGGGCTTTTGCGGGAATCGATCGGAAAATACCAGTCGGCGATAGAGATCCTGGAAAAAATCGAAAAGGTCAAGAATCGGGAAACCCTTCTACAGGCCATTGCCCGGAAGATCGAAGGCGTGGAAAAAGATCTCAGCGCCTTTGAAAGCGCCACAACGGCGCCGGAGATGTCGCCGGAGGTTCAGGACCTGATCAAAGAAAAGTTTTCCTTTGCCGGGGACGCGGAATCCGGTGCCCTGGAGGGTGCCATCGCCCTTGCCAAATTCGGACAGTACGGACGGGCTCTGGAAGAATTTCGATCCCTGCTGGGCAACGAGGACGTATACATTGCTGCGGCCAAGAATATCATCCGCTGCCACATCTCCAGGGAGACGATCGACGAGGGAATCGAAGAATACCGCAGCTGGGCCGCCGGCAAATTTTTCAATTCATCCCAGATGGAAAACCTGCGAGTGTTTTTCCAGGGGCTGCTCGACAAGCGGGGTGTTGAAAAGACGGTTTCCGCTGCGCCGGCCGAAGAAGAAGACGAAGGGATCGACGCCGGGGCGCTGGCCCTGGAGCTCGAAGAAGCCGAAGATGCCGGGGTTCAGGAGGATGAACTTCTCGACATCAGTTCCATCGGTGTACTGATGGAAGACGGCCCCCAGAAGGACGAGCGGGTGGAATTCGATGTCAGTTTTCAATCCGGCAACGAGATCAGCATGCTGATCCCAAACCGGGACAGGCACCTGATCGAGCACCTGAGAGTCGGAACCAAACTGAAAAACATCGAGTTTTACTCCCCCTTTGCCATGTTTCAAGGATCCGGTATCGTCACTGCCAATACGAAGATCGCAACCGGTCCAAAGCGAGGGGATTACAGCCTGGACATCAAGGTCACCGGCGATTGATCCCAGACCCCCGGCTTTGTCGGTGCGCGACAAAAGCCGCGCGGGCATAAATTTTCTTTCGGAGTTCGGTATTTATGGCGACGATCAATCTGAAACAACGAGAAATCGAAGCGAAGATCGTCTACTACGGCCCGGGACGGGGAGGAAAAACCACCAATCTGGAGTACATCTACAAGACCTACAAGAAACAGGTCACCGGAGACATGGTCTCCATCACCACGGAGGGCGACCGGACACTGTTCTTCGATTTTCTTCCCATTGGCCTCGGAAAGATCCGGGGGTTCGACGTCAAGGTGTCGCTCTACACCGTGCCGGGCCAGGTTCAGTACAGCTCGACCCGAAAGCTCGTTCTCAAGGAAGTCGACGGACTGGTGTTCGTCGCCGATTCCCTGCAGGTTCGTCGGGAAAAGAACATGATCTCCCTGAAAGACATGGCGCAAAATCTGAAGGATTACGGGTTGAATATCTTTAAGGTTCCGCTCGTGATGCAATACAACAAAAGGGATTTGGCCGAGGAGGGATTTCCGATCATGTCCATCGAACAGCTGGACAAAGATTTGAACCGTCAGCTCAAGGTGCCCTCCTTTCCGGGCAGCGCGATCAATGGGGAGGGGGTTGGCGCTACCTTGAAAGAATGTCTCAAGCTGACCTTGAAGTCTCTCAAGAAACAATTCTCGGAAGGGTAACGGCGGTAGGGTTATGAAAGACGGCGTCGCGCTCGCGGGCTCCCTGGAGTTTATGAATCTCGGGGACCTGCTGCAGATGTTCGGGTCCAATGGAAGCACGGGAGTCCTGCGGGTCATCTCCCAATCGGTGCCCGAGCCTGGGGTGATCCATATTCGCAAAGGCAATCCGGTCAACGCTTTCGCCGGAGAAAAGACCGGCCTGGACGCGATGTTTTCCCTTTTCGGCTGGACCGCGGGGGATTTTGAATTCACCCCCAAGGACGTTCCCACGGAAAAGGTCATCACCAAGGGCAGAATGGAGATCATCCTCGACGGTCTTCGAATGCTCGACGATGGGGAGATCGCCGTTATCGGGCCGGTCGCGAAAAAGGCCGAAAGCGCCAAGAGCGGGGAGCGGGAGTCCGAAGCGGGGGGGCCGCTGATCCGGGGGCCGCTGATCGACTATATGTATGTGGTCGACGAGGAGGAATTCGCCAAGGGGCAGGAAATTGTCAAGGAAAAGAGTCACGGCAACTGGATCTGGGTTTTGGTGCAAGGCATGGTGCAGATCCAGAAGGCGACATCCAAGGGGCCGCTCGACGTTGTCCGGGTGGCCGAGGGTTGTTTTATCGGCAGTCTGGCCTCTTTTACCGTCAACGGAAACGTAAGAAGCGCCACGTCGTTGGCCTTGGAAAACGTTTCGCTGGGCGTGCTCGACACCCAGCGCCTGTTTACCGAGTTTTCAGGGCTTTCGCCGGTTTTCAGAAAGCTTCTGTTGAGCCTGGAAAGACGGCTGCGGCAGGTGACCGACCATGTTGTGAAGATCAACACCGGCGCCTATTCCCTGGACGATTACATTGAGAAGCGGAAGCCGGCGATCCGCCAGGGAAAACCGGAGAACCGGCTGTTCCGGATCACCGAGGGCGACGCGACCGTCGTCCGATACACCGACAACGGCAATATCCCGCTGGCCAAACTGTTCAAGGGCGATTTCTTCGGATCGGCGCCGTTCTACGATCTGGGGCTGGAACCCGGTGCCGCTTCCATTTTGGCATCGGAAGGGACGAAGATTGAGGCGATCGACGCCGATCCGCTCCAGGCCGAATACGATCGGATGTCCCCCACCTTCAGGAAGTTGATCGAGCACACGGCAACCTGCATCTCGGTGACCACCATGGTCGCCCAGGAGCAGCTGAAAAAAGCGCCACGCAGCAAGGGGTGATCTTCGACAGAACCTGTGACATCGGCGTATTCGGTTGCCGCAAGGAAACCGAAGAGAACAAATGACCCTGTACCCAATTCGGACAAAGGCCATGAACACCAAAGAAAAAAGAAGACACTACCGTATCGACTCCCAAAATCTGCTCAACTACGCCTGCTACGACGAATCGGACAATATCTCCCGGCAGGGGATGGGACGGACGCTCAACGTTTCGAAAACCGGAATTTTACTCGAGACCCATGTGGAGCTCGAAACCGGCATCCGTATCGAACTGACGATCGGGCTGGAGGAGGAGCTGCTTACCATCCAGGGCAAAGCGGTTTACACCAAACCCGGACAGGAAGGCAAATTCGAGGCCGGGATCCAGTTTTCCGATGTGGACGCAGCCTCCGAAGAGCTGCTCCAGAAGTACATCGAGGCTTTCCGCGCGCGATAGACGCGATAGATTCGACCCGTCTCACACCGAACGGCCATGCAGGTGGTCGCCATTTCCGCCAATCAACCGATCCGCAATCGAACGGGGTAACCGATGAGCGAAATCGTGTTCGAGACCGACATGCCGGGCCTGGGGCCCGTCAAACGTGGAAAAGTAAGGGACATCTACGATCTGGGGGATACCCTGCTGATGGTGGCCACCGATCGAATCTCGGCCTTCGATGTGATCATGCCCACCGCCATCCCGGACAAGGGCAAGATCCTGACCCAGATCTCCCTGTTCTGGTTCAACGTCATGCAGGATCAGGTGGAAAACCACGTCATCTCCAGCGACATCGACGGCTATCCCGCCGTCTGTCGGCCGTATGCCGACCAGCTTCGCCATCGAAGCATGCTGGTCAAAAAGACGGCCCCGCTTCCGGTCGAATGCGTGGTCCGGGGCTACATCTCCGGTTCCGGCTGGAAGTCCTACCGGGAATCGGGCCAGGTCTGCGGGATTGCCCTTCCCAAGGGGCTGCGCGAGTCCGAGCGCCTGGCCGAGCCGCTTTTCACCCCCTCGACCAAAGAGGAGCTCGGCGCCCACGACATCAATATCGACTTCGAAGAGACCGCCCGCCGGATCGGCCGGGAAAGGGCCGAGGTCGTTCGATCCCTGAGCCTGAGTATTTACAATAAAGGCGTCGCGCTTGCCGCCGAGAAGGGGATCATCATCGCAGATACCAAATTCGAGTTCGGGCTCGACGGAGACCGGCTGATTTTGATCGATGAAGTGCTGACCCCCGACTCCTCTCGATTCTGGCCGAAAAGCACCTACGCGCCCGGCGGTCCCCAGAAAAGCTACGACAAGCAGTATCTCAGAGACTATCTCTTGTCCCTGGATTGGGACAAGACCCCGCCGGCACCGGACCTCCCCGACGAGGTGGTGGCCAACACCCGCAGCAAGTACATCGAGGCCTTCACCCAGCTGACGGGCAGACCCTTCAATTTCGACACATAGCCGGCCTTCACGGTTTCGAAGATGGAAACAGGCGCCTTCTGTCCAATTGCCATCGACCGAATCGACGAGTCGGATTCGACCTACCGGATCACCACCGAGAGCGACCCCGCTGGCCTGCTGAAGTCCATCGCGGCAGTGGGGATCCTGAGTCCCCCGGTGCTGCTGCCTTCCGGGGACCGGTGGACGGTGATCGCCGGTTTCAGACGAATCGCGGCGCTGAAAAGAGCAGGGGGAACGCAGGCGGTGTGTCGAGTGCTTCCCGCCCGCTGTTCGCCCCTTGAATGCGCCAGAATCGCCATCGCAGACAATGCGGGTCAGCGGAAATTAAACCCTGTCGAACTGTCCAGGGCATACCGGCTGCTGGGCGATCGTATCGCCTCATCTGCAGGGCTCTGGCAAGAAGCCGATGCCCTGGGTCTTCCGTGCCACCCGAAGCTGATCGAAAAGGTTCGCAGGCTTTGCGATCATCCGGCACCGATCCAGAAAGGGGTGATCACCGACCGCATTTCGCTGTCCGTGGCGAGGGAACTGGAACAGTACGACGATACGGAGGCCGAAACCCTGGCCGGGTGGTTTTTGACGGTGCCCATGAGCCTCAACCGGCAGCGGGAAACGCTGACGATGGTGCGGGAGATCGCTCGGCGGGAGGGCCGGCCCGTGATGTCGGTCCTGGAGGCTTCCGAATTGGCTTCGATCGTTGCCGATCCCCGGATGGACCCCGCCCAGAAGGGAAGGGTGCTCCGCGCTGCGCTTCGCCAAAGGCGTTTTCCGCATCTGACCCGTGCAGAACAGGAATTTGAAAAGCGTCGCAAACAGCTGGGGCTCGCCGAGGGCATGGAACTGGCGGCGCCGAGATCCTTCGAGGGCGGTCGTTACGAGCTGAAGCTGTCGTTTCGGAGCGCAGACGAGCTGGAAGCGATGAGCGATGCGGCCAGGCGCTTGTCGCAGAGCCGGGAATTGGGAAAAATGCTGGGGGAGGAGGGGGAACCGGATTCAAAGCCCCAGGATGCCTGAAACGGCGGACCTGCCATGATAAAACACTATTCCGGAGTCCAGAATTTGGCGACCAACTCCAGATAGACGTAAACCAGAAATGTGACGGTGCTGATAAACAGCACGGTCAGATAGAGGCTGTTCCAGCGGTGGCGCCGCTGCTTTTTCGGATCGGCATAGACCGGCTGACCGCATTGCCGGCACCAGGATCGCTCTCCTTCGACCAGAACCACGTTGCCGCACTTGCATTCGATTTGTTTCGGGTTCGAATCCATTGCACCTTTTCTCGATAGAATCGGCATTCTCCCGGCGTCAGGGGGGCGCACGCCGTCGAAAGATCGATCAGCCGATGATCAGGAGGCTGATTGGGGAGGTTTTACCGACTGTTGTTTGAAGAAATTGGCCGAATCGGGGGTCCACAAGTAAAATGTGGAGGCGCCGAAGAGGGCCAGATTCATCAGGGCCAGCCCCATCGCCACCGGGTCCGAAGAACCGCCCAGGATGGCGATCAACAAAACCAGGTAAAACAAGAGGACGATCGCATTGCCGGTGAGGCACAAAATCCTCGCCCAGTTCTTCAATTTCAGCAGAACAAAGCAGCTGATGACAGCCAGGCCCAGGTGCTGCAGGAGCATCTTGTCGGTGACCTGGCTCCGAAACACGCTATATATAATGGTAAAATGGACAATCCATCCCCCGAACAGCGTCAGGATGGCCATCTTGACCGTTTTGGGCAGCTCGCCGAATCGTTTCGGCTCCTTGAACAGGTTGATCGGTTCCATGTTCGACCTTTCTAAAAATTTTTTGCAGCGTATTGAAAAAGCGGTGAGCTGTCAATCCCATTCGGCGCAAAATCATAAATATACAATTAAAACAATTAATTAAGTAGAATTCGAGCATCGAAAAGCCCGGACCCGCTCCGGATCGGCCCGCCCATAATTCGAATCCCATTAAATGAATTTTTTTCCCTTGACTAAACAGAAGCTATCTATTATAGGAGTTTCAAATAATAAATTGCGTTCATTAAATCATGGGCATACAGGAAAGAAAAGAACGCGAAAGAGAGCGCAGGCGCCAGCAGATCATTGTCGCCGCCAAGCGCGTCTTCTCCGAAAAAGGATTCAACAAGGCCACCATGGAGGACATCGCCAAGGAGGCCGAGTTGAGCCCGGGCACCATATATCTGTATTTCAAAAACAAGGATGAGCTATATGCCTCCTTGTCCCTCCGCATTCTCCAGTATCTGAACATTCGGCTGGAGCACGTCGCCCAGCAAAAGGGATTGAGCACTACGGAACGGATCCAGGCCCTGAAGGAAGCCATGTTCGACGTGTACAACTTCGATCCGCTGGTGGTCATCAATATGTTCCATCTGCAGTCGAGTGAAACCCTGAAGAATCTGTCCCCCGAGTTGCTTTCGGAAATCAAGCAGCTGTCCCAGTCCTCCCTGGGAGTGATATCGGAGATCTTCAAAGAGGGAATTCAGGAAGGGGTCTTTATCGAAAAACACCCCGTGGCCCTGGCGGATGTGTTGTGGGCCCTGTTTTCCGGGGTGGTTCTCTGGGAGGAGAGCAAGAAACTCATCAACGGAGAAAAAGACTACCTCAAGGAAACCCTCGAGGTGGCTTTCGACATCTTTGGCCGCGGGATCACCAAATCCGTGGCATAAGGTTTCAGAGGCGCCGGCATCTGGGCTCGGATTCCGGCATACGAAATGCGGATCGGTTTCCACACCGCAATCGATTTCGGGGAAAGAAGACAGAAAGGGGGGAGAAAAACTGCTTTACCGATTCCGGAATCAACCACCATCAAAAATCAATGATTAAGGGAGGGAGAGAAATCAATGGCTGAGAAAGAATACACCGAAACTTCGGAGGCCCAGATCGCCGTGCACTGGGGGGAAGAAGGCTATTACACGCCCTCCGTGAAATTTATCGCCCAGGCGAACATGACCGACGAGACGATTTACGACCGATTCAGCCTGGAGAATTTTCCGAACTGTTACAAGGAATATGCGGACCTCCTCGATTGGTACGAATACTGGGATGAGATTCTCGATACCAGCGACGCCCCCTGCTTCAAATGGTTCAAGGGGGGAAAGATCAATGCCAGCTACAACTGCATCGACCGCCATCTGAAGGAATACAAGAACAAGACGGCCATCCACTTCGTGCCCGAGCCGATCGAAGAGGGCTACCAGCACATCACCTACCAGGAGCTCTTTGTCCGCGTAAACGAGTTCGCCGCGCTTCTCCGGGATTTTGCCGGCCTCAAGCGGGGCGACCGGGTCACGCTGCACATGCCGATGGTTCCGGAGCTGCCGATCACCATGCTGGCATGCGCCCGCTTGGGCGTGATCCACAGCCAGGTCTTCGGCGGTTTTTCCGGGCGCGCTTGCGCCGACCGGATCGTCGACTCCGGCTCCCGCGTGCTGATCACCATGGATTCCTACTACCGCAGCGGCACGCTGATCGACCACAAGCAGAACGCCGACATCGCCGTGGACCTGGCCGGCAAAGACGGCCAGAAGGTGGACAAGGTCCTGGTGTGGCAGCGGTACCCGGGCAAGGCTTCCAGCCCCACGCCGATGGTCGACGGCCGGGACTTTTTTGCCAACGACGTGCTCAAGGATTTTTACGGCGCACGGGTGGAGCCCGAAAAGATGAACGCCGAAGACCCGCTGTTTCTGATGTACACCAGCGGCACCACCGGCAAACCCAAGGGATGCCAGCACGGCACCGGCGGGTACCTGGCCTACACGGCCGGCACCTCCAAGTACGTCCAGGACATCCATCCCACCGACGTCTACTGGTGCATGGCCGACATCGGCTGGATCACCGGCCATTCCTACATCGTCTACGGGCCCCTGGCGATCGCCGCCTCCTCGGTGGTCTACGAGGGGGTTCCCACCTACCCGGACGCCGGGCGGGCCTGGCGCATCGCCCAGGACCTGGACGTGAACATCTTCCACACAGCGCCGACGGCGATCCGGGCGCTTAGAAAGATCGGCCCCGAGCAACCGGCCAAGTACAACTACGAGTTCAAGCACATGACCACCGTGGGCGAGCCGATCGAGCCCGAGGTCTGGAAGTGGTATTACGAGGTCGTCGGGCAGGGCAAGGCCGCCATCGTCGACACCTGGTGGCAGACCGAAACCGGCGGCTTCCTGTGCAGCACGCTGCCGGCCATCAAGCCGATGAAACCGGGAAGCGCCGGCCCCGGCATGCCCGGCATCCATCCGATCGTCTACGACGACGACGGAAACGTGGTCGAAGACGGGAAGGGCGTCGCGGGCAACATCTGCATCCAGAACCCGTGGCCGGGCATGTTCCAGACCATCTGGGGCGACCGGCAGCGGTTCGTCGACACCTACTTTGCCCGCTACTGCAAAAACCCCAAGAGCACGGACTGGAGAGACTGGCCGTACATGACCGGGGATGCGGCCGTGGTGGCAGAAGACGGCTACGTCCGGATCCTGGGGCGGATCGACGACGTGATCAACGTTTCCGGCCACCGGCTGGGCACCAAGGAGATCGAGTCCGCCGCGCTGGTGGTCGATGAAGTGGCCGAGGCCGCGGTGATTCCGGTGGCCCACGAGATCAAGGGCAAGGAGCCGGACCTGTACATCGCCCTGAAGCCCGGCTTCGAGGCCAGCGACGCGCTGGCCAAGAAGATTTCCGATACGGTCTCCACCGAGATCGGAAAGATCGCCAAGCCCCGGAAGGTCTGGATCGTCAAGGATATGCCCAAGACCCGGTCCGGCAAGATCATGCGCCGGGTGCTGGCGGCCATCTCCAACAACCAGGACGAAGGGGATGTGACCACCCTGGCCAACCCGGAGATCGTCGCCGAGATCAAGAAGATGGTCCAGGGCTGATGCGTGCGTGAGCACCTGGGGCCGCATTCCACCGGGGATCGGCCCCTCACCTAAATTTTTTTGCGGCCTTGTTTTTGCTCGCAGACCGGCCGCAGAATGAAGGGATAAACACTGAACCGCTCCGCCCGCCGGCCGGGCCGGGGGGCGGAGCGAATCAAACGGGAGGGAGGTGATAGACGGCCATTGCAGCCACTGTATCCGACCAAAAGGAATCATGACCGGTTCGCCGGTAACTCTGACAGATTCCACAGGAGGCTAAAATGAGTGGAACCACTTGGGTTTACATCATGCTCGGCATCTACATCGTCTACTGCTTCTACTGGGGGCTGAAAGGATATTTCACGGAAAAGACCTCTTCCGGGTACACCATCGGTGGCCGGTCGATTCCGATGATCGCCTTTTTGCTTGCAGCAACGGCAGCTTCGTTTTCCGGGTGGACCTTCATCGGCCATCCGGGCCTGATCTGGCGTGACGGTCTGGCCTACGCGTTTGCCTCGTTTTACGTGCTGACGATTCCGATCACCGGCACCTTCTTTGCCAAGAGAAACTGGCTGTTCGGCAAACGCTACGGTTTCGTCACCCCTGGCGACATGTTCGCCTACTACTACAACAGCGAGGCGGTTCGGTGGCTCGTCGTGATCACCGCGTTTCTGTACGCGATGTTCTATTCGGCGGTGCAGCTGATGGCCGCCGGCGCCCTGTTCCAGGTCGTTGCCGGCGTGCCGTTCACCTTCGGTGCGATCTTCCTGGCCTTTGTCGTGTGGTTCTATGTATGCACCGGCGGTCTGCGGGCCTCCACCTGGGTCGGCGTGATCCAGTTCGTCTTCCTGGTGGGTGGTATCATCATCCTCGGCGCGTACGTGCTCGACAAGATGGGTGGATGGAGCGGGTTTTCCGAGGCCGTCCACGGATTGGAAGCCAAGTACCTCGAGGTGCCTGCGGTGATCTACTTCACCGAGAAGGGCGGCCCCTGGACGGGCGTCATGATCCTCACCTACATGTTCGCCCTGATGGGGATCCAGTCCTCGCCGGCCTTTACCATGTGGAACTTCGCCAACAAGAACCCCCGGCCGTTCCCCTGGCAGCAGGCCTTCATGTCCACCTTCGTGGTCGGCTTTGCACTGTTTTACTTTTCCGCCTTCCAGGGCATGGGCGCCAAGATCCTCCAGCTCCAGGGCGTTGAGGCGTTTCTGGACGTGAACAACCGCACCTGTGTGCCCACCCTGATGATGGAGTTCCTACCGCCGTTCATGCTCGGGATCGTGTTCATCGGGGCCATCGCGGCTATGCACTCCACGGCCGCACCGTACATCGGCACCGGCGGTTCGATCCTGCTGCGGGACGTCTACTGGCGCTACATCAAAAAGCAGGAAGCCAGCCATGCCGAGCAGATCTGGGTCAACCGGATTCTGACCACGGCCCTGACCATCGCTGCACTTTGGGTCGGTCTGACGTCTAAAGCCGCCCTGGTTATGCTCGGAGCGCTTGCCACCGCGTTCGGATTTGTCATGTACATCCTTTTGCTGGGCGTCAACTGGGGCTTTAAGTGGCCGTCGATCGGCTCGGTTTTAGGCGTGCTTGCCGGCATGATCGCCGTCTACGTCACCTACGGCATCCCGGAGATCCGCTACCCGCTGACGATCCACTCGGCGGCCTGGGGAACCGGCGTCGGCCTGCTTGTGGCCTATCTGTGCCGCGCGCTCGGCTTCAAGGACAAACCCGAAACCATCGAGCGCCAGGCCGAGATGCGTCAATGGATCGACAGCATCGACAGCCCGAGCGAATCGGGTCGCAAGTGGCGAAACGCCATGAAGATCGTGGTGCCGGTGTGGTATTTCTTTGCCATCGGTCCTGCCTGCGTCCTGGGCAACCACGCATTTTCCTTCGCCGGATTTCCGCCGCTGTGGTCCTGGCAGATCTTCTGGTGGATCCTGGGCATCGTGATGATGTGGGCCCTGTGCTTCAAGGCGGAGATGTCCACCATCACCGACGAGCAGCTCGAGCGGGCTGAAAAGGAAATCAACATCGTGGTCAAAGAGGCCTAACCAAAGGAGGCAGCGATCATGAAAAAAGAAGACATGTGGATGATCATCCTGGTCGCATTCTCCATTCTCTGGACCGCAGCGTTCGGAATGGGAATCTTCGGATAGCCCGATTACCGAGTGGAGAACCGACGGCGGACCGGGTGGTGAACCCGCCCGGTCCGCCGAACTTTCACATCAAGCCGTACCCATCCTTTTTTACAGCGGGGCGGTCGACGAAACCAACCGCAGGCGGACCGGCTGCCGGCATCGCGTAGCGTAGCGAGCAAAATAAACTGCCCTCCAGTCGGTGGAAGGGTGTCGGCATCGATTTTTCCGGGGACTGTTTTCGAACCCCTCCCTTCAGAACAGCCAGCCGCCCGCCGTCCGTGTTTCGATTTGCCGCACCGCAGATCGAGACTTTCCATGAACCAGACGCCCAAAATCCTGATCGTCGACGACGAGCCGAACATCGTCGTCCCCCTCCAGTTTTTAATGGAACAAAACGGTTTCGATGTGCGGATCGCCGATACCGGAGAGACGGCGATCGATCTCATCACGCGTTTCCGTCCGGACCTGATTTTGCTCGACATCATGCTGCCCGGGGTCAACGGTCTGGAGGTGTGCCAGATGCTCCGGGAAGACACGGCCCTGAAAAAGACGAAAATCATCCTTGTCTCCGCCCTCGGACGTGATGTAGATATCGCAAAGGGCATGGCCATGGGCGCCGATGCTTATATCACAAAGCCTTTTTCCAACCGGGAAATCGTCACGAGGGTCAAAGAGCTTTTGAAATGAGGGCGGGCAACACATTCTGGTGGTTTGCATCCATATCGTTTTCGTTCATCCTCGCCATTCTCGCCACCCTGATCGTCTTTTTCTGGCGGGAGCTCGACCCCGCGCAGAAGGCCCTGATTCTTCAAATCCTGAAGTTAAAATTCGGTTATATCTTCGCTGCAATTTTCTTGGGCCTGGCCGGCATCGGTTTTCTGCTCGACGGCATCTTTCATATCTATATTTTGCCCCTGATCCGGATCAAGGAAGAGACCGCGCTGATCAACACGGCCAACCCGTCCCATCGAATCAAGGGGGAGGGAAGTGCAGACCTGATTACCCTGGCCGATGAGATCAACGAATTGGCCGAGCGGTACGAAGGGCTTCAAAAAGACATCGACGGCCGGATTCGGCGTGCAAAGGCCGAAGCCGAGGAGGAAAAAAACATCCTGGCCGCGTTTATGGGTGAACTGCCGGAAGGGGTTGTGATCTGCAACAGCGAAGGCCAGATCCTGCTCTACAACCGGCAGGCGAAATCGATTCTCGCCGGAAGAAAGGAGGCCGGTGCAGACGAAAGGGAAAAAGGCGATCAGGACGAATCGTTCATC
>JASFPT010000034.1:0-21517 GCA_050115795.1 Desulfobacterales bacterium
ACCAGTTTTTCTCCCTTGACCAGGCCGATTCCTTCTACAGCGGTGAATCAGGAGATCCCCTCGGCAGCATCGTATACGAGCTCGACGAGGAAAACCTTCTCATCCCCTGGGTCCGCGGATACGGAAATGTAAAAGACCTACCCCTTGCGGCAAAGGACGATCCGGATCTCATGGAACTGGTCTTCGAGCTGGCCCGGTCCACCGACATCGTCGACATCTACAACCGAATCGATGGGCTTCTGGCCCGATGGTCGGAAACCGACCCCATCGCCCCGGACGTTCTGCGTGGTGCCTTCAGCGCCCGCAAACTGGCGGTCCTTGAAAGATTCATGGGCCGGGATTTCACCATGCAGATCAACGGTGTCTCGTCTTTCAACGCACTGGGGCACGCGGTCGACTGGCTGTCAGAGGCATACGATCTGCTCAAGCATCACGTGTTTTCAAGCATCGCCGTCCAGACGGCATTCAAGGATGTATTTCCGGGCGCAGCGTATGATTTTCTCCAGGACCGGATCGTGCTGCCGTCTCAAGGCCATGATACGGCCGGTTACCTTTCCGGGATCGCAAACAGCGCGCCCCAGGAGGAGAAAATCTTTGTCGCCCGCATCATCGAATCGATTCGGAGCGACACCGGCATCGATTTGGACGACCTTACGCCGACTCTCGACGCAGAAACCCGCTTCGTCTTTCAGAACCTGAACCGAATGGTGCTTGGCACCTCGCAAGGCGATCAATTCGACACCGCAGAAGGAAATGACTTTCTGGTGGCCTTTGCCGGGGATGATACCATCCGCAGCGGGGCCGGAGTGGATGTCATCTACGGCGGGAAGGGAGATGACGTTCTGGCTCCGGGAGACGACGGCGATCTGACCTGGGGAGGCCCGGGGAATGACACCATCAGCGACAGCAACGGCGACGATCTGTATGGGTACGGTGCCGGCGACGGGCAAGACATAATCTACGACCGCGGAACGGTAAGAAGCGAACTGAACTACGGCATGATCCGCGACGGAGGCACCGATATAATCCGCTTTGACCAAACCATTTCCCCTGAAGATGTTCACTTCACCCTCGATGGCGACGATCTGGTGCTGAGCTTCGACTCCGGTTCAGAAGACCGGATCACCATCACCGACTGGGACCGCCGTTACGGTTATCATTCGGAGCACTATACGCGCATCGAAACGCTCGAATTTGCAGACGGCACCGTTTTCGATGCCGAGGACATGCTGGCCCGGCTCGGAACCGACGGCGACGATACGATCGTGGTGACGGAAGCTCCCGCCAATTTGATCGACACCGGCGCCGGCAACGACACGATCACCAGTGGCGACTTTGACGATTTTGTAAACGGGGGGGAAGGAAACGATTCGATCGCCGCCGGAGCGGGCAGAGACACCCTGAAAGGCGGTGACGGCGACGACTCGCTGGCTGCCGGCGACGGTGCCGATCTGATCGAAGGGGGCAAGGGCAGTGATTCGATCACCGACAGCAACGGCAATGACACCTACCTGTTTGGCGAAGGAGACGGGTATGACTTCATCTACGACCGGGGGACCGACCGAAGCAGTCTGTACGCCGGCATGTTAAGGGACGGGGGGACCGACACGATTCGATTGGGCGAAACCATCGACCCGGCCGATGTCGAGTTCATGCTGGAGGGAGAGGACCTCGTCGTGACATTCAAACAGACGCCGGACGACCGAATTATAATCACCGATTGGAACAAGAAGTACGGCTACCATTCCGAATCCTGGACCCGTATCGAATGGTTCGAATTTGCAGACGGGACCCGCCTCGGCCCGGCCGACGTGTTTTCCCGGCTGGGCACCGAAGCAGACGACACCATCACGATAACCGACCGAAAGGCGAACCTGATCGATACCGGTGCCGGCAACGACGTCGTGACCACCGGCAGTTACGATGACTTTGTCCATGCCGGTGCCGGCAACGACACGATCAAGACGCAGGCCGGAAACGACACCCTCAGGGGAGGGCTCGGAACCGACCGGCTGGAGGGCGGCGCCGGCAATGACACCTACCTGTTTCGTGGAGGCGACGGCCAGGACACCATCTATGACCGCGGCCCGGACCGTTACGGCTCCCTTTCAGACGGCGGAAACGATACGCTTCGCTTTGAGGGCGGAATCCGTTCCGGGGATGTCTTCTTTACCCTCGAAGGATACAACCTTGTCGGGACGTTTCAAAACGGCTCCGACGACCGGGTCACGCTTCAAAATTGGGCAAAGAGATACGGCTACAGCTCCCGTCCCTACACGCGGGTGGAAAAGATCGCGTTTTCCCCCGGTGCGGTCGTCGATATCGCCGGTGTCGCCGGCTGGTACATGGGGACAGAGCAGAGCGACACCCTCCTGGGGGGAAGTCATGCGGACTATATCAATGGCGGCGACGGCGACGATTCCCTCCAGGGCGGCAGCGGCAACGATATTCTGATCGGCGGAGGCGGCAGCGACATGCTCGACGGCGGCCCCGGCGACGATGTCTACATCCTCCATGGAGGAGAAGGGCTCGATTCTTTGTCTGATTCCGGTGGAGACGACGCTCTGGTGCTGGAAGACATTCTTCCCGGCGACCTGCAGCTGGCGTTCGACGGCACAGACCTCATCGCCACCTTCACCGATGGGAGTGGGGCTGTTCTGTTGAATTGGAAGGCTTCGGACCAACGGATCGAAAGGATCGCTTTTGCCGATGGGCAGGCGTTCCCCATTGAATCTTTTTTGCTTCCCCAGGTCGGTCAATACGAGGTGACGCTGGTGGAAGACGGTGCGGCCGAAGGCGCCATCGAAGTAAGCGGCGGCGGCGTGCAGACCAGCTTCGACGTCGTGAAGCAAAGCGCAAACGGAACGTTTGCCGTCGCCACGGATGGGTCCTGGATATACCGGCCGGACGAAAATTACGCCGGTGAGGATGAAGTCCGGGTTTCAGTCACCAACGCTTTCGGCCAGTCGGCCATCTCGACGATTCGGTTTACCGTCGACCCGGTAAACGATGAACCCGTGGCCCTTCAGCCCATCCAGACGGTGATCCTACAGGATGTCCGGGATGCGGCCGGGAAGGTCGAAGCCTCGGATGCAGACGGTGATCCGTTGTGCTTCTCCGTCGAGAAATGGCCTGCAAACGGCAGCTTCAGCATCGATGAGACCGGCAGCTGGACCTATCGCCCCACCGGATTCTTTGTGGGCGAAGACCGGGCGGTGGTGAAGATTTCCGACGAGAACGCCGGTGAGGCCGCGGCCGAACTGACCTTCGATGTTCGGGTATCGCCGCCGACGGTGAACGATCGAATGGTGGGCCTCGAAGAAGACGAAAGCGCATCGGGTGCCATCGAGGTGGTTGATCCCTCGGGCAGCGGCCTCACCTATACGATCAGCCGGACGCCTGAACACGGTCAACTGCTGATCGACGAGCAAGGCCGCTGGGCCTACGCGCCGGAGGCTGATTTCAACGGCGAAGACGCTGCGCAGATCACGGTGACCAACCCTTACGGGCTCAGTGATACGGCCCAATTCGATTTTGCGGTGGCGCCGGTCAACGATGCGCCGGCAGCCCCGGAGGTGCTGGACTATGTGCTGTTTGCCGCAGCTGAAATGTCTGGCAGCGTGCCGGCAAACGACGTAGACGGCGATACCCTCTCTTTTGCCGCGGTTCTATCGCCGGAACACGGCAGCTTTGAGATCGACGAAAAGGGTTGCTGGACCTACGCACCCGACGTGGATTTTGCCGGAAACGACCGGGTGCGGGTGAAGGTCTCCGATGGCAGCGGTGCTGCGGCCGAAACCGAGCTGGTGTTCAAGGTGAACGTGTTTGAAGGCGGCACTGCGGTGGTGGATAAGGGCGGCACCGGCACGATCCTGATGGACGGCATCGGCAAGGACGAACTGACGCTGACCCGCAGGGCCGACGACCTGTTGATCGCGGTCCGCGACAAGGGCGGCATCGCCCTGACCGGGTATTTCTCAGACCCGGGAAACGGGGTCAAACAGCTGGCGACTGCAGACGGCCCCCTGCACCTGGCCAAGGAGCGGATTGCCGATATCGGCAACGGCTCCTGGTGGCGCGGCTGGCTTTCCCGGTTCGGCCGCTGGAACCAGAAAAACCTCATCTACGGCTCGTCCAGAAGCGAGGCCTTGGTGGGTGCGGCAAAAAATGACGTTCTGTTCGGGGCGGGCGGCAACGATGTGCTCTACGGCGCCTGCGGGGACGACACCCTGGCAGGGGGAAACGGAAGGGACCAGCTCTGGGGCGGAAAAGGGGAGGATACGCTCTATGGCGACAAAGGCCCGGACCACCTATACGGCGGCAGGGGAAACGACGCGCTGATCGGCGGCGACGGCAAAGATGTCATAGAGGGTGACGATGGAGACGACCGGCTCTGGGGAGGGGCCGGAAACGATCGGCTCGAAGGCGGTGCCGGCGACGACATTCTCTCCGGCGGAGGCGGAAACGACCTTCTCCGGGGCGGTGCCGGCGGCGACACCTATCGGTTTGACGCCGGCGATGGCCGGGATCGCGTTTGCGACGGGCCAAATGCCCGCTGCTGGCGGCGGCCGGGTGCAGGCAAAGACACCGTCCATTTTGCTTCCGGTGTATCGAATGCAGATGTGGCGTTCTTTTCCCGAGGCAGTGACCTTTACCTGCAATACGGAGACCAGGACATTCTGGTTGTCGAGCGGCAGTTTCGGTCCGGAAACAGGATCGAGCGGTTCGAACTGGCCGACGGCAGCTATATGACCGATGCAGACATCGGCGATCTCATCGAGCAGATGGCCGCCCATGCAATCGATGAAGGCATTTGCCTGAATTCGGTGGAGGCGGTCAGAAAAACCGAATCGATGATGACGCTGATTGCAAGCGCCTGGCACACTGGATAGCGCTTCCTACCGGGAACAGGGCCGTGAACACCGGAATCGCTTCGATTGACATCGTTGCAAAAATCAACCGCCTGGAAATGGACACCCGGAAAGTTGCCGAAAAGTTCCGGGGTCCTGAAGAGCCCTTGCCCAAAGAAATTCTTCACATTGCCAGACGGCTGGGCTTTCGGGCCAGATTGAAGCACGCGCCGATTGAACGCATCCTTGCAACGGTGCGAGCGCCTGTCATTCTGGTGGGGATCGACGGCGGGTATCGAGTGTCGTTGAAGTACGATCCGAAAGCAAAACGCCTGCTGATCTACGATCCGGAAGCCCGGAAAACTGCGGAAGCCGGCGCAGACGACGTGGCGGCGGCCACCGCCGCCGTCATCCTTTTGAGCCACCGGAAGGTGTCGTCCCAGACCGTGTTCGGCTTCCGGTGGTTTTTCGCCGAGATGTCCAGGTACAAGCGGATCATCGCAGAGGTGCTGATCGGCTCTTTTGTGGTGCAGCTCTTCGGGCTGGTCACCCCGCTGTTTACCCAGGTGATCCTGGACAAGGTGATCGTCCACCGGAGCCTGACCACCTTAGACGTTTTGGCCATCGCCTTTCTGGCGGTGACCGTCTTTGAACTGCTGCTCAACATCGCCCGCAACTACATCTTCATTCACACGGCCAACAAGCTCGACGCCAAGCTGGGCGCCAAGCTGTTCCGGCACCTGCTGTCGCTGCCGTTCATGTACTTCGAATCGCGCAAGGTGGGCACCATCGCCGCCCGGGTGCGGGAACTGGACACGATCCGGGAGTTTATCACCCACAAGGCGGTGAGCGTGATCATCGACCTGCTTTTCTCGCTGGTGTTCGTGGCGGTGATGCTGCTCTACAGCGTGAAGCTGACGCTGATCGTGCTGGGGTTTGTGACGGTGATCGCGCTGATCTACCTGGTGATCACCCCGGAGCTCCGTCGCCGGCTGGAGCAGAAGTTTCAGATGACGGCCGCCTCCAACGCGTATCTGGTGGAGTCGGTGACCGGGGTTGAGACGGTCAAGTCCCTGGCGGTGGAAGGCACGATGCAAAAGCGCTGGGAGGAACACCTGGGCCGCTACGTTCGGTCCAGTTTCCGTCTGGCCAACATGGGCAACATCTTCGGTGCGATATCGGGCACGGTGCGTCGTCTGATGACCATCGCGGTGCTGTTTGTCGGAGTGAAGTCGGTGATCACGGGGGATCTGACCATCGGTCAGTTGATCGCCTTTCAGATGTTTGCCGGCCAGTTTGCCGCTCCGGTGCTGCGGCTGGTCAATCTGTGGCACGAACTCCAGCAGACCCTGCTGTCGGTGGACCGGCTCGGCGACATCTTGAACCACCCACCGGAAGCGTCCACCGAAAAAGCGATCACCCTGCCCAGGATTTACGGTGCGCTGCGGCTGGAAAACGTGACCTTTTCCTATACCCCCGGCGGCCCGCGGGTGATCGACGGCGTCTCGTTTTCGGTGAAACCGGGCACCAGCATCGGCGTCGTGGGACGAAGCGGCAGTGGGAAAAGCACCCTGGCCAAGCTGCTCCAACGCCTCTACATCCCCAATGAGGGGATCATTACCATTGACGGGGTGGACGTCCGGCATATGAACCCGTATTGGCTTCGGTACAACATCGGCGTTGTTCTTCAGGAAAACTTCCTGTTCAGCGGCACGATCCGGGAAAACATCGCCCTGCCGCGGCCCGACGCCCCCATGGAGGTGATTCTGAAAGCGGCCCGCATCGCCGGGGCCCACGAGTTTATCGTCCGGCTCCCGGAAGGTTACGACACGCAGGTAGGAGAGCGCGGTTCTGCGCTTTCCGGGGGACAGCGTCAGCGCGTGGCCATCGCCCGGGCCTTGGTCACCGACCCGCGGCTGCTCATCTTCGATGAGGCCACCTCGGCCCTCGACGACGAGTCGGAGAGGATCATCCGGGAGAACATGAAGACGATCAGCCAGGGACGCACCACCCTGATCATCGCCCACCGGCTGTCGACCATCGGGGATTGCAGCCGCCTGATCGTCATGGACAACGGCCGGATCGCCGAGGCCGGAACCCGGCAGGAGCTGCTGGCCAGGGAGGGGGGATATTACCGATATCTCTACGACCTCCAGTCTTAGCGGCTTCGAAAAAGCCGCTGCGACGAATCGAAAAGACAAAGAGGGTCTGGATTCCCGCCTTCGCGGGCATGACAGATGGGATTTCAGTGCATTTGTTGTGGTACCCGCCAAAGCGCACCTGGGCGCCAAGAAAGAAATCACTGGATTCCTGCCTTCGCAGGAATGACGCAAGAGGAGGAAATTTTTTTCTTGTCATGCCTGCGGCGGCGGGCATCCAGGGCATTTTCTAAATTATCCGTCACGAACCGTATCTCTTTCGAAAGCCATGGGCCGGAATAACAAGGACAGCCACGAGTTCAAACCCCTTTTGGTGGAGATTGAAGAACAGCCGCTCAATCCCCTGGGCCGGACGGTGTTCTGGATCATCATTGCCGCCATCTTGTTCTTCGGGCTGTGGATGTTCTTCGGGCGGGTCGACGTGGTGGTCACCGCACGGGGCAAGGTGATCCCGGTGGGGGAGGTCAAAACGGTCCAGCCCCTGACCACCGGTGTTGTGCGGGCGATCCGGGTCCAGCCGGGGGATTTGGTGGAGGCGGGTCAGGTGCTCATGGAAATCGATCCCTCCGACATCGAACCGGAGCTGGAATCGATGAAGGCGGACCTGGCCCAGGTCGAACTCGAGGTCCTGCGGATCGAAGCGCTTCTTTCCAAGACACCGTTTGCCCCGCCTCCCGGCCGGCACGACCCCCGTCAGGTGCTGATGCAGCAGGAGATCTACGACTCCTCCCGACTGCGGTTGGCCCAGCAGATCCGGGTCAAGAACGAGGAACTCGGCCAGGTGGCCGAGCGCCGAAAAGCCGCGCGAAAGGCGCTGGCCCAGGCTGTTTTCCAATGGCAGCTATCCGAGGAGCGGCTGGCGCGTCTTCGCCCGGTGCAGGGCATCATCAGCCGGGACGATTTCGACAAGGCCAGGAGCGAGGTGAGCGCCTACGAGGGGCAGGTCACGGAAAAGACCCACGGCGTGGAAGAGCTTCAGAAATCGGCCGCGCGGGTCCGACGGGAGATCGAGTTGATCCGGACCGAGGAAGAAAACCGACTCTTGGAGGAGCTGGCCGAAAAGCGCCAGCGGCAGATCTATCTTCAGGGCAAGATCGAAAAGGCCGCGTTTTTAAGTGCTCGGCAGCAGATTACAGCGCCCGTGCGCGGAACCGTGACCCGGCTTTTTGTGCACACCATCGGGGGGGTGGTCACCCCGGCGGAAAAGCTGGCCCAAATCGTGCCGGCCGACATGCCGTCGGTAGTCAAGACGCTGGTGCTCAACAAGGACGTGGGATTTGTCGCTTCGGGCATGGACGCCTCGATCAAGGTCGACGCTTTCAACTTTCAAAAATACGGCCTGATCGAAGGGATCGTTCTTCAGGTTTCCAAAAACAGCATCGAAGAAAAGAACCTGGGACTGGTCTACGAGGCGTATATCCGGCCGAAAAGGACGGCCCTGATGGTGGACGGGGTGGAAACACCCATTGCCACCGGCATGAGTGTAACGGCAGAGATCAAGGTGGGGAAGCGCCGCATCATCGAGTTTTTCATCCACCCCCTGATCAGGTATCTCGATGAGGGGATCAGCGTGCGATGACAAAACCGCTGCCGCGATTTTATCAATGTTCCGCGTTCCGCGAACCCGACAAGAAGGGAATGACGCTCTATTCGGCCGTTTTGGGATCCGGTCCGTGCCGGGGCCGGAGAGGCAAGTGCGGTAGAGCCCTTGCCGGAAAAGCCCGAAACTTTTCAGTCGGGCTTTTCCAGTCAGGCTGAAGTATGGTCAGGGCGGGATTCTACCGTGAAAGATTCTGCCTGATTCGATTCACTGGCTGGCGCGGTTCGTCTCAGCGGACCACCATTACGGGGCAGGGGGCGTAGTGCGTCACTTTGGTGCTGACGCTGCCGAACAGCAGGCCCTTAAAAGAACCCATCCCCCGCGTGCCCATCACCACCAGATCGGCCTCTCGCACGTCGGCGGCCCAGACGATGGCTTCGGCGGCAGGACCTTCGAGCAGGTCCTCTTCCATCTCGAAAGGCGCCCCCGCCAGGTGGCTCTCGATGGCTTTTTTGATGACTTTTTCCCCGGCCCGCTTTCGCCTGGCAACCATCTGATCGTATCCTTCCGATCCCCTCAAATCCGATGTCGGATGGTAGGCGTGGAGCAAGATCAGCTTTGCACCGAACTTCTCGGCCAGGGCGCGCGCATAGTCGAGCGCCTTCAGGCTGTGCTCCGATCCGTCAAGGCCCACGATAATCTTGTGGATCATGGTTCCCTCCTTATCGGCGGTTGAACCGCATCAGCGGGCACGTTTTTCGCAGCGTGCCGTTGTCCTATAGGCTCTGGCGCGTCGGCGGTGAGACTTGGAAAAATTCGGGCGAGCCCCTGCCGGGCTGCCCCTAAAGCCTTTGCCTATTTTCAGGCACCAATACCCCGCATCAGGGAGGCGGTTGGGGTTGTCGAAAGACCAATTGAGCGGCACCGCATTGCCAAATCGCAAAAAAAAGACGACCCTGTCCCGTTTTTTTCCGGCGACAGGGCCTTTCCTGATTCCATGGCTCCTCCCGATTCGGGTTAAAGCCTTGACAACTCACTTTAAAATAGCATAAACGGCGGTTATGTCAAGAAATTTTGACTTGTATGTCGTGGCCGTTGTTCTTTTCCGCAAAAGGGAGGAAAGATGATGAGAACAGAAAAGAAGCGATCCAGGGTTGCCCTCGTGCTCACCGGCGTGGTCCTTTTGCTGGCGGTTTCCGGGGCGTCGGGGTGGGCCGCAGAAGGCGCTCCGTTTGCCATCCAGCGTTTTTTGGTCTGCCAGGACGTGCAGGACCGGGAACCGGTCGGGATTTCGAGCACCTTTTCTTCGACCACGGAAAAAGTATACGCATTCCTGGAGGCCGTCGACATCCCGGCCGAGACCACCGCCGACTTTGTCTGGTACCACGGAAGCGACGAGTTGGCGCGGGTCACGGTGAAGGTGGGGCAGGCAGGTCGCTGGCGAACTTACGCCAACAAAAACCTCTACGGACTGACCGGTTCCTGGCGGGTGGAGATCCAGGATGCCGAAGGCTCGATCCTGGGCACTGTCGAATTTCAAGTCCAGTAGGCCGCTTTCCAGGTTTTGCGCCCCATGGACGGTCTTCCGCCCATCCCGGGGCCGCCACCTCTATTTTTTCGGAACAAGCGCCCGGGGGGGGATGGTCGAATGGCAAACTTTCCATTCCCCCCTCGCGCGAACCCGCCGTGCCGTACGCCCCGCCGCGTTTTCCTGAAATCAAGGTCCCTGTTAAGATCCTGTAATTTTTTTTAAAATCTACAGCGAAAGTTTGTGCGGGGTGATCTGCCGGCCAATACCCGTATGGCATGAAAATTGTATATTATCTTAGCAAGTCTTTTCGGTACCGCGTGAGCTGGCGGTTTTCTTCACGCCGGATCAGCGACAAAACCACGACAGGATCAACCCCTGGGCTGCGGTGAGGTTGAAGAGAGACGAACCGGCCATCTCGACGGTCAAAAAAGGAGCTGCCATCCGATGTCTAAAATGCTCGAGGCCATTGAATTGAGAAGCGATTGGGCCGAGGCGCCGAAGGCGCCCGCCCCGACGTCTGATGACTCCTTTCCGTTGCACTGCCCCTGCTGCAATATCCGCTACCGGATACCGAAACTGACGGCGGACATCTCACGGATCGTCAGATGCCTCCGCTGCGGGACAAAATTCGTTCTGGCCGTGCGCAACCCCTGCTGAAGGCGCCCGCCGCTGCATCCGTGCAGCGGCAGGCGCCTGACCCCCCGGTCCATACCTTTTGCCCCGGCGCCGGCTGAGTGATAAAGGCCTTCTTTGCCCCGGCACCGGGGCCCTTTCCGACGTTCTCGTAAAAAAGCTCACTGACGGTTTCATCGCAAAATACCCCGACCCGGATTGCGACGATGCACAGACGGGCCGTTTGGGCCTCAACGGACCCGTCTGTCTCTTTCGGCGGCTTGGCAACCGGTACTGCCTTGCCCGTATTCGGCTTTGATCCGCCGGACTGATTCTGCTACGGTTTCATCCTGCGTGATGGAGGAGGCAATTGATGTGAAGCAGAATTGTCGGGTTCGACGCTGGGCGAAGTGGAAGGAGTCGGCCCATGAGCATCCTGAATCTATTTCGCGTCGCCGTGGTGGTCGCCGCGCTTGCCCTGGCATTTGGCGGCACGGTCGAAGCTAAGATCTACAAATACCAGCGGGACGACGGGACCTGGGTCTTTACGGACGATCCCAGCGAGGTGCCCGAGCATGCCCAGATCATGAAAGGAAGCGATCCGGCGCGTTTCCAGGCGCCGGGCTTCGATCTGCTGGCGCAGCTGAACGGCCGCATCCAACCGAGAAACGAAATCGAAGAGGCCACACTGGCCACCGTCGTCGTGGAAAGCGGCATCGGGCGAGGTTCGGGCTTTTTCGTCTCCGACGACGGCTACCTTCTGACCAACCGCCACGTGATTCGCACGCCGGAGAGCAAAAAGCAGCTGATGGAAGAGCGAAGCGAGCAGGTGGAACTGAAAATCTCCCAGCGTGCCAAGCGTTTCGAAAGCGAGCAGCAGCGGCTCGACGCCGCCAGGGATGAACTGGAAAGCTACCGGGGACGCCTTCACCCGCGAAGCTACACGAGAAAGAAGAAGGAGTTCGACAGCCTCCAGGAGGACTTGGACCGGCGAAAGGCGCAATTCGACGCAGAGGTGCAGCAGATCCGGGACCGGCTCGAAGAAGAGGCGTACAAAGACCGGATCGCCAACATCGACCGTTACTTCAACGTGATGTTGGCGGACCAAACCGAGCTTCGGGCCTACCTGGTGGCTGTGAGCGACAAGCTGGACCTTGCCCTGCTGAAGGTCGACGGTTATCGGACGCCTTATCTTCTTCCCGGCAAGCCGTATTCCGTTCCCACCGGCGGTCGAGTCTATGCCATCGGAAATCCGATCGCACTTCATCATTCGGTGGCACAGGGGATTCTGTCCGGGTACGAGCGGGGCTACATCAAGACGGATGCCAAGATCTATCCGGGAAACAGCGGGGGACCGCTGGTTTCCGAAAAGGGAGAAGTGCTGGGGGTGAACACCTTCAAAAAGCTGACCCGGCAATATGAAGGACTGGGATTTGCCATACCGATTCACGCGGCGCTGCGGGAGTTCGGGCGCTATCTCGACCCGCGGCCCTGAACCGGAAGACCGCTCCCACCGGAAAGGCGACTGCTCTTTTGCATCTGTGGGCGCCCCCTATCGGCCGCCGGCGGGGGGGCCCAGAATCTCCCGGATTCGGAAGGAGAGTCTTTCGATGTTGAAAGGCTTCTGGAGGAAGCCTGCACATCCCCGGCCGAGGAGTTCCTGGGCTTCCTCGGAGGTGCTGTAGCCGCTGGACAAAAGCACCTTGCAGGATGGGTCGATTGCCCGGAGTTGGTCGAACACTTCCGCCCCGAGCATACCGGGCATCACCAGATCGAGAATGATCAGGTCGATCTGCCGCCAATGCTCGCGGAAGATTTCCAGCGCCTCCCGACCGTCTTCGGCCGAATGGACCGTGTAGCCGATCTTGACCAGCATGAACTCGATGCCGACCCGGACCGACTCTTCGTCGTCGATCAGCAGGATCGTTTCGTTGCCCTTCGGTATCGATTCGATCTGACCCATGCAACAAGACCCGAATTGGAGTGACCGTTTCAGAAAGCGGCAGCCGGCCGGCGGCTGCTCCGGGGATTTCCGCCCTTCCTTCTTTTCTTTGTCAGAGGCGACCGCCGATGTCAACGAAACAGTCGCCGTCACCGCGGCCCGGGGATGTCGCCGTGGAACGATGGGCATTATCCCTATCGCGGAATCATGAACCCTGAAAGTTGAAAGACAATTTTTTTGTTGGCATCATGCAGAAGCCGAAAGGCAGAAGTCAAACAGGAGATGTCGATGAAGCGTTATGATCGATGCCGGACCGCCCCCGCCGTTTTATTCTGGATCCTGTGTTTGCTGCCGGCCCTTCCGGCCGCCGCCCAGCAGCAGCGCATCGGCGCAGAGATCCCTGATCTGGCGGCGGCGCTTTCGGAAATTTCCCACGCCGACTTTTGCGGCGAACCGGTTCCTTTCGACAATCCCGATGTGCGGGAGCGGTTTGAAAAGGAGATGCTCCTGTCGTTGTGGAACCGGCCGCAGGTGCTGTTGTGGCTGAAGCGCTCAGACCGCTACCTGGGAGTGATCGAAACGATCCTTGCCGAGCAGGGCATGCCGGGCGACCTGAAGTACATCGCCGTGATCGAAAGCGCGCTGCGACCCCACGCCGGCTCCCGGAAAGGGGCGATCGGTTTCTGGCAGTTTCTGGCCGACACGGCCCGCCGCTACGGTCTCACGGTCGACGCCCGTCGCGACGAACGCCGCAACATCTTCGATTCGACGCGGGCGGCGGCCGCGTACTTTTCGGAACTGCATCAACGGTTCGGCAGTTGGACGATGGCGGCAGCCGCCTACAACCTGGGCGAAGAGCGTCTGGCCGCTGAAATCGCCGAGCAGGGGGTTGACCGCTACTACGACCTGTACCTGCCCCTGGAGACCCAGCGCTATGTCCTGCAGGTGGTTTCCGCCAAGCTGATCCTGGAAGCGCCCGAGCGCTATGGTTTTTTCCTTCCACCGGAAAACCGCTGGCGACCCCTCTCCTTCGACCAGGTGCGGGTCGAGTGCCAGCAGGAGACGCCGCTGCGACTGGTGGCGGCGGCGGCCGGCACCACCTTCAAACGAATCAAGGACCTGAATCCGGAAATCCGCGGCCACTCCCTGGGGCCGGGCGCGGTCGATATCCGGGTGCCGTCTCCGTCCCCGGCTTCTTTTGCCCAACGGTTTGAGTCGCTTCAGGCCGAATATCTTGCCGACAGCCAAAGACGGCTCTATGTGGTGCGCGAGGGGGACAATCTTTCCCTGATCGCCGATCGTTTCGGCGTCAGCCTCTCGTCTTTGCTCATCTGGAATCGGATCGACCCGACCCGGACCATCCACCCGGGTGACCGGCTGTTCGTCTATCCGGAAGTGGCGGAGACCGAGGACGCAACCGCGGCAGAAGCGGTCACCGTCGAATAGCCTGGCCGTGTTTCTCCAGCAGGCCAAGCGCCTTTTCCCGGGCGGCCCCAATGTCTCCGGCGCAGGATTCGGCCTTGCGGGCCGCCCAATACAAGGCATCTTCTCCGTCGCCGCTCATCACCGCGCACCATATGAGGCCGGCCATGGCCCCTGCGCCATGCACGTTGATCCGCACCGATTCCAGAAACGCATTGCGGGCTTCGTCGAAGCGCTTGTTTCGATACAGGGCCCAGCCGAGCAGGTCGTGGGACATGAAAGCCGCCGGGGCGGCGTCCACGGCATGTTGAAAGGGTTCGACGTCTACCGGCGCCTTGCCGCCGTAGGCAGATTGGAGGTAAAAGACCTCCAGTGCTCGGCCCACCGCATCGAGCCCGGCGGGTGTCGCCTCCTCGGGCCACAGCGTCTTTTCCTGCTGCCCCGGAGGAAACGGGTGGCCGCAGTCGCCGATCCAGGCCGCAAAGCGTCTCCGAAAGCCGATCAGATGCCGCTCTGTGTCGATGATCAATTCCGGTGCCTGGTGGATCTGTTCGGTCTCTGCGTCGGTCAGGGTCAGGTTTGCCGAAAGCCGGCCCGCAGAAGGCGACACGGTTCCCTGGACCCAGAACCGGATCTGCTCCCGGCGGCCGGCCGAAATCGGCTCCGGCGCCGGTTCACCCTGCCGGCAGTAGGATTTCAGCTCGTCCGGAGCAGGAAAGATGCGGGCTACCCGCCAGCCGAACCAGAATTCCCGAAAGCCCGGGTGAAGGACGATGAGGTTTCCGAGGAGAAAGTGGATGGCCATGCCGATGAAGGGCTGTTGAGGATCCCGGCAGACGATCGGCAGAACCACGCAGCGGTGCAATGAATCCGTCGCAACTGACATCGAATTGCCCCTTGAGAACCGATGAGAAGGGTGTGCAGGAAAACAAACAGAGGCTATCCTGCCGCTGCTGCGGTGTCAACAAAGGGGGCAAAATGCCCCCGGGGGCTTTCAGGCGGCATGGCTTCGAAGTGGCGGCGTTTGACTGCGGCGGCTGCGGAAATTAGAGTGTGAAGGCGAAAAGATGGGGTCGAAAAGCAGCCCCCCGGGCCGTCTCAGTCGAATATCTCCATGTTTTTCAGCCGGGTCTCGGGGAACATCATCTTTTCGTAGCAGCGGCTGCAGAGGGTATCGTCATCGACGGCGCTGCGGTCGTCTTTCGTCGGCGCCACCTCCCGGCCGCAGCAGATGCATTTGGATTTGGACCTGGATTTTTCGTCTTTCATTTTGGGCTCCTTCGGATCGAGGTCGGGGAAAAGACACCCCCCTATCATTCAAAGCAATTCGGATGCCAACACCGAAAACGACACGGAATCTGTATTAATATAATAAAAACAAACTTTTAAATTGACAGGGCAGATGAGAGGGTGCGGCATAAAAACACATAAATGTAACTTTGAGCCCCTGTTTTATACAAAACTGGCATATTTATCGGCCGGGGCCGGCCTCCGGCTCAAAAAAGGATGGTGAACCATGCGGTTTCCCATTGAGCAGATCGGCGAAGAGGGTCTTGACCTGGTTTTCGAATCCGAACCACGGGAGTTTCCCGTTCTCGAAGAGATACGCAGCCGGGGAGATGCCGCATTTGAACGACCGGTTCGTTTCGAGATCCGAGCGGTTCGGGCCGGCGAGTCGGTGGACGTCCGCGGGCGCCTGGAGACCCGGATTCGGCTTCGCTGCAGCCGATGCCTCGCCGATTTTGACGCCGATCTGGCCGATCGGTTCGCCCTGACCTACAGCCCCCGCTACCTCATGCCGGAGCAGCTCAGGCCCGGTGAAGAGGCCGAGATTTCCGCCGATGAAATCGGCCTGATCCCTTTTGACGGGGCCGAGATCGATCTGCGCGAGGGGCTGCAGGAGCAGCTGGTGATGGCCATTCCGTGCAAACCCCTCTGCCGGGAGGACTGCAAGGGGCTTTGCCCGCATTGCGGCGCGGACCTGAATCGAAACCCGTGCCGATGCGGCACCGGGGCTGTCGATCCTCGGTTGGCGCCCCTGGCTGGGATCAAGCTCGATCCGTGACAAGGCACCCATGCCGTCCTGTTCGCGAACGGGATTGGAGCAGGTATGAACTCCAGCTTCACGGGAATCCTGTAAGGTTTTCTTCAGCCTGGAAAATCCCCCCTGTCCCCCCTTTCAAACGGGGGAGCGCTTCGGGCTGCTGCCTGGCCTCCTGAAGATCCAGGCCACAAAGCCCCCCTTTGAAAAAGGACGCCAAGACCACGTTTTGATTTAAAAAAACATCTCTCTTCGCGTACTTGGCGACTTGCTTGTCCCGACGGCCCTGAGCGAAGCCGAAGGGAGCCTGTCGAGGGGATCGACCGAAGGAAGCGGGCGGTTCAATCGGTAAGATAAGGAGAAGTTTCACAAAAGGGGAGCCTGTACCCTGTCGGTCGTTTCCGCAGCTGCCGATCGAAGCCTATCGCGGCGCCCAGGAAGCCCGGGGATCGATGCGGAACAAAAGATCCAGGACGCCTGCGCTGTGCCCCTGAATATCCACCACTGCACTTGTCCGATCCCCGTCCCGGATGCCGGCGGGCAGGTCCAAAAAGACGGTCAACGGCTGTTGCACCCGTCCCATTCCCCCGCAGTTGTCGCAAAAAACGACCCCCGGCACCGCATTGCCGCAGCCCGGACAGTCGGTCTCCATTGCGAGGCGCACTGGAAATCGGCCGCCGGTTTGTGCCTCTGAAGGGGTCAGTACGATTTCCAGCGCCACTCGGGACGCGCCGGCGGGGTGTCCTCGACGTCGGCCGTCGGCTGGAATCAACGGTTCTACAGGACGGCCGGCCGAAGACAGGGGCGATCCGGATGTTCTTTTCAACCGCCGCACCCCTGACTGCGCGGCGGCTGCCATCCGGTCCAGAACCTCGTCGCATCTTCGGCGCCGCTGTTCGTCTTTCAGGGTTTCGTAGGCTTCCTGGATTTCACAGAATCGACCACCTGCCTGTTTCGGGGTCGTCAGATCGGGATGGCTTTTCTTGGCGGCCCGCCGGTAGGCGCTTTTGATTTCCTTTTGGTCGGCGAAGCGGCCTATGCCGAGAATTTTGTAGGGGTTTTTTCTCATCGGCGGCCTCCCCCCGGACCGGAAGGCATCGACGGACGGACGGTTTTTGCCATGCGGGCGCGGCCGATGGCGCCCGCATGGCGGACGGTGAAACTGGAGGATGCTATTCGGCGTTCACGGTGATTTTCCGCGGCGCTGCCTTGCCGACTTTGGGCAGCGTCAACCGCAGCACGCCGAGACTCAAGTTGGCCTCGATCTTTTCCTGATCGATCACGTCGGCCAGCGTAAACTGACGGGCGAATCTGCCTGTTTCGTACTCGATCAGGAGGTCCTCTTCATCGGCCCCTTCGACCGGGGCGATTTCGCCAGTGATCGTCAGTATGTCGTCCCTAAGGTCGATCGTCAGATCCTTGGCCTCCACCCCCGGCATGTCGGCCAGCAGCACGATGCCGGTCTCGGTTTCGTAGATGTCCACATCCGGCGTGAAAACCAGGCCCGGACGGGTCTGCTCGGCAGGGGTGCTGACCTCTTGTTTGTCCTTGACCCTCAATTCTTTGTTGTCGGTCATGGTTTCCCCTCCTGGATTCGGTCAGTTGATCGTGATTTTTCGCGGTTTTGCAGCCTCGGCCTTGGCCACCGAAACGGTCAGAACACCGTTGGCCAGCCGGGCCTCGACCTTTTCCGGATTGACCTCCCCGGGGAGCCCGATGACCCGGGAGAACTTCCCGCCTTCACGCTCCCGGCGGTGGTAACGGGCGCCCTCCACGTCCGGAGCAATGACCCGTTCCCCGGAAAGCGACAGATTTCTCCCCGTCACCTGGATGTCGAGATCTTCGGACTTGATGCCCGGCAACTCGGCCCGGACATAGTACCGGTCGGCGTCTTCGGTGAGGTTGACGGCCGGAAACACACCGGCAGAGGGCCGCAGCCCCGAACCGCTGAAACCCTCCATTACACGGTCCATCTGACTGCGCATCCGTTCGAGCTCCTCAAACGGGTTCCGCAGCCGCCAGGTGGGGAGGTCGAACAACCTTCTGTAGATCATGCCCCTACCTCCTTTTTTTGGGTGGTTGAAGTTGCCACGATAGTTGTATTCCGATCGGCCTCTTGATTTCAGCAATATGATAAAAACGGTTCGGTCACTGTCAAGATCGGTAAATATGATTTTAGTCCCATTACTATTTTAAATTTTATCGAAATGGTCATGAAATAGATTCGGGCCCGGTTTCGCCATGACGGCAGGTGCACTGCGGCGCGCAAAGACGGTTGACAGGGGGGGGCGGCTTCGTTAAAATTTTTTCAAATGCGCGCCAGAAGGCGGGAGTGTTTTGGAAACGGATATCAAAGCCACGAAGGCACACCGCTTCCCAGAGGAAGCGTTCGACGCCTCGTGGCTTTTTTTGACAGCGGCCGGCCTTTTTCAAAATGAACTGTGCGATCGGAGGGCTCGCTTTAAAGGCGAGTTCGCAGGGGAGAATGACATGAGCTTTGGAGCCGAAACCATCGACCGGGTGGTCGATTTTCACGGCCACAGCTGCCCGGGGCTGAGCATCGGAATCCGGGTGAGCGAACTGGCCAGGGAGCGCCTGGGCCGGGCCAAGGCCGAGGACCTGGTCGCGGTGGTGGAAACCGACATGTGCGGGGTTGACGCCATCCAGTACTTGACGGGCTGCACCTATGGAAAGGGCAACCTCGTTCACAAAGACTACGGCAAGATGGCCTTCTCTTTTTTCGACCGAAAGTCGGGGAAGGGATTTCGCGCGCTGTTGCGGCCCGAGGCCCAGGAGCGGGCCGGTGGAGGTGAGTTGCGCGGTCTGATGAAACGGTGGGCGGCCGGAACCCTGAGCGAAGAAGAAAAAGATCGGTGCGAGCAGCTTCGAGGTCAGGCCGGGCAGTATTACATGAACGCACCCCTTTCCGAACTTTTCGAAGTTTCTCCCCTGCCGTCGCCGGCGCCCCGGCCGCCCCGAATCCTGGAAAGCCTGACCTGCGAAAATTGCGGAGAGATGACCATGGAATCGCGCACCCGCCGGTTTGCCGGCCGGACGCTTTGCATCCCCTGCTTCGAGGCGGTCGAGCAGAAGGCATGAGGCGCGAAGAAGGCGCGGTCATCTTGATCGATCCATGGGAAGCGGCGCGTCGTGGATCGTGAAGAAAAGGATTCTGCCGGGCGATAAGAAATGGAGGTGCATATCCCCCTCCGGTGCGGCGTTTTGCGAGGTCGATGTGAGAAAGATCGGTTCGACTGCAGTGGCGGTAGTGCTGGCGCTTTTGTGCTTCGGCCCCGGCGATGCCGGGGCCTGGTTCGACGAAACCCACCTGGCGATTGCCAAGGCGGCCGGATACCGAAAATGGTTCAATGCCGCCGGCGCCGACATCGCGCGAATCAAGGTTGGCCGCCGGGAAGGAGCCAACCACTACAGCAATCACCGAAGGGGGATGACGATATCGGCCGCCGAAGTTCGGGAGCAGATTCTCCGCTACGACACATTCGATCGAAACGGGCACCTGTACGGGGCGATCGTCGCCTCTTTCCGAAATGCCGTGGCCGTCGAAAAGGGGGGCGGCTACGGACACCACCACCTGGCTTACTGTGTGCATTATATCGGCGATCTTTCGATGCCGCTTCACAACACCGACCCGAGTCCCTTCGCCAGGAGAACCCACCTGAAAAACGACGGGATCGTCAACCGTGAAGTGCTCGACAATTTGGGACGGATCCGGATCTATCCGATCCGGATCGATTCCGAAGACGATCTGATCGACGAGATCGTTCGGATCGCCAACCTTTCGCTGGCCCTGGGATGGCGGCTGGAAGATGAAAACCGGCTCATGACGCCGGAAGAAGCCTACCGGCAGCTCGGCCACAGCGCGTCGCTTCTTTCGGCGGTGCTGAATGCTTTCCACGACCAGACCAAGGCCAAATGAAGAATCTTCCAAACGGCGATCCCGGATCTCGATCCGCGCCGCATCCCCGTCGCGCAGCGCCTGACCCGGCCAGCGGCGCTGGAAGAAAGCCGGCTCAGGTGCCTCATGAGCACGCGTTCTGCCGTTTGCCGGTTTTCGTTTGCTACCGGTATTAGAATGCGATATAGTATCAACCTATTGCTGTGCCCGGCACTCCCGCTGGTCGGCTAGACAAAAAAAGTCGAAGAGGGCTCCTCACTCCGCTGCCAGGTCATCGGAGGAACATGATCGAGATCGAACGACGGAAAAGCGAGCGTTGGATCGCAAAACCCGGCGTCCTGCTCGAATATCGCTTGATTAGGCGCATTCCTCTGATCAAGGGCCGGTACCGGCTCTTTGGAACGGTCATGGATCTCAGCGCAGGCGGGCTTGCCGTGGAATATGCCGACCGGAAAATCCGTCCGATGGAAAAGCTCGAATACGCCCTGTCGGCGCCCAATATGGGGCTGCGGCTCGAAGGACTCGAAATGCAGGCCGTTTCGGACTTCGTTGTCACCGATGAGTCCAGTTGCGGGGGAGGGGTTTGCCGAAGGCGGGGTTTCCGTTTCGGTCAGATGAGCCGTGAGCAGCATGAAATACTTCGCAAGATTCTCCAGTCCTGCTCAGATGGGCCGCTCAAAGCCTGATGCATCGGCGCCCGAGGGGGAGTCATCCCTTTCCGGGAGCCGCAAAGGATATCGATTCTTCCCTCCAACGGGTTCCGGTCTTCTCCCCCCGCAGTACGTCACCCCTTCTTTTGCTTCTCCTGCAGCCCTGTTTGAACGTTGATCCGGTCCAGGCGACGTGAAGGCATCTTAAAAAACCGAACCGGTGCTCAGGGGAAATTTTTTCTGAGAGCTGAACTCTGTGTCGTCGCAACGAAGCCTGTCCGCTGCAATCGTATTTTTGAGATATGTTCGTTTCAATTCTTCCCCGCTCCCCGGGAAGTGCTCCACACCCGGATCGGAAGGTCAAAGCGCTCGATCAGCGCATCGAGGCGCTGGCGGTGCACCGCGTCTGCCGCACCTTCTTCGATCAGGACGATGCCGGCTCGCCTGCCGGTCTGCAGTGCCGACCGCAGACTCCAGCCCACGGCATCGGCCCATTCGACAGCCGGGGCGATCTCTACGGCATGAGTCGGGGTCAGGCAGTCGCAGCGGCCGCCATCGGCCATGCGAACCCATGGGGTGCCTCCCTCGAGTGCGCACCATCGGTCGGTGTACCACTTTTCCGATGGAAAATCCGAACCGGAAGCGGACAGCGGGGAGAGCATCAGAAGCAAGATCGCTGCGGCATAAAGCCTCGGGTGCAAGCGGAACATGTAGACCTCCTGCTGGATGAATTCTGCTGGGATGATGACTTTGCGCGGTGCCCCGGAAATGAGCATCAAAAGGTTCAAACGAACACCTGGGCATTTCAACTTTCTCACTCCGGCAACGGCGGGTGTGAGAAAATCGGCACGTGG
>JASFPT010000035.1:0-21344 GCA_050115795.1 Desulfobacterales bacterium
AAAAATACGCAGAGCGCTATGGGTTCGACTGGCGCCTGCTGCTGGCGATGGCCTACCAGGAGTCCGGGCTCAACCCCCGGAAGAAGAGCCACCGGGGCGCCGTGGGGCTCATGCAGATCCGGCCGTCGACGGCGGCAGATCCCCAGGTGGCCATCAAAGATATTTCCAAGGTCGACAACAACGTCCATGCGGCGGTCAAGTACCTGGACTTTCTCCGAAGCCGCTACTTCACCGACGAGGAGATCGCTCCCCGGGACCGGGTTCGCTTCTCACTGGCGGCCTACAATGCCGGGCCGGCAAAGATCCGGCAGGCCAGACAGAAGGCCGCCGGCATGGACCTCGATCCCAACCGATGGTTCCGAAACGTCGAACTGGCCGCGCTCCGGATGTTGGGCCAGGAGACCGTTCAATACGTGAGCAATATCAACAAGTACTACGTGATTTACAAAAACGCGCTGGCCCGGCGTCAGGCCAGGGAGAGGGTCAAGGAAGAGCTCCGTTGATGATGCGCCGGAAATGGCTGCGATAAGCAGGTCGATGGGTCAAAAAAGCCATTCACCGCAAAGACGCAAAGTAGGCCAAGACGGCATTCCCTTTTTTCAAAAAACAGTTTCTTTGCGACCCTTGCGCCTTTGCGGTTCAATTGTATTCAGCCTCGAAGTCCGACAGAAGCGATGATGACAGAAAAGCAAAAATCGAAAAGATTTCCGAAGCCGAAATGGATCCGCCGCCGCCTGCCGAGCGGACCCGAATACGAGCAGGTCCGGGCGATGCTCAAGGAGGGCAGGCTTCACACCGTCTGCCAGGAGGCCCAGTGCCCGAACATCTGGGAGTGTTTCTCCTCCGGCACGGCCACCTTCTTGATCCTCGGTTCCCGGTGTACCCGCAACTGCGCCTTCTGCGCGGTGGCCCGCGGGCCGGAAGAGCCCCCCGACCCCAAGGAGCCTTCGAAGGTGGCCGATGCCGCCGCGGCCATGGGACTGTCCTACGTGGTGGTGACCTCGGTGACCCGGGACGACCTGAAAGACGGGGGGGCCGGCCACTTCGCAGAAACCATCCGGCGGCTCAAAGAGAAGATCCCCGGGGCCCGGGTGGAGGTGCTGATCCCGGATTTTGCCGGGGACAAGGAGGCCCTGAAAACGGTGCTCGACGCCGCCCCGGACGTGCTCAACCACAACGTCGAAACCGTGGCCCGTCTGTATCCCGCGGTCCGGCCCCAGGCAATCTACGAGCGATCCCTTGCCCTGATTCGGCGGGCGGGCGAAATGGTACCCGACATCCCCACCAAGTCGGGGCTGATGCTCGGGCTCGGGGAGACCGAAACGGAAATCCGAAAGACCCTGGAGGACCTCAGGGGTGCCGGGTGCCGGATGCTCACCCTGGGTCAGTACCTGCAGCCCACCCGGGCCCATCTATCGGTGGTTCGGTACGTTCCGCCGGAAGAATTCGAGGCCTGGAAAACGGAGGCAAAGACGATGGGTTTCGAGCAGGTGGCCAGCGGTCCGCTGGTGCGCTCGTCGTACCATGCGGGAGCTCTCTTCGATGGGGATGCGACGGTCTCCGAGAAGTAATGAGGGCGCAAACAACTTCTCCTGAAACGATCCGGCCGCAACAGATTCTGATGGAGGGGGGGCACAGACTTGGGGTTCAATGGTGATTGTGCCCGCAGCGCTCTCTCAAACCAGGCAGGAATCACGAAACGGCCCGACGGTCCGGTGTCTCTGCCCATGAAATTTATGACAACCGCCATCAATGTCGTCCTGGTCTCACTAAACCGGAAAGAAAAATTTTTCATTCGAAGAAAGCCGCAAGGAGAACCACATGCTTTACCGTAAAATGCCGAAAAACGGAGACGAACTTTCCATTCTGGGCTTTGGCTGTATGCGCCTCCCCATGACGGAAGAAGGCCGGATCGACGAACCGCGGGCCATCAGCCAGATTCGCAGCGCCATCGACCGGGGTGTCAATTACCTGGATACGGCATGGCCCTATCATGGGGGGGAAAGCGAAAATGTGCTGGGCCGCGCCTTGACCGACGGCTACCGCGAGAAGGTGAAGATCGCCACCAAGCTTCCTTCCTGGATGATCAAAAACCGCGAGGACATGGACACCTACCTCGACGCCCAGCTAAAAAAACTGCAGACGGATCGCATCGACTATTATCTGCTCCATGCCCTTACCGGAGAACTGTGGGACCATCTTGAATCCATCGGCGTTGCGGATTTTCTCGACAGGGCCAAGGCCGACGGACGCATCGCCAACGCCGGTTTTTCCTTCCACGGCATTCTGGAGGATTTCAAACGAATCGTGGATGGCTACCCCTTTGAATTCTGCCAGATCCAGTACAATTTCCTGGATGAGGAGAACCAGGCCGGTAGCGAAGGGCTGCGATATGCTGCGTCCCGGGGCTTGGGGGTGGTCGTTATGGAGCCGCTTCGCGGCGGGAATCTGGGACTGCCCACGCCGCCGCCGGATGTGGATGCGATATGGAAAACCGCAGCGGTAAAGCGGACCCCGGCAGAATGGGCGCTGCGCTGGGTGTGGAACCATCCCGAAGTCACGGTCGTTCTCTCGGGAATGAACGAAGAATCCCACGTCGAAGAAAACCTGGCTATCGCGGCAAAGGCCCGGGCCAACTCTCTTTCGGAAGATGAGATCAAACGGATTGATGCCGTCAGCCGGAAATACAAGTCCCTGATGAAAGTCGGCTGCACCGGATGCGGCTATTGCATGCCCTGCCCCTCGGATGTTGCCATCGCCCGCTGCTTCGAGGTGTATAACAAGATGCATATGTTCGGCAATGTAGAGGAGGCAAAGTTCATCTACGCCATCCGTATGAGCGGCGTTCTGGGCGGTCCTTCTTCCTATGCCTCCCAATGTGTCCAATGCGGCGAATGCATGGAAAAATGCCCCCAGCACATCGAAATCCCCGACTTTCTGGAAATGGTTGCCGGTGAGCTGGAAGATTCGCAGATGGAAAAAAGAATCGCCATGGGGAAAAAGATGTTCAATATGGAGTGAACAACATTTTCTTTGCTGCGCAAATCAAATGAAGCGGCCTTGCAGGTGCGAGCCACAATTGAAGCACAACTTTTCGCCAAATCGACAAAGGCTTTGCACCGATTCCCCCGGCCCTCTGTCCGTTTGAACAGCCGCCTTTCATAAAATTGCGCAGCAATGTTATTCCAGGATCTCGAACTCCGTCGTGATGCTGGCCACTCCCCGCACGGTAGCGGCCACCGAGCAGTACTTTTCCTCGGAGAGGCGGATGGCGTCGGCCACGGCCTTTTCGGTCAGGTCCTTTCCCGCCAGCCGGTACTTGAGATGGATGGTGCGATAGGGCCATGGGGGATGGTCTTCCCGCTCACCGGTGGTGACGATCTCCAGAAAGGTGAGCGGCTTTCTTTTCTTCTCCAGGATTTCGACCACGTCGTAGGCCGTGCAGCCGGCGAGTGCCACCAACAGCATTTCCGACGGGCTCACCCCCCTGGGCGGGCTGTCGCCGGAAAGAACCACGCTATGGTTCCGCGAGTCGGTTCCCACGAATGTCTTGCCGGATACCCAGGTCACTTTCGTCGTCGGCATCGAAATTTCCTCCGGATTTTTTTGATGGTTATTCCGGTTTTTTGTCCCTTCAAAAGATCGCGGTTTATGTGTTTTTCAAGTCATTTTACCGCAGGGCTTCGACGACACGAGCGGTCATCTCTTCTGCCTCGTCGCCCCCAAAGCAGTACTGCATTTCCAAAAACCGCTCCCGCAGCTTGGTCACTTCCTTTGCCACGTTCGCGTCCTTTTGAATCACGTCGGTCATGAGGCCGGCCAGCTCGGCGAAGTCGTCCGGCCCCATGCCGAAGCGGGTCATCTCCTGAACACCGGTTCGAAGCGATCCGGAGGCGGTGAATCCCTCTTCTTCGGGGGCGGCCTGGTAGTTGCACACGATGTTGTTTTTCTCCAGGCGGCGGGCGATTCCAGGCCCCCGTCCGTAACCGACATGGATCACCACCTGGTGGGTCTCGGTATAGGAGATGGCCGGATCTCCGGCCACCGAAAGGCCGCTGTCGGAAAGGGCCTTGGCAAACGCCTTCGCGTTTTGGACCACCGCCTTCTGGTACGGGTCCTTGAAGGCGTTCATCTCGTAGGCGGCCATCAGCAGGCCGAGCAGGGTGCCCAGGTGGTGGTTGCTCATGGCGCCGGGAAAGGCCCGGCGCTGGATCGCCTCCCAAAGCGCCCACTGGACCTGGTCCTCGGTGAAGTTGACGCCGATCACGCCGCGCTGGGTGCCGAAAAACGTTTTGTGGGTCGAGCCGGTGACGATGTCCGCGCCCTCGGCAAACGGCTCCTGAAAGTGGGGCCCCACCAGGCCCAGCACGTGGGCCATGTCATACATCAGCACACAGTCCGGGATCCGAACCTCGTCGATGATCCTTCGAATGTCGGCCACCGGCTCCTTGTGCAGCACCATGCTCTTGCCCAGGATGATCAGTTCGGGGCGGTGTTCTTCGATGAGCCGGCGGGTTTCGTCGATGTCGATCTTGTAGGGGTTTTCCTCCAGGACCGGGAAATTGACCACCGCCGCCTTCTCCCAGACCGGATCGCGCTGGACGAAGTCGCGAAGCGCCCCCATGGGCTGGGCCGACAGGTGGCCTCCCCTGATGATGTGGTTGTTGATCACTTTGCGCAAGCGGCGCTGCTCTCGCTTTCGATCGGCGCGGTTTACGAAGTCGACCATGGCTGAAAAGACGGCCGTGTTGGCCATCTGACCGGAGATGACCCGGGGTTCGACCTCGGTGCAGCCCAGGAATTTTTGAAGCTCGCACTTGAGCAGGGATTCCACCTCGCTGATGAAGTCGGTCCCCTGGTAGTAGAAGACGTCGGCCTCCTTGAAGGCCTTGACCGGTTTATGCTCTGCGTAGCGGCCCGACGGGTCGGTGATTGAAAGCAGCCGGACCAGGGGCGAGGCGGTCTGCTCCGAGGGAATCAGGTTGATGCACTGCTTCTGGCGCCACCGGTGGTTTTCCACGGACCGGCCGACCAGGTCCCGCACGTTGCCGAGCATTTCGTCGGCCGCGCAGACTTCGACGGCGCCTTTTCGCAATTCGTCGTGAAGCACGGGCCAGGCATAGGGCGGGGCCTCGTTCCGCAAGAAGTAGGGGACGACCACTGCGGAGATTTTCTTCCCGCGGATGTCGATCTGGACAAAGTCTCCTTCCACCAGATTGGCGTCGAGCAGCGCCAGCGAAATGGCCCTGCGGCCGGTCTCCCCGCTCAGCTTCGAGTCGATGCCGCTGCCGTCCACCTTCCAATAGGGAACCATGGTCCCGGAGGTGACAACGCCCACCGGCGTGTCTCCGGAAAAGACCCGGGCCCCGGCCCGGGCGATCCCTTTCTCTGTCAAGGCGATCGGCTGAATGATCCGAGGCAGGTTGTCGACATACCGAAAATCCCGGTCCAGGATCCATTTGTAGGCCTCGAACTGCATCATCAGCGCATCGCGCCCGATGAAATCGCCCTTCAAAGGAGAGAAGCTTACGGCAAACCGGGCCAGGGGGCACGCGAAAATCGGAATCGGAAGACCGTCCGGGTCTTCTCCGAGCTCATGGCCGTATAGGGGAAGACCGGCTTCCAGCCGCAGGGTGTCCCGGGCACCCAGACCGATCGGAACGGCGCCCTTTTCCACCAGGGCATCCCAGACCTGTGCCGCTCGGCCGCTGTCCAAAAACAATTCGAAGCAAAGGGGTTCTCCGGTGTAGCCGGTTCTTCCGATCATCACCTGGATCCCGTCGATCTCGGCAAAAGAGAGGGTGTTTCGCATCGGTTCGGGCAGCCGGCCGCCGGTGAGCAGGCCGCCCAGGATTTCCTTGGAGTCGGGCCCCTGGAGGCTGATCATGGCCAGCTCTTCGGTTTTGTCGATCAGCTGCGCCCCGGAAAAATCGGGCAGGATCGCATCGAAGTGGGCCAGGTTCTTCATCCGGTTCGACGCGTTGACCACGAGAAGATACCAGTCCTTTTCGAAACGATACAGGTAGGCGTCGTCGACGGCGCCGCCGGTTTCATCCGGCACCATGGTGTACTGGCTTTCTTCCACTTCCAGGGCGGCGGCGTTGTTGGTGAGCACGTGCTGTAGGAAGGGGAGGGCGGTTTTCCCCTTCACGATGAACCGCCCCATGTGGGACACGTCGAACAGGCCGGCTTTCTTTCGGCAGGCCAGGTGCTCTGCGAGGATGCCCTCCTTGTATTGCACGGGCATCTCCCATCCGCCGAATTCGACCATCTGGGCTCCTGCAGCCACGTGGGTGTCAAAAAGGGGTGTCCGTAGTAGATCGGCCATGAAAAACCTCCTGGTTGCATGGAAAGGGGAAACGCTCTCATCGGGATCGGGACCGGCGTCGAGACGAGAAAGAAAGCCCGCCTTGTCGACGATCCCGGGTCGGCCAGTTCCATGCGGCATCGGAACATGACCTGCAGGACCATTCCTATGGCATTCGGACCGCCCGGTCAACCAGGTGTTTACGGGGTTTTCATCGTTTTTCGGTCCTGGTTTCAATGGATATGCGACCCGGGATCCGGGCCTTTGCAGAAGGTCGAAGCAGGCCGGAAAAGAGGCGGACCCGCCGGTTGCAGCGAACTCGGGGAGGATCGAGAGCATACCGGCGTGCTTTCTCCCCGACCCATTCACCTGATGCAGGTGCGGTTCAAAGGCCCGGCCGTTGCCACCGATGGAGGCTATTTTGATGTGGATTCCTCCTGCAGGGCCGGGGCCTTGCCGGTCTCGGCGGACGGCGCCGGATTCGGCGCCTGCTGCGGGGGGGCCTTTTCCTGTTTCTCCTGCGGCAGTGCGGGGAACGGTGCAACCTCCGTGCTGCGGCGCCTCTCCAGACGCAGGGCGACTTCTTCGAAAGCCGTCTCCAGCGACCGGTCCATGACCACCACCTCGCTGTGGCTGACGATGAGCCGCTGGAGCTGGGGAATCTTCAGGCGGCTGGCCGCCGACAGATAGACCGGCTGGATATAAAAGACGGCGTTTCCGATCGGGAGGATGATCATCCGGCCCCGCTGAACCTCGGAACCGGCCTGGTCCCAGAGGGTGAACTGCTCGGCGATGGTGGTGTCCTGATCGATCAGGGCGCTGATCTGGTCAGGGCCGTAGACCTGCTCTCCTTTCGGGAAGCTGTACAGGTAGATCTTGCCGTACCGGTCTTCGTCGCAGGCGGCGATGACCAGTGCGCGCAGGTTCGGGCGGTTCTTCGGGCTCATGGGAGACAGGAGCAGAAATTCCCGCCGGTTTTTGTCGATCAGGTTCAGCGTCAGGTAATATGGTTCCATCGGTTGGGGTTCGACGCCCTTTCGCCCGCTCTTGGGCTGCTCGGCCAGTTCCCAGGCATCTTCCTGCCGGTAAAAGGTGGCCGGGTCGGTCTGGTGATACTTTTTGAACATCTGCATCTGGATCTTGAAGATGTCCTTCGGATAGCGGATGTGGCGCCTGAGTTCTTCGGGCATATCGGACAGGGGCCGGAGCAGACCCGGATACATGCGGGCGTAGGCCGAGACGATCGGATCGGCCCTATCCGAGATGTAGTAGCGGATCTCTCCCCCGTAGGCGTTGACCACGATCTTGACCGCGCTTCGGATATAGTTGCTGCTGCCGTCGAAGGGGGCGGCGTTGGGATACCAGGAAGAGGTGGTGTAGGCGTCCTGGATCCAGAACAGGTTTTTTGCCGTGACCACCACATAGGGGTCTTTGTCCAGGACGAAAAACGGGGTCAGCCGGGATGCGGCGTCCTGGATGTTGCGCCGGAAAAGAACCCGGCTTTTTTTTGTGGTCTTGGTGGTGAAAAACAGGTTCCGGTCCTTGAAGTAAAGGGAAAAGGCCAGTTTCCGAAACAGGGATGTCAGCGGTACCCCTGCCTTTCCCTCGTAGTTGCTGGAGACGAAACCATCTTCCTTGGGGTAGTCCATTTCACCCATTTCGTTGGGGGCGATCGCGTAGTCGTAGGTCGAAAGACCATAGTAAATCCCAGGGTTTTCGATGCGGAGCCCCTCCTCCGAGCGGGGCGAGATGCCCTCGATGAACCAGCGCATTCCCTCCTCTCCGCGCTGGGCCGCCGGCGTCATCACCACCCCGTAGCCGTGGGTGTACTGGAGGCGGCGGTTGGTCCACTTCTTGGCATAGTCGGCGAGTTTTTCCAGATTGATTTCCCGGGCGGCCAGGTTCACCTGTTGGAGCCGGCCGCCGATCTCGTAGCGGTCCACATCCACGCCGGTAAAGTTGTAGTAGGGCCGGATTCCCTGGACCTGGTCGTAGACCTCGTCGAGCAGTTCACTGTCCCAGACCGGGATGTCCCGGATATTGGCCTGGATGGCTTCCTTTGTTTCATTTCGGGGGATCGGTTCCAGGGTGAATTCGCGGGTTTCGACCTTCTGCAACGCATAGGCGGCCAGCGTCGCCTGAATGCTGCGACGGATGTAAGGCGTTTCCCTGGTCAGTTCGTTGGGGTCGACGAGGTATTTTTGCACCGTGTCCGGCAGCGCCTGGGTCTGGCGCAGGCCGAAGGCCGCGGCAAACAGCGCCAAAAAGACGACGGCGGGGATCCAGCCCTTTCTGAAGTTGACCAGGAAAAAAAGGCCGCCGGCCGCCATCAGAAAGGTCACAAAGGTGGCCCAGATCAGCGGCAGGGTCACGGTCATCTGGGTGTACCCCGGCCCGAAGAAAAGCGGCATATGGGTGGTGTCGTACAGCAGCTCATAGCGCTGGAGAAGAAAGCTCCACCCCTGCAGGGCGACCAGCAGCAGGGCCAGCAGGTTCAGGTGAACCCTGGCGCCCCTGGGGAAGCCCTTTTGCTCCGCGTGCAGCATCTTTCTCTGGATGCCGTACAGAAGCCCCGTGGCCAGAAGAAGGAGAAACATCGCCAGCAGCAGACGCTCCTGCAGGAGCCGCCAAATCGGAAGCGAAAAGAGGTAAAAGGCGATGTCCTTTCCATAGGTGGGGTCCACCGTGCCTGCCGAGGAACCGAATCCGAAAAAAAGGAACGACTCCCATCGCCCGAAGGCCGGATAGGCTACGAAAACCGCCATCACCAGGGAAAGGGGGGCATAGACGATCATCGATCCGGTTCGAAACATCCGGAACAGGTCCGGGAGCGGCTTTTTCTTCGATTTGCCGGCTTCCGGGGTGGTCGCCCCGTCGGCAAGGTGGCGGGAAGCGACCCGGAAATTGAGGAAAAAGATCAAAAAAAACAATAAGGTGATGGCGACAAACACCAGATACCGGTACACGAGCCGGAGGATGAAGTAGCCTCCGTAGCCCAGCGAGGAAAACCACCAGTAATCGATCACCGTGCCCAGATAGGTGTAGACAAACACGACGTAGGCCGCGGCCAGCGCCGCCAGCGTCGCCAAAAGGATCAGCAACCTCCGTTTTCCGGTCTTCATTTGAACTCCATCCAGGTGATTGTTATACCGCGTCACTCTACCATGGTAACCACCATTTCTTAGCATTCCATAAGCCCCGGAAAAACAAAAGCGGGAATGTGGATACGGTCGCGCCGCAAACCGAAGCAACCGCTCAGGCGCAAAGAACGCGAACGTTCATCTTTGGCGGGAAAAAGGGCAGCTCTTGGCGCGATCGGCGGTTTCGCGGTGCGCATGTCCGGGCCCCTGAACGACAGGAGCCGGCGCACTGCCCGCAAAGCACCCACGAAGCAGCAGCTTCGGCGCATCGGCGGCTTGCTGACGGAGGCGTTTCACGCGAAAAATTTTGAACCTATGTTCATTATTTTGCTTGACAGGGGCGGAGGCCCCGATTATTTTGGTTATGAACATACGCTCATAAAAGGAGGCCTGATGCCGCGACCGAGAAAACGACGCTGGGTACAGTGTGCGCCCCGAAGCGGATTCTACAAGCCCCAGGGAATCCCGCTTTCCAGGCTGAAAGAGGCGGTGCTGACGGTCGACGGGCTGGAGGCGATGCGGCTGGCCGACGCCGAGGGTCTCGACCAGGAAACCGCCGCTCAACGGATGGGGATCTCCCGGCCGACCTTCTCCAGGCTCGTGGCCGAGGCGCGGTCCGTGGTGGCCCAGGCCATGGTCAACGGCTGGGCCATCCGGATCGAAGGCGGCCCGGTGGAGATGATCGAGCCCCCGGGGTCGGGTGCCGGCCGTGGCGGACGAAGGCGGCGACGGGGGCGACGGTAGCCCTTGCCGTCTCATGGATCGAAAACACGAAAAGACAAGGAGGTAGGACCATGCCGGGATTTGACGGAACAGGACCGATGGGAAGAGGTTCGATGACCGGCGGCGGCTTCGGCCGCTGCGGAGGCGGCTATCGTGGCCGCGGCTACGGGGCTGGTTACGGTCCATTCGGAGGACGGGGCTGCGGCAGGGGCCGGCGCTTTCGATGGAACTGGGACGCTGGCGCCGGCGTTTACGGAGCGACCCGGGCCGACCGCACCGGAGAGCTCCAGGAATATGCCCGGGAGCTGGAAGATGAGCTGGCCGTGGTCCGGCGCCGAATGGCGGAACTGGCCGAAACGCGAACAGGCGGGGACGAATCCTGACCCGTCTGTCCAGCGCAGGTTCACCCCAAGGGTGCCGAAAGCTGCCCCAGAAGCCTTTCGGCACCGTTTTTCCATGTCAGCGGATCCGTGCCTCATGTCAAACGCCCGGAACGCCTACATTTTAAGGGGTTGCACAAAAGGGGTTGACAACCAGTAGGGTCATGGGTAATTTGTTTTTGCGCATATGCCCATAAACACGACGAGGGCGTCGGTTTGCCCGCTGAGGATGCGGGTCATGGACACATCCGAAAACCATCAACAAAGTCCAGGAGTTTCTCATGGCAAAAGTTGCAGTGAGCAGTGTAGGTCCGGGGCTCGATGCCGCCGTGGATTCACGGTTCGGACGGGCCGCCGGGTTCGTGGTGGTCGATAGCGACACCCTGGCCGCAGACTTTATCGACAACGATGTCGCCCAGACCATGGGCCATGGCGCCGGTATCCAGGCCGCCGAGGCGGTCGCCAGCGCTGGAGCCACGGTGGTGTTGACCGGTTTTGTAGGGCCGAAAGCATTTCAGGCGCTCGCCGCGGCCGGCGTCGAGGTGGTGGAGAACATGGCCGATATGACGGTGCGCGAAGCCGTCAAGCGCTACCAGCAAGGGCAGACCTCCGTTTCCCGGCGGCCCAACGGGGGCCGCGGGGCAGGCATGGGTGGCGGAAAAGGTATGGGCGGCGGAAGAGGCATGGGCGGCGGAAGAGGCATGGGCGGTGGAAGAGTCGCGGGCGGCGGGATGGGCCCTGGCCGGGGCCGGGGGATGGATCGATGATCGTTGCCGTCGCCAGTGGAAAGGGCGGCACCGGAAAGACCACCGTGACCGCCTCGCTTGCCGCCGTTTGGAGAAGGCCTTTGACCGCGGCCGATCTCGACGTGGAAGCGCCGAACCTTCATCTGTTCCTGCGACCGAAGATCGAAGGCCGCCGCCAGATGTCGATGTTGATTCCGGCGGTGGATGAAAGCCGCTGCACTTATTGCCGCGCCTGTTCGGACATCTGCCAGTTCAAGGCCATATCGGTGTTGGGAGAAGTACTGCTGACTTTCCCGGAGATGTGCCACGGTTGCGGCGCCTGCATGGCGGTCTGTCCGGAGAAGGCCATCACCGAAGACGCCCGGCTTCTCGGCGAGATCGCCTGGGGGCAATGGAAGGATGTCGGCTTTTTTGACGGGAGGCTCCGGGTCGGAGAGGCCATGAGCCCCCCGTTGATCGGTCATGTAAAGGACGCCGCCATGGAGAACGCGCGAAAACGCGGCGCCGACCTTCTGCTGGACGTCCCGCCGGGTGTAAGCTGCCCTCCCATGCGGGCCGTCTCCGGAGCCGACCTGATCGTGCTGGTCACCGAGCCGACACCCTTCGGGCTCTACGACCTGAAGCTTGCAGTCGAGGCTTTTTCCGTTTTCGAGCGTCCCATGGGTGTCGTGGTCAACCGCGCCGGCATCGGTGGAGATGAAGTCTACGACTATTGCCGGGAGCGGTCGCTGCCCTTGTTTGCCGAGATCCCTTTTACCCGGAAAGCGGCGGAAGCCTATTCGCGGGGTCAGATTCTGGCAGACGCGCTTCCCGAATACCGGGAGCGCTTCGAGGATCTGGCCGGAGAGCTTCGGCGCTGCGGTGCAAGGTCTGCGGGGGAGGTGCCGGCATGAAGGAAATCGTTTGCATCAGTGGCAAAGGGGGCACCGGCAAGACGTCCCTGACCGCTGCTTTCGCTCATCTGGCCCAAAACAAGATCATCTGCGACCTGGATGTGGACGCCCCGGATTTGCATCTGATCCTGAAGCCGTCGATCCAAGCCGAAGAGGCCTTTTTCTCCGGGAACGAAGCCCGGATCGATCCTTCCCGCTGTGATGCCTGCGGCCAGTGCGCGTCGCTTTGCCGCTTCGGCGCGGTGATCGATACCGATGGCGGATTTGAGATCGATCCCTATCGCTGCGAGGGGTGCAAACTTTGCGTGGCGTTCTGCCCCGCCAATGCCATCGATTTTCCCCCACGCCGCTGTGGACGCTGGTTTCGATCCGATTCGCGGTTCGGACCGGTGTTTCACGCCCAGCTATTTCCGGGGGAGGAAAACTCCGGGCGCCTGGTGGCCCTGCTCCGCCAGAAGGCGCGGGAAGCGGCACAACAGAAGGGATACGACCTGATTCTGTGTGACGGGGCCCCGGGCATCGGATGCCCTGTGATCAGCTCCCTGAGCGGGGCCGATCTGGCTGTCGTCATATCCGAACCCACGGTTTCAGGCCGCCACGACCTGGAGCGGGTGGTCGATCTTTGCGACCATTTCTCCATGCCGGCGGCGGTGGTGATCAACAAGGCCGATCTCAACCCCGATGCCAGCAAGGACATCAAGGCGTTCTGCCGACGCCGGGGTCTTTCCCTGATGGGCGAAATTCCACATGACGATCGCTTTGTGACGGCCATGATCCAGGAAAAGGCCGTCACCGAGCTATTCGATACGGCGGCTGCAGATCGCATCCGCCGGATCTGGTCCGACATCGAAGCCGGCGCTCTTTCGGGCGTCCATCATCCAACAGAGACGATCAGCATCAAGGAGGAAGAATGAAAGCGGTTATTGCAGTTCCCTCTTCTCCGCCCGGCGGCCTGGAGGCCGACATCGGACAGCACTTCGGGCATTGCGACCTGTACACCCTGGTAACCATCGCAGAAGGCCGCATAGAGGCGGTCAATGTGATTCCAGCCATTCCCCACGAGCACGGCGGCTGCATGGCGCCGGTTCAGTATCTGGCGCAAAACGGCGTCCACGGGCTCATCGCCGGCCACATGGGGATGCGCCCCCTGATGGGCTTCGCCCAGATGGGTATCGACGTCTTTCAGGGGGGAGACGCCCGGACCGTGGGAGAAGCCGTTCAGTCCCTGCTCAGCGGTCAGCTTCCCCAGTTCGGACAGCAGCACGCCTGCGGCGGCGGCGAGCATGAGGACGGCTGCGGCGGACATCACTAACGGCAGCCGATGGCTGCGGGCCGGCGGCAGGTCGCCGGGGGCCTTTGTTTTCCACCCACCCCCCGCCCCCTGCAACCGGCTGCTGGCAAGCTTGGCATGCTCTCCGCGACTCCAACCATATCGTGGAAGCACCTCCCGGGGGGCCGATGGTTCGACCATCGGCCCCTTTCCTACCACACATTTTCCGTTGGGAAGTTCATCGCCGCGATGTAACGGTCGTAGAAGTCCGGGTGGATCGAAAGCTCCAGATGCTCCAGGTGGTCCACGATTTCAGCGGACCGGTCCCAGTGCCGTTTGGATAACAGCGCGACCTTGGCCCCTTCCGATGCGGCGTTTCCCAGAGAGACGATCTTTTCGATCCCGTTGGAAGGAATCAAGCCGATGCGAACGGCGCTGAGCGGATTGACATAGTTTCCCAACGCACCGGCCAGGTAAATCACGTCGATGCCGCCGGGCGTCACGCCGAGTTCGGCCATCAAAATCTCGATGCCCGCAGCGATGGCCGCCTTTGCCAGCTGAAGCTCACGGATGTCCTTCTGCGTCAGCAGGATCTGCTCTCCGTCGAAGCTTTCCTCGGCCGGAACCGCGATAAAATCATAGGCCTTTTTGCGTTTTCGCCACAGGACCCGGGAGCGAAGAATTTCTCCGTCGGGTTGGATTTCATCCGGACTGACGAGCCCCTCGGCGGAGATGACGCCGTGGTGGAGCAACACCGCCGCCAGATCCACCAGGCCGCTTCCGCAGATCCCTTTGGCCTTGATGTTTCCGATCACCCGGTATTGCATCTGCCCGTCTTCGACCCGGACCGCTTCGATGGCCCCGGCCCGCGCGATCATGCCCCGGGAGATCCGCGCCCCTTCCAGCGCCGGGCCGGCAGCCGCCGAGCAGGTCAGCATCCGGCGGCGGTTTCCGAGAAAGATTTCCCCGTTGGTGCCGAAGTCGATCCCGAGCACCATCCGGTCCTCTTCGGCCGCCCCTGAAGAGAGGATAAAACTGATCAGATCCCCGCCGATGTATCCGGACTTGGACGGCATCACGTAGAGCATCGCATCCGGGTGCATTTCCAGCCCGAGGTCTTCGGTGCGAAAATTGATTTTTTCGGTGACCACCGGTGAGAAAGGGGCCTCGGCGATGCCGCTCGGATCGAGGCCCAGCAAAAAGTGCTGCATGGTGGTGTTCCCGGCGGCAAGGGCGATAAAAATACTCTCCGGGGCCAGGTCGTTTGCTTCCAGCAGCCGCCGCGTGATCAGATTCAGATCCCGGATGAGCATCTCTCTCATCCGTTTGAGCCCGTTTTTCTTCTCCTGGACGAACTGGATGCGACTGATCACGTTGGTTCCGAAACGGGATTGGGAATTGAGCCGGGAGATGACGCTGACCTCCTGGCCTTCGGACAGGTCGATCAACTTCCCGACAAGGGTGGTGGTGCCGATGTCATAAACGACCCCGTACCGGCCGTCACGGCTTCCCGCCGGCACCCAGGCCAGAAGGCAGTTTTGGTGAATCAAAGCCTCACCGGAAAAGCCGGTGTCCCGCAAGGCCCGATACAGGCCGGAGATGCATCGGTAGGTTACCTTCAAGTGGCGGTGCGCCTCCCCAAGGGCGGTTCGCAGGCGGAAAAAATCGGAGGCGGAATGGGCGAGGCTCGGCGGTTCTACATTTGCCGGGTGGCGTTCCAGAATCGGGTCAAGCTCGACGGACGTGTTTTGTCCGTGCTTGAGAATCTGAAACAGTTCCATGTCTCCCGGGGTGGCCTCGGTATGGACCACCAGGCTTTTGTTGATCCGGGTGCGGCAGGCCAGCCGGATGCCGGCCTCGATCTCTTCAGCGGTGAGCTGTTCGGTTTCCTGTTCGTCCGGGGGGCCGATGGCGGTGATGACGCGCAGCTTGCATTTGCCGCAGGTGCCCATCCCACCGCAATCGTTGTCGATATCGACGCCGGCGGATTCGAGGGCCTCTAAAACCGTGATCCCCCGTTTGACGCGAATCCAGCGGTCGTCCGGCAGGACGTTCAACCAGGTGGTCTTTCCGGTGCGGCTGCCGGGTGGCGTCCGGGAGCCCTTCTTCTTCTTTTTTTTGGCGCGCGGGAGTTTTTTCATGCGACCTCGCGAGATGTCAAGGTCCTCCGGCGGAAAGGTCACCTCAAGGTCTGCCCGGGCGGCAGGGCGGATTTGCAGCCCTTGATCGTCTCCGCCAGAGCCGATTCCAGATCCCGATAGTCCGCATCCTCAATTCGTAGCGGAAGTCCGACCCGTTTGGCAAGTGCTTCTGCCGGGGCCGCCAGATCCGGGTCCCTCGGCTGGCGGATGTAGATCATTTGCCGATAGTGTTCGAAGTACCATCCCCGCAGTTCAGGATCGTGAAGTTCCAACGGCTCCCAGCAGTATTCGTCGAAGTGAACGATCAGCTGTCTCTCCAGAAAATAGGTGCCCGTCTCTTCTTCGGTCAACCGCCGGTAGCGGTCGAATCCGAGAAAAATTTCGAAGCAGTGCGCGCAGGGGACCCGGGGCACGTCCTGCTGCGCCAAATGGTGGTCAATGTCCGGAAAGCACCGGCCGTAAAGGCAACAGGCAGCACCCCCGCGGTGTCGTGCGGCGCTGATTTCATCGGAAAGCCGCTGTTTCAGCTCGTCGGGGCGCAGATGCAGGCGGGCGGGCAAATAGCGAATCCGCCAATTCGCAAAGCGGCGTTCGATCTGCAGATAGTCGAGCGCATCTTCGAACACCCGGCATGCGATCATCGAATTTCGCATCGTCGGATCTTTTCCACCGGGCCGCTCAGGTCGCCTGGATTCCCGGAAAGCGCCGGGTCATTTCTTCTACGAGCACCGGATCGAGGCGGTGCGAATGGGTGTCGATGACCTCTTCCACCACGGACTGGGCTCGGGTCAAAGGCGTCGGCTCACCGCGCCCGGTCCAGCGGTCATACTGTTCGCGAACCGCCAGCTTCGGGTAGAAAAACTCGCTGAACATATGGGCGATGGTGTGCTCGTCGGTGATGTAGTTGCCCCCGGGGCCGACCCGGCCGATGCATTCGGCTGCGAGGGTGTCTTCCGTGACGCTGATCCCTCGCTGAATCCGGGCGATCATTCCCAAAATTTCGTCGTCGATGACATACTGTTCGTACGCGATCGAGTTTCCCGAATCGAGCATGCCGGCGGCCAGGTGCACGAAATCGGCGCCGGCCATGGCCAGCAGAAGATTGCTGACCCCCTTTTCGAATCCGGCCTGGATGTCCGGTATCTTTGCATCGGTAAGACCGGAGGTCGCGTAAATCGGTATTCGGCAGCGGCGGGCCAGCGCCACGCAGCAGGTGTTGAGCATGGCGGTTTCCACCGATCCCACCGCCAGGTTCATCGTGCGAAGATCCATGGTCATCGGGACGCTGCCGTACATCGCCGGCGCCCCCGGCGCCAGAAACTGGATCAGCGCCGCCCCGGCCAGTGCTTCAGCGTGCAGTTGGGCCAGCGTTCCGGCCAGCGTCGCCGGAGCGGTGGCTCCGGATATCGGGGCCGGCGCGCAGGTGACCGGAATCCCCCTCGTGGCGAGAAATTCCAGGATCTTCAATGATTCGGCATCGATGGTCAGCGGGCTGATCGGATTGGTAATGGCCGAAACAAAGGGCCGCCGGCGAAGGTCTTCTTCACTGCCGGCGATGGCGGCGGCCAGCTCGGCCATCTGCCGCGCGCCCTGGAGGTTGTCGACGCCGCCCATGACGTGTTTGTCCGTGTGCAGGAAGGACTGGAAAAAATCGTTCAGGTGGTAGTGCTCGGAGCCCAGGTCGTAGGCCTGGCAGGCGATGATGTAGAACCGGATGTTTTCCAGCCGGTCGACCAGCGCGGCGCTGTGGGCAACATCGCGCAGGAGGGTGGGGCGAAACCCCCCGGTTTTCATGTCGAGGATCTGAAACACCCGTCCGCCGTTTCCGAAATAGACCGTTCCGGAGCCCAGCATCAGGTCGTCTTCCCCATCCCGGGAATACAACGTAAATCTCTCCGGTGCCGAGCGGAGGCGCTCGTCGATCCATGCCCCGGGCAGCCGCACCGTGCCGGTGGCGGTATCGACCGCGGCGCCGGCGTCTTTGAGTCGGCCCACCATCGCCTCGTCCAGGATGCGGATCCCCACCTCCGATAAAATGCGGCGTCCGGCGTCGTCGATCTGTTCGATTTGCTTTTTCGTGAGAAACGGGTGCATCGCCGTGGTCCGTTTTCTAACGTGCTAAAGGGTTCCGGTTACAGCCCGGAAAGGATCCGGTCGATCTGTTCGGCCAGGGTCGTATCCAGCTCCGGATCGGGCCGGTGCTCGGCCAGCAGATGTCGGGCCTTTTCGTTGGCGCGGCGGTAGAGGTCACGGCCTCCTTCCTCGGTCCAGGCGTCGTATCGACTGCGATCCATCAGGTCCGGGAGAAAGAGCGCCTCTTCGAAATGGTCGAAGGTGTGATCGTCGGTGAGAAAGATCCCCCGGGCCCCGGCCGCTTTCACCCGCTGCAGGGCCTCTATGGCCAGGGTCTCCGGGTTGACGGGAATGCCCTTGTGAAAATGGCGGGCCATGGCGATCAGTTCATCGGCGATGGTGACCATCTCCAGCGAAGAGGTGTTGCCGTATTCGATGTAGCCGACGTCGTGGATCAGATTGCACCGGGAGAGCATGGCCGTAACAATGGAGAACATGGCTTCGGCCCCTGCCTGGGCATCGACGGTCTTGGCGTCGGACGCCCCGGCAAACGACCATATGGGAAGCCCGTAGATTTCATCCCGCATGTCGGCCAGGGCCGCCTGGGTCAGGCTCCACTCCGGGCAGCCGTAGGAGACGACCGTCGATTTCATGTCCAGGGCGCTGACGTTCGGTCCGAAGAGAAAAGGCGCGCCCTTTCGGGTGAGCTGGTGAATGACGAGTCCCACCAGGTTTTCGGCAATCCCCAGAGCCAGGGCGCCGGCCAGGGTGACCGGGGCCCCGCCGCCTGCATTGGACCCCGACGGCAGACAGATCGGGATTTCTTTTTCCGCGCAGAACATGAGCCGGTCCACCACGTTAGCCGGAAACCGCAGGGGGCTGATCGCCTCGGAATAGTTGAGCAGAAAAGGCTTTCGGCGCAGTGCCTCCTCTCCTCCGGCCACGATGCAGGCCAGTTCGTGGATTTTTTCCATATCCTCTTTCCGGTCGGCGATGAACACGATCGGTTTGTTGGTGTTCTTGAGCATTTCGGCAAAGGCGTAAACGTAAATAAAGTCGATGTTGGGAACATCCTGCGGATTGCTCATGGACATGGTAAACGACAGGTTGTCCAGGGCGTCGACCAAGCGGGCGAATCGGCCGGTGTCGGCCAGCACGCAGGGCCGTCTCTCCCCGCTTTCCAGGTCGAGGGTGAAGGTCGTGTCCGATCCGGTGCCGAAGTAAAAGCGGTCGTCCGCCAGCGGCATGGCTTTTGCCCCGGTCTGGTCGTAGAGAACGATCTGGCGCGGAGCCGATTTCAGGGCCGATTCGGCAAGGTAGGGAGGGACGCGGACCCATTGGCCGTCGAACACGCGGGCTCCGGCATCGACGAGCATGGCCCGCGCCCCGTCGTGTTCCATCTTGACACCGGTCTTGTCCAGGATTTCGAGGGCCGCCGTATGGATCGCCAGCGCCTGCCGGCGCCCGAGGACCCTCATTCGCGGTTGAACCGTTGGAATCGAAAGGCTTTGCATGGCAAACTCCCTGAATCTGAAATGAGGGCGGCCTGATTTCGGTCAAACCGTCCCAATTTTCGCAGGCCGGATAGCGAGCCGGAATCGAGACCGCTCACGGCAAAACGAGGCAAAAAAGAAAAACGCTTCTAGGTTCGCAAGCAGAGGCGGTTTCGGGATTCGGGGTGCGGCGGCGGTCGGAGCAGGCCTTCATCGACGGGGACCCCGCGGTCCCCGTTCGGGACCGCGGGGGAAAAGCCGATCAAACGCCGGTCGGCGTCTATTTGCCGCCGATCAGGGCCTTGGCCTCGGTGACGGCCGAGCCGGCATCCGGTGCATACCGGTCCGCGCCGATCTCCTCGGCAAACTTGGCCGTTACCGGTGCGCCGCCGATCAGCACCTTGACCTGTCCTCGCTGGCCGGAGGCCTCCAGCGCTTCAATGGTGGCCTTCATGGCCGGCATGGTCGTCGACAGCAGCGCCGACATGCCGATGATCTGCGGTTTTTCGTCGGTGACCGCCTGGAGGAACTTCTCCGGCGCAACGTCGACCCCGAGATCGACGATGGTAAAGCCGGAACCTTCCAGCATCATCGCCACAAGGTTTTTCCCAATGTCGTGGAGATCCCCCTTGACGGTGCCCACCACGATCTTTCCCTTGCTGGAAACCTTGCCGGCCTGAAACTGCGGCTTGAGCAGGGCCACGCAGGCCTGCATGGTCTTGGCAGACCGCAGCATCTGGGGCACGAACATGGTCCCCCGGGAGAACTTTTCGCCCACGACGTCCATGGCGGCAATCAGGCCATCGTCGAGAATTTTCTGCGGATCGACTCCGGCCTCCAGCCCCTTCTGGGTCTCTGCCACCGCCTGATCCATATTTCCTTTGATGACAGCCTCAGAGAGCGCGTTTAACTCCATGGATTCAACCTCCTAAGCGTTTTTGGCAAACAGCCCTCGTTCAAAAGCCTCGATGTATCGAGAACAATACTCGTCTTTGCCCAGCAGCATATCGACTGCTGCCAGGGCAGACATGATTTCGGCGTCGGTTGGATCGAGAATGGCCGCCGACAGCCCCCTGGCAATCGCCAGCCCCAGGAAATGACGGTTGATCAGCCGTCGGGCCGGCAGGCCGTAGGAGATATTGGAAAGCCCGCAGATCGTGCCGACCCCCGGAAAGCGGTCGGTCACGCCGGCGATGGCCTCCAGCACCGCCGGTCCCATCCGGACGTCCACCGATACCGGCTGCACCAGCGGATCCACGAAGATATCCTCCGGCGCCATACCTGCGGCCATCAGCCCTTCGATCAATTCTGCCGCCACGGCGATGCGCTCGTCGGCGGTGGTGGGCATGGATGTCTGCGCCATGCACAACGCAACGATTCGGCATTCAGCTTCGGAGACGACCGGCAGCAGACTGTCGTAGCGGTCTTTTTCCAGCGAAATGGAGTTGATCAGCGGCCGGCCCCGATGAACCTTCATGGCCCGCTTCAGAGCTTCCGGGTTGGGGCTGTCGAGGCAGAGGGGCAGATCCACTTCGGCCTGCACGATTTCCACCAGCCAGGGCAGCAGCTCCAGTTCCCTTTCCAGAAACGTCCCCGCGTTGACATCGATATAATCGGCGCCGGCATCGGCCTGGGTGCGCGCCACGGCTTGAATAGCCGCCGCGTCTTTATTCTCGACCGCTTCGGAGATCGCTTTGCGACTCGTGTTGATTTTTTCTCCGACGATGATCATGGCAGGATCCTCAGAAGGCTTTCGGAAGTTTTCGCATCGGCGAGCAGCAACAGGTGATGGAAGGATGTAGAATTCGGCGTTGAAGGTGCCTGCCCGAAGCGCCGGCAAGCCGCAGGCTTTTCCGTTGCAAGTGCGATGAACATTGCATCGGGCCCTTCCCTACACATTCCCGAAACCGTAGCAGATCGAAAGTAAAAAGCAACCCTCGAATCCAAGCCACGGAGCGGTTGTAAAAAGTGCCCCCCCTGTGAACCATTTGAAAAAAAAATGCAAGAAAATTCGACTCGCTCAGGATACAGCGCCTGTCGAACACCGCCTTTGCCGAAACGACAGGCGGCCTCATCATCTTGTCAACAGCACGAGTGCGCGCTCGCGGTCCAATTTGCCGGCCGGCGTCACGGGGATCTTCTCCACCACCCGAAACTGACGGGGGATCGCTTGCGGTT
>JASFPT010000036.1:0-21164 GCA_050115795.1 Desulfobacterales bacterium
CCTTTGTAGGGCGCCTTTCCCCGGGTGCCCACCGCCGTCAGAAGGCTGCTGTGAAACCATCCCCGGTGCTGGTCGCTTCCCTCCAGGTACAGGTCCGCCGGCCAGGTCAGGTTTTCCCGCTGCTCGAGCACCGCCGCGTGGCTGACGCCCGAATCGAACCAGACGTCCAGAATGTCGGTTTCCCGTTCGAAGCGGTCGCCCCCGCAGTGCGGGCAGTGGGTTCCTTCCGGAAGCAACTCGGCGGCAGACCGTTCGAACCAGACGTCAGCGCCTTGTCGTTCGAAAAGCCCGCAGACGTGGTCAAGAATCGCCTGGGTGAGAAAATGCTCCCCGCAGTCCTTGCAGGAAAACATGACGATCGGAACCCCCCAGGCCCGCTGACGGGAAACGCACCAGTCCGGCCGGTTTTCGATCATGGAGTAGATCCGCTCCCGGCCCCATTTGGGGATCCACTGGACCCGGTCGATCTCTTCAAGGGCCTGTTGCCGAAGACCGGTGTTGTCCATGGAGATGAACCACTGCGGGGTGGCCCGGAAGATCACCGGCTCCTTGCACCGCCAACAGTGGGGATAGGAGTGAACGATCTTTTCTTCGGCCAGCAAGGCGCCTCGTTTTTTCAGTTCCGCGTTGATGGCGGGGTTTGCATCGAAGACGAACTGACCGGCAAACAGACGGACCCCGTCGGTGAAAACGCCCTGGTTGTCCACCGGGGAATAGACGTCGAGACCGTAGCGCAGACCGACTTCATAGTCTTCCCGGCCATGCCCCGGTGCGGTGTGGACGCAGCCGGTTCCGGCATCCAGGGTCACGTGGTCGCCGAGGACGATCAGCGAGTCCCGGTCGTAGAGAGGATGGCGGCATCTTTTGTTTTCCAGATCCGAGGCATCGATTCGGGTCAGGATCCGGGCATCGGGTTTGCCGAAGCTCTCCATGCAGCCCGGCGCCAACCTTCCGGCCAGGATATAGGCCTCGTCGTTGCCGGCGTCCATCGCCACGTATTCGAAGTCCGGATGAAGGGCGACGGCCAGGTTGGCTGGAATCGTCCAGGGCGTCGTGGTCCAGATTACCACGTACACCTTCTTTCCGGCCAGATCCGGATATCGGTCGGTAATGTCGTCGACCATGGGAAACCGAAGGAAGATTGACGGAGAGGGCTCGTCGGCATACTCGATTTCGGCCTCAGCCAGCGCGGTCTGACAGGTGCAGCACCAGTAGATCGGCTTTTTGCTCCGAAACAGGTTTCCCCCGAGAGCGAATTTCCCGCACTCCCGGGCGATGGTGGCCTCGTAGATGTAGTTCATCGTCAGGTAGGGATCGTCCCACTGCCCGAAAACGCCCAGACGCTTGAACTCCTCCCGCTGGATGTCGAGAAACTTTTCCGCATAGGCCCGGCACTGGCGGCGGATGTCGGCCTGGCTCATCTCCTGTTTCCGTTCGCCGAGCTCCTTTTCCACGTTGTGCTCCACCGGAAGCCCGTGGCAGTCCCAGCCGGGGACGTAGACCGCGTCGAAGCCCATCATCTGCCGGGATTTGACCACGATGTCCTTGAGCACCTTGTTCAGGGCGGTGCCCATGTGGATGTGGCCGTTGGCATAGGGAGGACCGTCATGCAGAATGAACGGGGTTTTTCCTTTGCTGTTTTTGCGGATTTTTCCGTACAGATCGGACTGCTCCCATTGCTGAAGCTGCTCCGGTTCCCGCTGAACGAGGCTCGCCTTCATGGGAAAGTCGGTTTTCGGCAGATTGAGCGTCTTCTTGTAGTTCATTCAGAAATTCCTCCAGGCGACGATGGGTCCAAAAGATGCAAAATTTAGATGGAAAGCCGGTGGGTGTCAAGCAAATCCCTGGGCCCGGACAAACTGCGCCGCACCGCGAGGGCCGGTGCCGGTCCGATCCGATCCCCTGCTGGGTTTGTGCAATCAATGGCCGGATCGGCGCTGCGGCTTCGGCACTCGAACCTCCGAGGCGGCCGCGGTTGCCCTTGCATGGGCCACCGCCTCCCGGATCGCGTCGTCGAGCGGCGGCGGATCGTATCCCAGTCGCCGGGCTTTTCGGTTGACCAGTGAGACATCGGCGGGGCGGGCGGCGGCCATGGAAACCCCTTGCTGCAAGGCGGGTATCAGCGATTGGGGCGATGCGCCGAGGATGCCGGCGATGCGCACGCCCAGTTCAAAGCGGGAGATCCGCTCCGCTCCTCCCAGATGAAAAATTCCCGACGCCTTCTGCAGCAGGAGCAGAAGCCCGGCTGCGGCGCTTTGGACGTCGACCGGCGTCCGAAACTCGTCGGTGAAAAGCCGAAGGGGGCGGCCCTGCTCGATGGCAAGGATCATTTCCCGGTCAAAGGCTGCATGCACCGACCCGCTCCAGCCAAAGAGCAGGGGCATCCGGCAGATCAGGGCCCCGGGCCACACAGAAAGCACCGCCGCCTCGGCCCTGGCTTTTTGCGCCCCGTAGACGTTGACCGGTGCAACCGGATCGGACTCCGAATAGGGCGGACGGGTTCCATCGAAGACCAGATCCGAGGAGGTGAACAGCAGCGGTATCTTTTCCCGGGCGCAACGACCTGCCAGCCAGACCGGCACATGGACATTGATCGGTTCGGTTTGATCCGGGTGGGTTTCGCAAAAGTTCGGATCGGCGGCCGCTGCGGTGTGAATGACCGCGTCCGGCCGCAATTCGGAAAACAGGGCGTCCACATCGTCCACATGCGTCAGGTCGCAGCCGATGGGCTCGCATCCGTCGGGCAGAGGCGCGGGGCGCCGGCAAAGACCGAAAACCTGCCAATGGGCAGCGGCCAGCCGGCAGGCCTGCCAGCCCAGAAACCCCCCGGCGCCGGTAACCAGCAGACGTTTCACGAAAGCTCCCGGGCTTCAGCGGTTGTCGGACTCCCCGCCGAAGCCGATGATTTTCCATTGCCCGCCTTCCCGGTCCAGGACGAGGGTTTTTTCGGTGCTGTCCCGGTAGTTGGCGGATTCGTAATTTTGCAAAAACCGCACCCGCACCGTTCCGTCGGCTCCCGGTTCAAAGATTCGCACGTTTCGGATATCGATTCGGATCCATTTCTTTCGTCGGTTTTTAACGGCTTTGTCCGCCCTCCAGTCGGCGAGGTCCATCGCGCCGTCCCGGAAATACCTTGAGAAATGTGCGATGTAGGGGTCGATCCGGCCGTTTGGCCCGGCCGATGCCTCCCAGGCGGCTACCCATGAAACCAGAAAGGCGTTGATTTCAGACTGCATCTTTTCGTGCACCGCCCCTTTTCCAGGAGTCGCCGGCACCGAGGCCGGTTTTTCCACGGGAGGTAGCGGGGCCGGCGCACGCTCGGTTGGGGCAACAGGAACCGACCCTTCGCCCGGGGCGGTGACTTTGTCCGGCTCTGCGGCGGCAGGTGTTTCGATCTTGATCCCCGGCACGTTTTCGACCGAAAATTTGATCGGTTTCTGGGGTTCGGGTCGGGGCCCGGGTTTGAAGACGGTATAGGCGCCAACCGCGCCCAGCACCAGGATCACCGCACCGGCAACAATAAAAACCGCCGCCTTTTTTCCGCTCTTTTTCCGCCGGGCCCTGCGCGCCGCCTGGGCAGAGCGTCTGCGCGCCTCATCCAGTTTTTGCCGCGCCGAGAGGGCCTCGGCCGCATTGCCGTTGCCGGCTGCTTCCTTCCCGGCGGATGAGGCGGCCTGCCGCCGGCGGGCGGCGGGCGCCTTTGCCGGCGGAGGTGAGGCTGTTTTTGGTTGCGGCCGTTCGTCGGTCCTATGGCGGTTTTTCGCTGGATCCGCAGCGGCTTTCGGATGTGCCGGTTCCGCGGGCCGTGCGTCTTTTGCCCCGGCCAGATTGTCGATCTGGACGGAGATCTCTTCCATCAGCGCCTTTTCGTCTTCGGTCACGCCCAGCTCGACGACCTTGATTTCCTGTCTGCGAACACTTTCCGAGACGGATCGCCTCTTTTCCGGCTTCCGGGGCTTTTCCTCTGTCTTTTTCGGTCCTTCTGTCATATTCGTCTTCTGCCCGAAGCGCATCCGGCCCCCGGGCCGCATCTGAACTGCCGCTTGTCCTGGAATTAGCAACAAGGCCGACCCGCCGTCAACGGCCGGGCATGGGGAAACGCGCCCGAGATAAGGGGCATGGCGCGGATCGTGGGGCAGAAGACGACCGCCGCGAAAAAGGAGCCGGCGGTGCGCCGCCTCTCTGCGGCCGGCGCCGTCGCGGCCCCCTGTTCAGCGGTCGGGGAGAATCCCCGCCTTTTTCTTGACCCTCAACAGGCCGGGGCTGGTGTTCAGATACATCAGCGGGGATCGGAGCCCCGCCCGGATGAAGCGCTTTTCCAGCTCGTCGAAAAGCACCGTCTTGTCCGGCCAGGTGAAGTCTTTTCGACGGGCTTCAAAAGCCTCCCATCGAACAGCAGCCTCCGGATTCTTTTCCAACGCCTGTTTCAGGGCGGAATCGCAAAGGAACATGGCGCAGACGATGGGTCTTACCTGCCAGAGACATCCGCTGCTCGACAAAAAAACGCATTTGTACCCCTGGTTTTCAGCCCCCAGTGCCCGCTCCATGGCCTCGAGTTGCGCCGGGGAGGATTCCAGGGCGTTGACGACCACATCGCCGAAGTAGACGACGATTCCTTCCCGGGTGCAGCACGCGCTCCGTCGGCTGCGAAAGCAGGCGTCGGTGCAGATTCGGTTGAAGTGTTCCGCTAAAAAGGCCTCCAGCGACCTTCGAAATCGAAGGTATTGGTCGACCTGTGCCCTCAGCCCGGCCATCTCCGCCCGGGAAATGGACGCCAGATAACGTCTCACGATTCTCAGGGTTTCCAGCTGTTCCTGGTTATAGGCCATGGGGCGATGGGTTGGATTTCTGATGGCCGAGGGTCAAGGCGGACCGGCGGGGTCTGTGTCGGCGCCAGGCGCCGGGGCAGGCCCCGATTCGACCCGTCGGCCGGTTCATGATGCGGGGTGTTTTCGCCGCAGCGTTTGCGGGGGTCGGCAATACCCGCCCGGTTATGATGGGTCGCCGTTTTTCCCGATATAATCGTCGATGGTCTTTTGCAGCGCCTTTACCGACAGCCGGATGCAATGCTGCTTCTGATCGGGAAGATCAACGATTTCCTTGAAAATGTCGGCATCCTTGAGCCGTTTTGCCTCCGCCAGGGTTTTTCCCCGGACCAACTCCACCGCGGCCATGGCCGAAGCGATGGCGCCCGGACACCCGAGGACCTGGTAGCGAACGTCTTTGATGCGGCCGTCGGCCACTTTCAGGTAGACCTTCATGGTGTCTCCGCAGTGCCCCGTCAGTTCGGAGACCTGGTCCGCGTCCGGGAGACTTCCCATGTTTTTCTTTTCCAGGTAATAGTCGATGGCACGGTCGGCGTATCCGGACCCGCGGAGCATCTCCCGGATGCTGCCGCTGTCTTGTCCATCGATTGAAAATGAATCGTTCATCTGTTCAGTCCTTTTCGCCCAAGGGGTGCATCCGCCTGCCGGTCCATCTTCCGGAAAGCGATGGCGGATCTCGATTCCGGGGATCCGACAAGCCTGCATCAGTAAGCGAATTCCGACTTTCTGTCAAGGTTTTCCGGGGTGATTCGGTCGTTGACATTCCATTCGATTTCAGGCAAGTAAACGCCCCAAAAGCCGGCTCAACCCGGTCACCGGAGCCACGGAACGACAAGGTCATGCGAGAATCCTGCCTGGCATCGCTAAGCGCGATATTCCAGAACCGATCCCTCGACCCGCAGAAGCTGGCAGCCGCCTGCAAGGAGGCGATCCGCGAGCAAATTCATCTGGCTGCGGGGAAATCGATCCGAGCCGACGCCGCCCTGCTGCACTACGGGCGGCTTCGACCCGAGATCCGGGCGCGTGTGGATCGATGGATCGCGGATCGATTCGCCGGAGTCGACGCGACGCAGGATGACGCACATCGCTCCCCAAACGAACCGCCTGGCCCCGTTCCGGCGCCTGAACCGGGGCTTGCCCCCGGACCGGACAAAGACAACGTGACACAGAGGGGCCAAGCAGGATCCCGGCTTTCCGTTTCGATCGAAGACAACCCCTTACCGGCGCTTTCCCCCTGCCGACCGGCTCGATTCGAAAATGATCCGTTTGACCGTTTTCTGGATTGGGTGTCATCCCTGCTGCAGGTATTCCGGTCGCTTTAATGCGGCGACCGCCACCTTTTCTTGCGTTTCCGACGGGTTGTCCGCTATAAGAAGATTCTTTGACGCAGCCGTAAAAGGTGCATGCATCCATATGACACATCATGACGACATAGAAGGCAACCCCGCCGGATGCCGGCGACGATTCCTGGGGCGGATCGATGTCGCCCCGCTGTGAACCCGAACCGATTGCCGTCGTCGGTTTTTCCGGCATATTTCCCGGAGCCCCCGACCCGGATCGCTTCTGGCGAAACATCGTGGAGAAAGAATCGGGGATTGCCGAGGTTCCCCGGGAGCGCTGGATCCTTTCCCCGAACCGCGTGCGATCTGCCGCCGCGGCGCCCGACCGGGCCGTTTCCACCCGCGCCGGGCTGATCCGGGAACTGCCGTTCGAACCGGATGCCTGCCGGCTGGGGGCCGATATCGTTCGACGCCTGGATCCGCTATACCATCTGGCCCTTGCTGCGGGAAAAGCGGCCTGGTCCTCATTCGCCGCGGATCAAACCGATCCGTCCCGGGCCGGCGTCATCCTGGCCGCCATCGCCCTGCCGACCGACGCCTCTTCCAGGCTTTGCCGCGACCTGTTCGACGTCCACCTGGAACAGGCGCTTTTTTCCTCCCACCAACGGATCGATGCCAGCCGGGATTTGGCCGCCGCCGCCCGGGTCACCGGCCTTCCGGCCGCGATCATCGCACGCGAACTCGGCCTGGGCGGGGTCTGTTTCACCCTGGATGCCGCCTGCGCATCGTCTCTTTACGCCGTGAAGCTGGCCTGCGACGATTTGCGAGCGGGTCGGTCCGACGTCATTCTGGCCGGCGGCGTCTCCCGGCCGGACTGTCTCTACACCCAGATCGGCTTTTCCCAGCTCCGGGCGCTCTCGCCTTCCGGCCGATGCGCCGCTTTCGACGTCGCTGCAGACGGCCTGGTCGTGGGGGAAGGATGCGGCATAGTCGTACTCAAACGCCTCGACGATGCCCTGCGGCAGGGCGACCGAATCCGGGGGGTCATCCGGGGAATCGGCCTGTCCAACGACATGCGCGGCAATCTGCTGGCCCCGGACAGCGAAGGGCAACTCCGGGCCATGACCGCCGCCTATGCGCAAGCCGGCTGGCGCCCGGATCAGGTCGACCTGATCGAATGCCACGGCGCCGGCACGCCGGTGGGGGACCGAACCGAAGCCGAAAGCCTCGTCCGCCTCTGGTCCGGCCTCGATGCCGCCCCGGGGGTCTGCCCCATTGGATCGGTGAAGACCGTTACCGGCCATCTTCTGGTGGCCGCCGGTGCCGCCGGGATGATCAAGACCCTGCTGGCCATGGAGCGCAAAACCCTTCCCCCCTCCCTGCATTACACCGAAGCACCGCCGAACAGCCCCCTTTCCGGAAGTCCGTTTCGGGTCCAGACCGAAGCCGTCCCCTGGCCCCGGCGCGATGCCGCGGTTCCCCGTCGGGCCGCGGTCAGCGCCTTCGGTTTCGGCGGCATCAACGCGCATCTGCTTCTGGAGGAATGGCTCGGCAATGAAAAGCGCGCCCGGAATTCAGCCCCTGAAATCGGGGATTCCGCAAGCACCATACAGACACCCATTGCCATCGTCGGCATGGCCGCCGCTTTCGGCGGCTTCAGCGACACCACCTGCTTCGTGAACACCGCGATGTCCGGCACCGATGCGACGCGGGACCGCCCGGCCCAGCGATGGAAAGGGATCGACGCCTGCCTGCCGGAAGCGTTTTCCCGCAGGGCCTTTGCCGGGGCCTTCATGGATGAAATTTCAATTGGCATCGGGGAGTTTCGAATCCCGCCCAGTGAACTGCCCGACATTTTGCCCCAGCACCTGCTCATGCTCCAGGTGGCCGGCCGGGCCCTGGCCGATGCCGGTCTTGAAGTCGGCCCGGAACGCACCGGCTGCGGGGCGGTCGTCGGCATCGATTTCGACTACGAGGCGACCAATTTCCAATACCGCTGGCACCTGGACGCCGCTTCGTCCCGCTGGGCCGAGACGATGGGGCTTTCCCTGGAAACCGAGCCGTTTGCCCGATGGTTTTCCGGGGTCAAAGACGCCTTTTCCGCCCCACTCAACGCAAACCGCACCCTGGGCGCCCTGGCAGGGCTTATCGGCAGTCGCATCGCCCGGGAATTTGTTTTCGGCGGCCCGAGCTTTACCGTTTCGGACGGCCCCGCGTCCGGTCTCCGAGCCCTTGAAATCGCCGCCCGGGCGCTGTCACAGGGGGAGGTCGAGCTGATGCTCGTCGGGGCGGTGGACTTTGCCGGAGATGTCCGGGCCGCGTGGATCGCGTCGGCCCTGGACCCGTCGGTTCGTCCCGGTGACGGCGCCGCCGCTGTGGTATGCAAACGCCTCGACGATGCGGTGGCAGACGGCGACCGGATCTATGCGGTGCTCAGAGGAACCGGGACATCGGCCGCCACCGGCGGTTTTACAGCTGAAACCGATCCGACCGCATGGAACCGATCCCTGTCCCTGTCCCTGGCGCAGGCCGGCGCCAGCAAGGAGGATATCGGCCTTCTTGAGGTCGCCGGCGCCGCTTTGCCGCAGACCGAGCTTGCCCCGCTGCCGACGCCATCACGCATCGAATCGGTGGTCGGAAGCCCCGGCGCGGCTTCGGGCATGGCCAGCCTGGTCCGGGCCACCGCCGCTCTTTTTCAGCGCCGCCTTCCTGCTGAAAGAGATGGAGACCCTCTGCCCTGGGCGGCGCCGTCCTCCGGCGCTTTGCGAAGCGCCTGCGTTGCCGTTTCCAGTTTCGATGGCAACTGCGTCCACGTGGTATTGGAAGAAGCGCCGGAGAAGATGCGCACCATCGCGTCGCCCCCAACCGCCCGGCAAGAAAGCGGCGGCCGCGCGATTGCGCTTCCCGTGGGCGGAGACCCGATCACCGTTGCCGGCCCGCCGGCCGCTGCAGGCCGAACGGAGCCGGTCGGGGCAAATGGCCGCCGCGTACCGGAATCGGAACCGGTAAAATCCGCCCGACATCCGGGCGTCGGCGCTCAGGAGACAGAAACCGGCCTGGCGTCGCTGCTTGTCGGAGGCTCCGATGCCGTTTCGCGGGCCCATGAAAAATTTCTGGCGTTTTCCAAAGCCCTGAACCGAGCCTATACCGAGACTTTGGATCTGCAGAAACGGCTGATCGAGGCGACCGGCGAGGCGCACCGGGACCCTGAAACGGCAGTTTCTCGAACGCCGTCTGCAAAATCGCCTGCCTACGACAGGGATCTTTGCATGGAATTTGCGGTGGGTTCGGTGGCCAGGGTGCTGGGCCCCGAATTTGCCGAAGTCGACCATTACCGGGTCCGTGTGCGGCTTCCGGACGAACCGCTGATGCTGGTGGACCGGATCCTGTCCGTGGAGGGGGAAAAAGGCTCCCTTTCTTCGGGACGGGTGGTGACCGAGCACGACGTGCTTCCCGGCGCGTGGTATCTGGACGGCGGCCGGGCTCCGGTGTGCATATCGGTGGAGGCGGGCCAGGCGGACCTGTTTTTGTGCAGCTATCTGGGGATCGACCGAAAGGTCAAAGGAGAGCGGGCCTACCGGCTCCTGGATGCCACCGTCTTCTTTCACCGGGGACTGCCGCAGCCGGGTGAAACGATCCGCTACGAAATCGAAATCGAAAAATTCGTCCGCCAGGGCGACACCTGGCTGTTTTTCTTTCACTTCGACGGATTTATCGACGGCCGCCCGCTGATCACGATGATCGACGGCTGTGCCGGGTTTTTCTCCCCCGAAGAGGTGGAAAAATCCGGCGGCATCCTGCCCGGCGAAGATGAAAACCGGCCGGAAACCGGAGCGCCTCCCCCCGAGTGGACGCCGCCGGTTCCCATGGGCCGGGAAAGCTACCACGACGAGGCGCTGTCCGCCCTTCGGAACGGAGACGCCCGGCGCTGTTTCGGAGACCTTTTTGCCGGGGTGACGGTTCCCGAGCCCCTGCGACTTCCCGGCGGCCGGATGCACCTGATCGACCGGGTCGTCGAGATCGATCCGTCCGGCGGCCGATACGGGTTGGGCCTCATCCGCGCCGAAGCCGACGTCCGTCCGGATGCCTGGTTCTTGACATGCCATTTCGTCGACGACATGGTGATGCCCGGCACCTTGATGTACGAATGCTGCGCCCACACCCTGCGGGTGTTCCTCCAGCGGTTGGGGTGGTTCACCGACGATGCCGCCGTCGCATACGAACCGAAGCCCGGCGTCAAAAGCGTTCTCAAATGCCGGGGGCCGGTGACGCCCAGGACCCGGTCGGTGCTATACCAGGTGGAGATTCGGAAGCTGGGGTTCGACCCGCATCCGGTTGCCCTCGCAGACGCCCTCATGGTGGCCGACGGTCGACGGATCGTGACGTTTCGGGACATGTCGATGCAGGTGACCGGTCTTACCCGTGAACGGATCGAAGCCTTCTGGAAGCGCCACCGCGGCAAGCAGGCCGACCCGGCTCCGAATGCCGGCAGAGCGCCGGGGAAAAGCGAGCTTCGCCCCCCGGCCGGCGGCCGTCGGGCCGTGTTCTCCCGGGACCAGATCATGGCCTATGCCCGGGGCCGGCCGTCGGAGGCGTTCGGTCCGCGCTATGCTCCTTTCGACGAAGGCCGCTTTCTCGCGCGATTGCCGTCTCCGCCGTATTCCTTCATCGACCGGGTGGTTCGGGTGGAGCCGCCCGCTCAGGTCATGGCCCCGGGAGGATGGGTGGAGGCCGAATTTTCCGTGGACCCCGATGCCTGGTATTTTGCGGCGAACCGAACCGCATCCCTGCCCTATTGCGTGCTGCAGGAAGCAGCGCTCCAGGTCTGCGGCTTTACCGCCGCCTATGTCGGCTCCTCCCTGACCTCGGAAAAGCCCCTCCGGTTCCGAAACCTGGGCGGCGAGGCCGTACAGCTCCGGGACGTCGGACCATCGCCCCAGGTGCTGACCGCCCGTTGCCGGCTTACCCGGGTCAATGTCGCCGCGGACATGATCATTCAAGACTACCGCATGGCGGTGCTGACCGAAGACGGACAGCCGGTCTACGAAGGATCGACCCACTTCGGATTTTTCACCAAAGCGGCGCTGGCCCGTCAGGTCGGGATCCGGGATGCCGAACGATTCGCCCACAATCCCGACGAGGCCGAACGGCACCGGGGGGAGCCATTCGATCTGGAGCCGGTGGCGCCTTTTTTCCCGGAAGATCCGAATCGGGCCCCGGCAGACGGACCGGCACTTCCGGCAAAAGCCCTGTTGATGATCGACCGCATCGGGCTCTTTGTCCCCGATGGAGGGCCCCACGGCCTCGGCTACGTCCAGGGCGAAAAGGCCGTCGACCCGAAGGAGTGGTTCTTTGCCGCCCATTTTTTCCAGGACCCGGTGTGCCCCGGATCGCTGGGGCTCGAATCGTTTCTCCAGGTGCTCAAGTTTGCCGCCCTCCGGCGCCTCGGCGCGCGGGCCAAAACCCTGCGCTTCGCGCCCGCTTTGGGAGAAAACCACCGCTGGACCTACCGGGGGCAGATTCTCCCGGCCAATAAAAAGATCGGGGTCGAGGCCGTGGTCACCCGGATCGAAGAGGCCCCCGAACCCCTGCTGATGGCCGACGGGCTTCTTCGGGTGGATGGGATGGCCATCTACCGGATGGAGAATTTCGGGGTGCGGCTGGTTTATGAATCGTCACTTTAGGATAACAAATATAAAGTTTTGTAATTATATAATATAATGAATATTAACGATACCTTTGATATAACCCCTTTCCGCCATCTGTATCCGTTTGAATCCCACTTCATGGAAGTGGGCGGCCACCGTCTCCATTACCTGGACGAGGGGGCCGGCCCGCCGGTGGTCATGCTCCACGGCAATCCCACCTGGTCGTTTTACTATCGCTCCCTGGTAAATGGGCTGTGCGGCGGGTATCGGACCCTGGTGCCCGATCACATCGGCTGCGGCCTTTCGGAAAAACCGGCCCCGGACCGGTACGACTATCGGCTCGAAAGCCGCGTGTCGGATCTGACCGCCTTCCTCGACCGACTCGAACCGGACCGGCCCCTCACCCTGATCCTCCACGACTGGGGAGGCATGATCGGCATGGCGTGGGCGGTGAACCACCCGCAGCGGGTCGCCCGGATCGTGCTTTTCAACACGGCGGCCTTTCCACCGCCGGCCGGAAAGAAGATTCCCAGGCGCCTTTTCCTGATTCGAAGCGGACCGTCGGTGTTGACAAAGCTGCTGGTTCTGGGGCTCAATGCATTTGCCCGGGGAGCCCTGTTCATGGCGCCGAAAAAGCCGCTCCCCCCCGATGTCCGCACCGGCCTGCTGGCACCCTACAATTCATGGAAAAACCGGTGGGCAACGCTTCGATTCGTCCAGGACATCCCGCTGACCGCCGGAGACCCCGGATTCGACATCCTGAGCAGCACCGCAGACCAGCTCGGTCGGCTTGCGGACAAACCGATGCTGATCTGCTGGGCGATGAACGACTTTGTCTTTGATGCCGATTACCTGGCCGAATGGCACCGCCGGTTTCCGGGGGCAGAGGTGCATCGCTTCGACGAGGCCGGCCACTATTTGCTGGAGGACGAACCGTCTGCGGTGCTCCAAAGGGCCCTGGCTTTCCTGCAGCGAACCGAATCTGCGGATATGACGACATCATGACCGTCTCCCCAACCGAAGAGATCCCCCAGGACTGGGTCAACGTCTCGTCTCACCTGACCGAAATGGCCAAGGCCCACCCCCGGCGCCGCGCGGTGGTGATGCCGGCCGGTCGGGACCGGTCAAACCGGGTCTGCTACAGCCACCTGACCTTTTCTCAGCTCGACCGGGCAGCGGACCGAATCGCCCACGGCTTTTCCGAGGTCGGCATCGGGCGGGGGGTGCGAACGATTCTGATGGTGCGCCCCAGCCTCGATTTTTTCGCCCTGACCTTTGCCCTGTTCAAAACGGGGGCGATTCCGGTCATGGTCGACCCGGGCATGGGGATCGGCCGGATGCTCTCCTGCCTTGCCGAAAGCCGGCCCGAGGGGTTCATCGGCATCCCGAAAGCCCACGTCCTGCGATCGATCCGACCCCGTTTTTTCCGTACCGTCCACACCTGGGTCACGGTGGGCAGGCGCTGGTTCTGGGGGGGCTATACCCTGTCGGAGCTCATGGATCGACAGTGGAAACCGTATCCGGCGGCCCCCACGGCCAGGGACGAGACTGCAGCGATTCTGTTTACCACCGGCAGCACCGGCCCGGCCAAAGGGGTGGTCTACACCCATGGCGTTTTCGACGCCCAGATTCACGCCATACGGGAGCGGTTCGGCATCGAGCCCGGCGAGATCGATCTTCCCACCTTCCCCCTGTTTGCCCTGTTTGCCCCGGCCCTGGGCATGACCGCCGTCATTCCGGACATGGACCCGACCCGTCCGGCCAAAGTGGATCCGGTCAAGATCATCGAAGCGGTCGAAAACCAGGGGGTGACGAACATGTTCGCATCCCCGGCGCTGCTTCACCGCGTCGGGGCCTTCGGAAAACGCAAAGGGATCCGACTGCCCTCGGTTCGGCGGGTGATTTCCGCAGGAGCCCCCACCCTGCCGTCCAATGTGGCGCAGTTTTCCCGGCTGCTCACCGGCGAGGCCCAGGTCCACTCGGGCTACGGGGCCACCGAGGCAATGCCGGTCTCCTCGATCGGAAGCCTGGAAATTCTTTCAGATACCGGAAAGCTGAGCGAAACGGGCCGGGGCACCTGTGTGGGGTCTCCCCTGCCCGGTATGGCGGTGCGGATCATCGGGATCACCGACGATCCGATCCCGGAGTGGTCCGAGAACCTGTGCCTTGCCGACGGCGAGATCGGTGAGATCGCCGTCAAAGGACCGGTTGTGACCCGCGGTTATTTCGATCGCCCCCGGGACGATGCCCTCTCCAAGATTCGCCAGGGCACGGCAGCCTGGCACCGGATGGGGGATGTGGGCTGGCAGGATGAAAAGGGCCGCATCTGGTTTTGCGGGCGCAAGGGCCACCGGGTGACCACCGTGCACGGGACGTTGTTTACGATCCCCTGCGAGGCGATTTTCAACCGCCACCCGGCGGTCTTCCGCAGCGCCCTGGTCGGGGTGGGCCCCTTCGGCCGACAGACCCCGGTGATCTGCATCGAGGTGAAAAAACATCGAACTACAAAAAACCGGGACGCCCTCCGGTCCGAACTGCTCGACCTGGCCCGCAAATCGCCTCTCACCGAAACGATCGAGACGCTGCTCTTCCATCCCGCCTTCCCGGTGGACATCCGACACAATTCCAAGATATTCCGGGAAAAACTCGCGGTGTGGGCGGGAAAAAGACTGAAAATGCCCAAAGTGCCTGAAATGAGCTAAAATGCCTAAAATTATGCGGGAAAAAGCCTTCAGCCATTCTAGGCATTTTAGCTCATTTTAGGCATTCATCCCCGGCATTGACCGCGGTCAGACTGATGGCGACGGAAAAAGAGATGCAACGACAACCCGAACGTGTTCTGGTCACCGGCGGCGGCGGCTTTCTGGGCTTTGCCGTGTGCGAGCGGCTGCGAAACCGCGGGGATTCGGTGGTGAGTTTATCGCGGCACCGGTATCCGGCACTGGAGCAGATCGGGGTCCACCAGATCACAGGCGACATCCGGGATCCGGATGCGGTCGCCGACGCCTGCAGGGACAGGGATGTGGTGTTTCATGTGGCGGCCCGACCCGGCGTCTCGGGCCCCTACGCGCAATACGCCGCGGTAAACGTCACCGGCACCGAAAACGTGCTCAACGGGTGCCGGAAGCATCGGGTGGCGCGCCTTGTCTACACCAGTTCGCCGAGCGTGGTGTTCGACGGCTCGGACATGGCCGGGGTGGACGAATCGGTCCCCTACCCGGCCCGCTACGAAGCCGCCTATCCGGAAACCAAGGCCATGGCCGAAAAACTGGTGGTCGCCGCAGGCCGAAAAAAAGCGCCGATGACGATCAGTCTCCGGCCCCATCTGATCTGGGGCCCCCGCGACAATCACCTGGTGCCGAGAATCCTCGCCCGGGCCGAAAAGCTGAAGCGGATCGGCAGCGGCGACAACCTCGTGGACACCGTCTATGTCGACAACGCCGCAGACGCCCACATCCGGGCAGCCGATCGACTGGCCGAATCCCCCCAGCTTTCCGGCAACGTCTATTTCATCAGCCAGGACGACCCGATTCCGGTCTGGGAAATGGTGGACCGGATCCTTGCGGCCGGGGGCAAAGGGCCGGTCAAGGGATCGGTGCCGGTTCCGGTCGCCCGGGCCGCGGGGTGGGCCCTGGAAACGATCTACCGGATCTTCCGACTCAACGGCGAACCGCCCATGACCCGGTTCCTGGCCCGGGAGCTATCCACCGCCCACTGGTTCGACATCACCGCCGCCAGGCAGGATCTGGGCTATGTTCCGGAGGTGAGCACCGATGAGGGCCTTCGTCGCCTGGCCGAATGGTTGAAGGCCGGCGGCGGGGGGTAGCAAGCGGCTTGCAGGGCGCGGGGGTTGGGGGGAGCGGCGGAAGGTTGTCGAACCAGCACCATCCGGCAATGGTATTCTGACAAGCGCTCTAATCGGGCAGCAGATCGTAGAAGTAGAGCATCGTGTCGGACCGGGTCACGATGCCGATGATTCGGCCGTCTTCCATCACCGGGAGGCGGCCCACGTCGTATTTGACCATCAGTCGGGCGGCGGCCATGGGGCTCATGCCCGGCTCGATGGTCTTCACATCGGTGCTCATAAAGGCCTTCACCGGCGCCGATAGCTGGCTTTCTTTTTTGATCTTGCCAAAATCCCGTCGGGAGATCATGCCCACCAGCCGATCCCCGTCGACCACGGGAAGACCGGTACAGCCTCTTTTTCTGAGAATTTCGGCCACTTTTCCCATGCTTGCGTCCTGGGGCACGGAAAATACGGGAAACGACATCAGGTCGTGGATCTGAACCGACGCCTGCTGGTTCCCTTCGATCAGGGAGCGGATCATCTGCTCCACCGCCTCGGGCTTCGCGTTTTTCAGCATCGCCGATCCGGCACCGGGGTGCCCGCCGCCGCCCAGGCTTCGCATGATCATGCCCACATCGAGTCCGGCGGCCGCGCTGCGGCCGATGACCATGCAATGCCCCCGGTCCTTGAGAACGAAGACGCCGAAGGCGGCATCGACGTTGACGATGTCCCGATACATCCGTACCACCAGGGCCAGACTGTCCACGTGGCCCTTCACCTCGATCTTGTTGATGCTCACCGCGTATCCGTTGATGCGGGATCGCTTGGCCTTCTGGAGCATTTGAAACAGGATGTCTTTCTGCTTTTCCCCATAGGCGGGCCGCAGAAAAGAGCTCATGATGTTCAGATCGGCCTCGTTTTCGAGCAGAAAGGCCGCGGCATACGCGTCTTCGGCCCTGCAGGAGGGAAAGGTCAGGTGGCCGGTGTCCTCGTACAGACCGGCCAGGAAAAGGGTGGCCTGAATCGGGGAGATCGGCCGGTTTTCAGCCTTCAGGTGCCGGATCATCAGGGTGATGGTGGCCCCCATCTCCTCTTGGCAGCGCCATCTGGCCGGTATATCGCCTTCGCCGGTGTGGTGATCCCACAGAAGGATATCGAGCCCTTCTTTTTCCCGAAGGACCTTGATCCTGCCGAGTCTCGACCACCGGTTGACATCCACCACAACCAGGCGGTTCACCCGGTTTGGCTCGACATCCTCGAACCGGAGCACCGGGAACAGGTCCTTGTGGATCGACAAAAAGGCGCGAACGTTCGGGTTGAGGCTGCTGGGAAGCACTGCGACGGTCCCCGGGTAGAGAATCGTCGCGGCGAAGGTGGAGGCCAGGGCGTCGAAATCGGTATTCTTGTGGGTCGTGGCGATCTGAAGGGGGCGGCGGCGGTCCGAAAGGGCAATTCCAGTCAACTCTTGAGTTCCTCTTGCTCGGTCTTTCGGCTTTCCGAACCCGGCCAGGAGACCAGCGACCGGGTGCCTGCATCCCCCGCGTACTCGATGCGCGCACCCGCCGTGCGGGTCTGGTCGTATTCCAACGCGAGCCGGTACTTTTCGACCTCGGCCCGGGCCTCGATGCTCTTTTTGGCCAACAGATAGCGAAGGTAGATGATCCACACCGCCAAGGCCAGAAACGCGGCACAGATGCCGAGCACCACCCATTTGTAGCGCGTCAGGGTTTCGACCCCCACTTTGCCGATGTAGGCGATGGTGTTGGGCACGACCCAGTACGCGAACACCGCCAGGAAAATCAGAAACCCGATGGTGAAGATGTTGAAGCGACCCATCCGGTTCAAGACCCGCTCCAGGCGACCTTGCGAGGCCAACTCCTCGGATGTTCTGGCCGCCGGGGCCGCACTTTCTTCCAGAAAGAGCGCGGCGTAGGCCTTGACCAGAAATCCGAACAGAAGAATGAGGCCCACCGGAATGCCGACCGCGGCCACGAACCATGCCCTGAAGGGAAACGGCCGGTCTTCGGTCTGGAGCCGGACCTCATAGTTTTCAAAGGGGCCGAACGTCTTTTCGAAGTAGTATCTGTTGAAGTCGCTCAGGTTTTCCCCATCGGTCTCGTAGATCACCTGCCCGTGTTTGTCGATGACCTGCAGCCACGACTGGCGCCCGGACTTGAGGGCGGCCAAGGCAAAAATTTCCAGTTCGATGAGAAAAAGCCCCACCAGGATGAGCAAGAACGGTGTCCTGTGCTCCCGGATCAGGGCGGAAAGGCTTCTTTGCTTTGACATTTCCGTTTCCTTGTGATTTGCCTGCCCCTGCGGGTCCGGCCGACCGGCGCACCGCCGGATCAAAGATGCTTATCACACGAAAAGTGACGCTGACAAGCCCCGGCAAATGCTCGCCGGGCCCTCGGGAGCGATTCGATGAAAGAGATCAGGCAAAGGGCCAGGAAACGGATGAAGGGATACTGCCGTGTGTGCCCGATATGCGACGGGCGGGCCTGCGCCGGCCAGGTTCCGGGAATGGGCGGCATCGGAACCGGATCCGCCTTTACGGCCAACGTGCAAGCCCTGGCGGCCCTTCGCTTCAACATGCGCGTGATCCACGGCGTCGGAGAGCCGGAAACGGCCGTCGAACTGTTGGGGCAAAGACTCTCTTTGCCGCTTCTGGCTGCGCCCATCGGAGGCGTCTCTTTTAACATGGGGGGGCAGATCGAAGAGAACGACTACGTCCGGGCCGTGCTGGAGGGGTGCCGGGAAAAGGGGATCATCGGCTGCACCGGGGACGGCGTTCCGGACTTTATCCACGAGAACGCGTTTTCGGCGATCCGATCCCTGGACGGATGGGGAATTCCCTTTATCAAACCCTGGGAGGACGGGGAGCTGAATGAAAAGCTTGCCAGGGCCGCCGACGCCGGGGCCCGCATCGTGGGAATGGACCTGGATGCGGCCGGCCTGTTCACGCTGCGGCTGATGGGAAGACCCGTTTATCCCCGGCCTGCCGAGGTCCTCTCGGCGGTGATCCGCAAAACCGACATGAAATGGATTCTGAAAGGGATCATGACCCCGGAAGAGGCCAGAATCGCTGTGGAAATCGGAGCCGACGCCATCGTGGTCTCCAACCACGGCGGCCGGGTGCTGGACCACACCCCGGGAACGGCCGAGGTCCTCGGAGCGGTGGCCGACGCCGTCGCCGGGCGGATTGCCGTGCTCGCCGACGGCGGCGTGCGCAGCGGCGCGGACATACTCAAGATGCTGGCGCTGGGAGCCGACGCGGTCATGATCGGCCGCCCCTTTTCCGTGGCCGCGGTCGGCGGGCTCAAAGAGGGGATTTGCGCCCTGATCGACCAGATCCGCGGCGAACTGATTCAGGCAATGATCCTGACCGGAACCGCGGATGCAAGGTCGGTGGATCGGGGCATCCTCTATGACGGGCCCGGGAAATGAAGAGGCCGACAACAGACCGGGAATCATGGCAGCGCATGAAAATCCTGAACGTCCAACGCCGAACGTCCAACGTCCGACATCGAATGAACAACCGGACGAACGCGGTCTTTGGGCCTATCCGGATTAGACGTTCGACGTTGGGAGTTCGACGTTCGTCCTTTCTTGAGGTGGAACCCTTATGACCAAACTGATCCTATCGGTGATCGGCCACGACCGTCCGGGCATCATCGCCGCCGTCTCCGGGATTCTTTTTGAAAAAGGCGGAAACATCGAGGCGGTCAGTCAGACCATCCTTCAGACCCAGTTTTCCGGCACCTTCATCGTGACGATCCCAGCGACGACCCCCGTGGAGACCCTCCGGGAAGAGCTGGCCGCCGGTCTCAACCTGCTGGGTCTCGACGTGCTGCTTCGGCGCGTCGAGAAAAAAGAGCCCCTGCCCTCGCTGATCGATGCGGAACCGTTTGTGATCACCACCCAGGGGCCGGATCAAAAGGGGCTCGTGGCCCGCATCACGGCGATCATCGCCCGGCACGGGGTGAATGTCACCAATTTGCAGGCGATTTTCAAAGGGGGGGACGACCCTGAAAACAATATCATGATCTACGAGGTGGACATTCCCCGAAACATCGACCGCCAGGCCCTGAACCGCGAGCTGCGGCAGCAGGCCGAGGCGCTGTCGCTGACGCTGAACATCCAGCACCGAAAAATCTTCGAAGAGATGAACCGGATCTGATCTTCTAAGCGCAGAAACAGACACCCAGCCCGCCCCGGACCTGAGGCGGGGCGAACCTTCCTGGTGAGACCATGCTGACCGACCGAGAAATTCTGGCGACGCTGGAGATGCTCCGAAACGAGCACCTCGATGTCCGGACCGTTACCCTGGGCGTGAGCCTGTTCGACTGCGCCAGCCACGATCTGGAGCGTCTCAAACACAACATCCGGTTCCGAATCAAGCACCTTGCCGAAAACCTGGTCACGGTCTGCGACCGAATCGGTGACAAATACGGCATCCCGGTGGTCAACAAACGGATTGCCGTCAGCCCCGTGGCGGTCGTGGCGGCGCCGTTCAAGTCAGAGGAACTGGTCCAGGTGGCCAAAACCCTGGATGCCGTCGCCGCCGAGGTGAAAGTTGACTTCATCGGCGGTTTTTCCGCCCTGGTGGAAAAAGGAACCGCCCGGGGGGATCGCGCTTTGATCGAAGCGATTCCCAGGGCCCTGGCCGAAACCGACCGGGTCTGTGCGTCGGTCAACGTCGCCTCAACCAAGGCCGGGATCAACATGGACGCCGTGCTGCACATGGGTCGGATCATCAAACAGGCGGCCGCGCTTTCGGCCGACCGCGACGGCATCGCCTGCGCGAAGCTTTGCGTGTTTGCCAACATCCCCCAGGATATCCCTTTCATGGCCGGAGCGTATCTGGGGATCGGAGAAGCCGATGCGGTGATCAACGTAGGAGTCAGCGGGCCGGGCGTCGTGAAAAAGGCGATCGACCGGGCCCTGGAGGCCAATCCGAGGCTCGACCTGGGCCAGATTTCGGCGATCATCAAAAAAACCGCCTACAAGGTCACCCGCGTCGGAGAACTGATCGGGCGGGAGGTGGCGGAAAATCTTCAGATTCGCTTCGGCGTGGCCGACCTTTCCCTGGCGCCGACCCCGCACGTGGGAGACAGCGTCGGGGAGATCTTCCAGAGCCTGGGGCTGTCGAGCATCGGGGTTCCGGGCAGCACGGCCGCCCTGGCGCTGCTCAACGACGCGGTGAAAAAGGGGGGCGCTTTTGCCAGTTCCCACGTGGGAGGGTTGAGCGGTGCCTTCATTCCGGTCAGCGAGGATTTGAACATCGCCGAGGCCGCCGCCGCAGGCCATCTCTCCCTGGAAAAGCTGGAGGCCCTGACCGCCGTCTGCTCCGTGGGACTGGACATGGTGGCCCTTCCCGGAAACACCACCGACGAGACCCTGGCCGGCATCATCGCAGACGAGATGGCCATCGGTGTGATCAACCGAAAGACCACGGCATGCCGGCTGATTCCGGTACCCGGCAAAGCGGCCGGGGAGAGCGCCTTCTTCGGCGGGCTTCTCGGGGAGGCCACCATCATCGATGTGAACAACGCAACCGGGGAAAACCGCTTCCTGCGGCTGGGGGGGCTCGTGCCGGCCCCGATTCAGAGCTTGACGAATT
>JASFPT010000037.1:0-21114 GCA_050115795.1 Desulfobacterales bacterium
CAGGGACAGGGCGACCCGGTTTCCAATGGACAGCCGCGCCTCGAGATCCAGATTCTGGATGGCGACGCTGGGCCTGGGGTCCGCTCCGCTTCCGGCGACCGACACGCGGATCGCACTGCCAACGATCCGGAGCTGCCGGATCGACACCGCCGGCGGCTCGCGGGGAAAGGTGTTGCCGGAGGGTTCGGAAGGGGTCCGGAAAATCCGCTGCCAGTTCCAGGTGCCGTCGGGTCCCCGGACCAGATCTGCGGCGCCGTGTTCCAGGGTCACCGATTGAATCAGCCAGTGGCCCCCGAGCAGGGTGGGAAGCCAGTAGCGCACGGCCAGGGCATCGGCGGAAAAGATCGTCGCCTCCCTGTCCCGGACCGTCACCTGTTTCAGCCGGAATCCGGTCAGAAGGTCGCCCTCGATGCCGCCGGCGGAGATCTGCCCGGAGAGTTGGTCCGAGACCCGGGAAAGCGCAGCGGAAAGGATCCGGTTGCGGACCTCCTCCTGCTGCAGAACCCCCCACAGGGCCGCCGAGGCGACAAGCAGCACGGCGGTCAGCAGCAGCGCCGCTTTGCCCGCCAGGGCCAGCATTCGGCGGGCGATCGGCTTGAAACGCCCCTCTTTGCCGGTCGGTTCTATCGAATCCCTGCGCTGCCTCATGTCTTCCTGTTGTTGCTTTCGATCCCGATGGAAAGCGGTTGTTGTTTTGTTGGGTTGTCTTCAGCCTGGAAAATCCCCCCTTCCAGGGGGGCGCGCTTCGGGCTGCTGCTTGGCTGCCCGAAAACCCGGGCTACAAAGCCCCCCTTTCAAAAAGGGGGATTTAGGAGGATTTTATGTGAGATCGGGCGAAGTTTCACACAAGCAGGTTGAAGAATAATCATCGGCGATGTTTTTAAAACGTCTGGCCGACGTTGAAGTGGATGCGCCACCGGCTTTCCGGTTCGACGCCGGGGGGAAGCGCGCTTTCTTCTTCCGGGTTGAGCTTGTAGCCGAACTCCACCCGCAGCGGCCCGATGACGCTGTCGTAACGGAACCCCGCCCCGCAGGCGGTCCGAATCGCTGCGGTGTCGAAGTGGAACGACTCCGGATCCACCATCCCGGCATCGAAAAAGACGACGCCCGAAAAACTGCCGTAGATCGGAAAGCGGGCCTCGATATTGGCGTTGGCCGCGCTCTTTCCGCCGACCGGCACCCCGTTGGCGTCCAGCGGTCCGAGCATCCGGTACCCATAGCCGCGGACCGTGTTGCTCCCTCCCAGAAAAAGGCGCTTGAAGATCGGGATGAACTCGGTGTCGCCGATGCCGGCAATGCTCTCCAGCTTCAGACGGCCCCCGAAGGTGACCCGGCCCCAAGGGGTCCGGTAGGCTCTGAGTTCCACCGAGGGGTTGACAAAGGACAGCTCCGAGCCGATGGCGGCAAAGGCCTGCTCCGAGGCCAGGGTGAACACCTCCCCGGCGGTCGGGTACAGTTCGCTGTCCACCCGCTTGCGCCCGATGCCGATGTTGACCGACGAGATCAGGTACTCGTTGTTGCGGATGAACTCGAGCCGCTCGATCGGATCGGCGATGTCGACCTCCTCCAGTTTGTTGTCCTCCAGGCCGTATCCGAGGGTTCCCGTCCAGTTTTTGGGGAGCCGGCGGTCGAGGGCCGCATTGAGGAACTGCTTGCGGTTGGTGTAGGAATCGAAAAGTTCCCGCTCCCATCCGGCGCGGCTCCGCAAATCGGTCTTGGCGTCGATCCAATAGGGCTGACCATATTCGGCCTGTACATTTTGGATCAGGTCGGTCCTGCTGGCGCTGAAGGTGAAGCGCCCGGCGCGGGAAAACGCGTTTCGGTAGGTCCAGGAGGCCCGGAGCCGGAGTCCGTCTTCACTGCCGTAGCCGATCCCGAATCCGACCTGCCGGGGCTCCTTGGACCGGAGCCGGACCTCCATGGGCAGGCTGTCGTTATCTGCTTCCGGCTGGCCGGGCAGGATCAGGGCGGAACGGAACACGTCCAGGTTGATGAGGTTCCGCCGGCTCTGCTCCACGGCCGAGGCGCTGTAGGGCTCCCCGGTTTTGAATCGAAGCGCCCGCAAGACGACTGTTTCCGAGACGGTCGCCCCTTCCTGAACGATCTTCACGGCCCCGAAGCAGAGCGCCCGTCCCGGATCCACGGTAAAGACCACCCGCGCCAGGTTCTCCCGGACATCGACCCGGACCCGCCCCTCGATCTTCGGAAAGGGAAACCCCCGGTTTTGGAAGCTGCGCTCCAGGCTTTTTTTGGCCGCCCGGTAGTCGCTCTCGGTAAATATCTGTCCCTTTTTCAGGGGAACTTGATGCAGGAGTTCTTCTTCGGAAGGCTCTGCCGAGAAGGTGTCTACGCGGACCTCGGAGATGGTGACCGGCGGGCCTTCTTTTACCGAAAAGACGACCCGCACCACCGGAAGCGGGCCCCCTGATTCACCGGTGGTCTTCTTCGCCTCGTCCCCGGTCGGTTCGGCCTCGGCATCGATCCGGGTATGGTAGAACCCGCGGGCCCGGTAGAACTGACGTATCCGCTCCTGATCGTCTTTCAGGTCTTGGGCGTTCAGGGTTTCTTCCGGCTCCCACGGCCGCCAGAACGGGCGGGGCCGGGCGGCAAGGGCCTTTCGAATCTCGGCGGCCGGCACCGACGCGACCCCGTGCAACGTCACCTGCCGCACGACGAATGCTTCCGGCAGGGCTGCGGCGTTGGCCGTCAGGGGGAAAAAGAGCCACAGGAACAGGAGCGCAGAACCGGCCTGTTTCACTCGGCATTGCATGGCACTGGCGATATCCAATCTCCTGTCTGTCAGATCCCCGTGATCATGCCGGCATGATATTGGAAAGCGGTTCGTCCGGGGTTGCCTGCGGCTTCGGGTGACACCCGGTGTTCATTGCACCGGAACCGGTATGCGCAGATCCTCCTCGGAAGGAAAGGACTTCATGACCTGTTGGACGCCGAAACGGGCAAGCTCCCGAGCGGATAGCCATTTGACGCCCATTTTCAGGGATTGGCGTGCCTGGAGCAGGTTGTCGGTGAGCGGACGCTGGGTTTCGTCAAAGACGCCGCGCCAGACGCGGCGGCCGGTTTTCACGTCGACCAGGTACAGGGCAAAGGCCACCGAGGCGGGGCTGTCGGGCACGCCCGGCATCTGCCCCCGGTCCCGAAAACGCCAGACCGTTCCCACCACGACATAGTCGGCGTCGAGCCTCCGGCCGAGCTCCTGGGCAAGACGCCGGGGGGTTTGAGAGGACTCGTCGATCAGCGCCTCGGCATAGGCGTCCTGGGAGCGCTCCTGGGAGACGACCTGGGCACCGAATTTCATGCGAAGGTCGTCCGTCACCATGCGGGCCACGGAGCGGGCCGCACCCGGGGCGATCTCCGACGCATCGGCGCACAGTTCCCCTACGGGGCAGCTCAGCGTCCGGTCCACCGATTCGTCGGCGGCCGGTCGGCGGCTGCCCGCAAAAAAAGGCATGACCGCCAGCTGCCGAAATTCGACAAACGCCGTTTCCGCATTCGGTGCAGGAGCGGCATGACAGGGCTTGCCGACCCCGGACAGAAACCAGGTGAGCCCAATCAGCGCCAGCACCGCAACACTGCAAATCCTGTGCATCCTTTCCCCTCTCGATCCCGACACCCCGTCGAATTGGCACGATTCGTGATTGCGATTTCAGGTATTCTACACAGCCGCCGAGCGGAAATCAAATCGGTCTTCGGCGGCGATTCTCAAAGAACCGGATACCGACCGCCAACGGCCCTCGGCCGGGGGGCGGGCCAACCGCAGGAGAACGGGATGAAATTTCGATTCGCGTCATGGTTTCTGGGGATCATGCTCCTTTTGCCGGCACCTGCGCCGGCGCAGGGCGAGGACGCCGGCTTTTCTCAATTCCGCCGGGAAATTCAGCAGATCCTGTCGGCCCTGTCCGGGGACCTGAACCGCTTCGAGGACATCCAGCGGGAGCTGGACAGCAGCGGACGGAGCAGCGCCAACTATGACGAGCAGAAAAACCTCTGGATTTCCACGATCTTGTCGATCACGGCCATCTCCTCGATCTGCGAGTACGAAAACGACCAGCTCTCGCTTTTTTTGGATCTGAAGCCCGAGCGGAGAATACATTTCATGGGGGTCCGGACCAAGAGCCTCGAGATCTCCATCGCCCAGATCGACAACCTCCGGGAGCAGATCCAGATCAACCACTCGCTGATGACCCGGGATCTTGCCGAAATTCATCTGATGGAACGGATCGACCGGACCATCGACTCTTCGAGAAGCCTTTTGGGCCGGAGCCTGGCGCTGCTTCACGGCATGGGCGGGGAAAAATAATCGGACCCGGCAGGTCCGGTTTTCGGCCCCGGAAAGGAGGGCGGAAAACGATGACGGCCCCAAGACAGATCCGCCGGGTGCTCGTCGCCCTGGACGGTTCCCAGCGCAGCTTGGAAACCATGCGGCGCCTGGGCGAAATCGACGCCCTTAAAGGACTGGACGTCACGCTGATCCATATCTTCACCGGCTTTCCCGGATATCTTCTGGAGGTAGAGCGGGATCCGACACCGCTGTTTTCGGCCCGGGACATCGAACAAAGACAAACCCGGGAGAAGAGAAAGATCGGCGAGTGGATGGCCCATGCCCGAAACGCCCTGATCCGGAGCGGCTTTGCCGAAACGCACGTCGAGAGCCGGATCGAGGACCTGAAGGTCGGCGTCGCCCGCGACCTTCTGGCCGAAGCCGCAAGGGGCTACGACGCCCTGGTGATCCGCCGGCGCGGAATGTCGAAAATGGCCTCCCTGATTCTTGGCAGCATCTCCAGCAAACTGCTGGAGGCGGCCACGTTCATCCCCCTTCTGATATCCGGCAATGCGCCGTTTTCCGGGAATATTCTGATCGCCATGGACGGCTCTGAAAACGCCATGCGCGCCGTCGAGTTCGTCGGCGACGCGATTCAAGGATCCTGCCAGCGCTTGGTGCTCGCCCACGTCATGCGAAAAGACATGAGCTTCGACACCATCGAGGGGAGCCCGGAAAAAGTCCCGGAAAACGTCCGCCACGCAATGAAGCAGGCCTGCGCCGAACGGTTTGAAAAGGCCGCAGAAATACTGCAGCAGCGGGGATTTTCCCGCAGACAGATTCGCATGCGGTTTTTGCCGGATCGGTCGAGCCGCTCGGAAACGCTGGTCCGCCTTGCCGCCGAAGAAGGGTGCAGCATCATTTCCGCCGGCCGCAAGGGGCGCTCCGACAATTCCGACTTCCCGCTGGGCGGGGTGGTCCGGAAGCTGGTTCATCTGGCCCGGGACCATTCGATATGGATCGTTCACTGAAAGGGAAAAGCCGTGGATCGAATCCAACGCATCATGGTGGCGGTGGACTTCTCCGAACACTCGGCCGCCGCACTGGCGGCGGCCGCAACGCTTTGCCGCAGCCTTGGCGCCGCCCTGCTGCTGATCAATGTCGTCAACCAGCGCGATGTGGATCACGCCCATAAAGTCGCCGCAGCGTTTCCGGCCTACTCCGTGGACCGGTACCTTTCCGGCACGCGAAAGACCCGGGAAGAGCGGTTTCGCCACCTGATCGACGCCGTGAATTGTGCGGACCTCGACCCGGAGACAATATTTCGCGTCGGGACCCCCTTTGTTGAGATCCTGGCCGAGATCGAGGAAAGAAACCCTGATCTGCTGGTCATGGCGACCAAGGGACGCTCGAACCTGGCCGACGTGGTGCTGGGCTCGTGCGCCGAGAAGATGTTCCGTCGCTGCCCGGTTCCGCTGCTCAGCGTGCGGCCGCCCCGATAGACGGGCGCACCGCCGGCAAACGGATCCCGATCAGCATACGGGAAAGCTTCCCGGCACGTACCGGTCAACGAAAGCCAAGGCGGCCGTGACCTCGAGCAAGCCCTCGATCCGGCAGCCCATCACCTTGACATCTTCCCCGGCCTCCGGGAACCGGCGTTTGAAGTCGGGGTCGTTGAGGAACCGCTCGGCCGCCGGAAGCCCGATGGAAAACTCGTTCATGCACGGGACAGGGATAGAGACCAGTCTCTCATAAATTCGCGGAAGGGAATTTATCAGTCGAACGTTTTCAGATAAACGACCTTTCCGTCGCCCGGTGCGTAAAAGTCGGGCAGCACGCTTTCGATCCGGTAGCCGAGCCCTTCGTAAAACGCACGGGTGCTGGCGTACTGGACCCGCTGGGAGGTTTCCACATACATCCGGCTGCCCCCGGCCTCTTTGATCCGCTTCTCGGCTTCGGCCAGGAGCATGCGGCCGACCCCTTTCCGCTGAAAGTCGGGGTGCACCGCAATCCAGTACAGATCGAAGCTTGCGGCGGTGCAGGGAACCGGCCCGTAGCAGACGTATCCGGCCAGCCGGCCGTAGTGCTCCGAAAAGAGAAAATGATATCCGCTGCCCGCCCCCTTGGCCAATCGTTCCGCCGCAAGTTCTTCGGCCACCGCGATCTCCTGCTCGGAGAAAAATCCGGTGACGGCAGCCAGTTTGCGGATCCGGGCCGGGTCGTCCGCCGAAACGGCGTCCCGCAGCGCAAGGCCGTGGATTCGGGGCTCCGGTTCTCGGCGCCCCGCCGTCCAGTGCTGGGCGCCGGAAACCAGCCCCTGGAAGAACCGGACGGCGTTGCTCCCCAGCGTCCGCGTCCGGTATCCGCCTTCCTGGACCACCAGTGTGGGAAACCCCATGGCCCCGATCATCTTTCCGTTTTGCTCAAAATCCTTTGCCGTCAGGGACCAGGTGCCGGTGGGGTCGTTTTTGGACGGATCGAGCCCCAGGGCCGTTACCAGAAACAGCGGGTTGAAATCCTCGATCCGTGCGATCGCTTTTTTCAGGGTCTTCCGGTACCGTTCGCCGTCGACCTTTTCGGGCATCGGCAGGTTCAGGTTGTACCCTTCGCCCTCCCCTTCTCCCTTTTCTTCTTCAAAGCCGGAAAAATACGGATAGGCAAACCGCGGGTGGCCGTGAATCGAGACGGTAAGGACGTCCGAGCGCCGGTAGAAGATGTCCTGCTGGCCGTTTCCGTGGTGGTAGTCGATGTCCAGGATGGCGACCGTTCCGTGGGCGCTCAAATAATGGGCGGCAATGGCGCAGTTGTTGAAGTAGCAAAACCCCCCGAACGATCTGCGCTCGGCGTGGTGTCCCGGCGGCCGGACAAGGGCGTAGGCGATCCGCCGGCCTTCCAGGATCTCCCGGGCCGCGGTCAGGGCGCAGTCTGCGGCGCGCCGGGCCGCCGGATACGCATTTTGACTGATCGGGGTGAAGGTGTCGATGCAGTAATAGCCGGCCAGCACCGAGGGCTCCTTGGGCGGCCGGGCTTTGTTTCGAATGGGAAACACGTACGGGTAGAGCGATTTTTTCTCCGGAACGTCGGCGCAAGCCCGGCGCAGGTAGGCGACAAAATCCGCATCGTGCACGGCATGCAGGTGCCGGTCGGCAAAGGGCCGGGGGGAGACGGCCGCAAACAGGCCGCTTTTTTCCAGCTCCGCCTGGATCACCCCCACCCGGGCCGGTGACTCCACGTAGCCGCGGTCATGCACGTGGTGGATCTGGTGCCGGTCGTTGACCACCAGACAGATCTGTTCCGGGCTCCGGCTTTCCACGGCGGTCTTGACCGATTCGGGCCTGAGGTACCGAAAGTCCCGGAGCCTGACTGGATTGTCCCGGAACGATCCCACGACCAGCTCCACGTATTGGGCCGGGCAGTAGTCGGCGTATTTGCGTTCCAGGATGGCCCGGACCACCTTGCGGGCAAAGGCGGGACGAAGCGGCCGGTCGATGTCCAGCCCGTCGTATACGAGATGGGGCATGCAGGTGTCGCCGGGCTTTACCGGCGCCTCGTATGCGGTGCCGACGATCGGCCGCGCGCCGTAGCGTTCGTAGAACCGGAGTCGGGCCCGGTTTTCTTTCAGCAGCGTCGCTTCGGGGCACAGATCGGCCTCGTCCGGCAGGCACTCGAAAAAGAGCCCCCGGCTTTCCAGGGCCGCCGATTGCATCCGGATCCGGTCATAGAGGGCGCCGCCGAGCCCGCCGCCGGTCCTGCCCGCGGTGGTGGCGATCCAGTCCAGGTAACAGAACCCGATCTGCGGCTCGTGAAGCAGCATGGCAAAGCCCTGCACCTGTCGGCGGGCGCCTTCGGCCACGAACAGGATCGTCCGGAACCGCTGCTTGAAAGGGTTGCGGAGTTTTTCGCCGATCGAATCGATCTCCTCTGCCGGGACCTGCGAAAATCGGCTTCGCAACAGTTCCTTGATCTGCTCGATCAGCGCCCGGTTGGCGGGCACAACGTCGTCATAGATGCGTCGAATGCGAAGCAACAGAAAATTCCTCGTGCAGCTGTTCGGTGTGGAGGTAAGGCATCGCCTCTTTGAAGATGCCGGCAGGATTGGGCAACAAAACTCGAAATTCGACTATCGAAATTCGAAATGGTTCGACAAGCTCACCACCCTGAGCAACGTCGAAGGGCAACTATGAAATTCGAATGTGCAACTTTTTTAAACAGCAGCAGACACTTTTCCGTGTTTCCCGCATATGGATTCCTTTGGGGGAGCCCACCTATGGTTCGGGTTTTGGTCATTCGAATTTTTGTCATTCAAATTTGTTTCGGATTTCGAATTTCGTGCTTCGAATTTATTGTGACCCCTTCGGGTTGCGGATGCAAGGATGCACTGCACCGCCTCTTGATAGGGAATCCCCGCCTCCGACAGCGCGGCGGCAAAGCCGGCATCCGGAGAGAGGCAGGGATTGGCGTTGACCTCCAGGACCCAGGGCCGGTTTTTTTCGTCGACCCGGAAATCGACCCGGGCGTATCCGGCCAGGCCGAATATGTTCCAGCAATCGATGGCCAAAGCCTCGAGGCGCCGCAGCAGCGGGCGGTCCTGCACCGGAAAATCGAACCGGCGGGGCGTGTGGCGGTATTCGTAGGAGTCGGTATCCCATTTGGCCCGGTAGTCGACGATCCGCGGGCGGTCCCGGCCGAAGCCTTCGAACACGATCTCGGCCGGCGGCAGGACCCGGAGGAAACCGTCGGTCTCAAGGAGCGACAGATTGAACTCCCGACCATCCACGAAGACCTCGGCAAAACAGGCCCCGCCCAGGGCCGAAGCCCGACGGGAAAGGATCTGCCGGACGGCATCCCCGTCTGTTCCTGAAACCAGAGCGTCTTCGCCCAGGCCGAAAGAGGCGTGTTCCCAGAGGGACTTTACGATCCAGGTCCGCTTTGCTGCCGCTTGGGCAGCCGCTGCATCCCGGCCCGCAGACGACTCGGCCGGCACCGGACCGATCCAGGCCGGTGTCGGAATGCCGGCGGCCGCGAGGCGCTCCTTGGCCATGACCTTCTGGGTCGTCACCCACAGGGCGGTTGCAGAGGACCCCGTGTAGGGCATCCCGAGACGGTCGCACAGGGCGGGAAACAGCGGAAGCAGGCGACAGCTGCCGTCGAGGGCTTCCACCAGGTTGAAGACCACGTCCGGTGCAAAAGCGGCAAGACCGCCTTTGACCGCCTCCAGATCCAGCGAGCAGGGGAAAACGGTCGTCCGATGCCCCAGGGCGGTGGCGGCGGCGGCGACGCTTTCGGCCTGAAAGAGCACATCCTGATCGTCCGGTGGAGCATCGGGGGCGATACTGTTGTGAACCACGGCAATCTTCATGCGCAGCTCCTGAGCCGTTCGTTTCGGACCTCAACCCGCGTCGAGGCCGATGCCACGATCTGTGCGATCAGCTCCCGGTAGCTCATTCCGATGCGGCTGCAGATGATCGGCAAATCCGAATGGATGGGGTTCAGACCGGCCAGGGGGTTGACCTCCAGAAACTGCGGCTCGCCGCTACCATCGCAGCGGACGTCGATCCGTCCGCCGTCCCGGCAGCCGAGAACCCGCCACGCCGCCAGGGCCAGCGTCTCGGCGCAGGCCACCGCCGCATCTTCTTCGGCTCGGATCCGGCGGTATTCCACCAGTTCCTGGTAGCGCTCCTTGTTGACGTAGGAATAGGCGCCCGGCTCGGCCTCCGGCCGCAGGCTGACCTCGATGGTCCCCAGCGCTCGGGCCTCTTTGCCGGTGCCCACGATTCCCACCGTAAACTCCCGGCCGCAGAGATACCGCTCCACCAGGGCCGGCTGGCGGAATGTACAGCAGATCGCCGCACAGACGCCGGCGAGGTCTTCCGCACCATTGACGATCGATTTTGCCGACACCCCTTTGCCGGTTCCTTCGGCCACGGGCTTGACGAAATATGGCGGCGGGAAATCCACGGCGGAAAGGTTCCCGTCGTCGCCCACCTCGGCAAAGTCCGGGGTGGCGATCCCCGCATCCCTCACCACCCGTTTGGTCATCGCCTTGTGCAGGGTCAGGCTCATGACCAGCGGATCGGAAAAGGTGTACGGAATCCCGTAGAGGTCGAGTACCGCCGGGACCTGGGCCTCCCGGCCGATCCCGTCGAGCCCCTCGGCGATGTTGAACACCAGGTCCCATCGGCGTCCGGCGGCCAGGTGGGCAACCAGGCTCCTGGCATGACCGATGCGTTCGGTGTCGTGGCCGAGTTCGATCAGGGCCGCCTCGATGGCACCGACGGTCTCTTCCTTGTCGAACTCGGCCGTCTCTTCTTCTCCGTATCCGGCGGCCAGATATTCCGACCGCAGGTCGTATGTCAATCCGACGAGCATGATTCGCACTCCCGATAAAATCGCTTCCGCGATTTTAGGAAGGTTTCGCGTTCCGCGAAACGAAAAGAAATAAATCTGGCTGCCCGCAGCCCTACCTGCACTTCGGTGTGCTGTCCGGGTAGCGGTAGCAGCCCCCCAGGTAGTTCTTGAGCAGCAGGTCGCCCCCGTCCCGTCCGATCACCGATTCGGGACATACGGGAATCTTGCCGCCGCCGCCCGGAGCGTCCACCACGTAGGTCGGAACCGCGTAGCCGCTGGTAAACCCCCGCAGCCCGCGGATGATATCGAGCCCGGTTTCGATGGAGGTCCGAAAGTGGGCCGACCCGCTGATCGGGTCGCACTGATACAGGTAGTAGGGCCGCACCCGCATCTTCATCAGGTTGCAGACCAGGGACTTCATGACCGGCACCGAGTCGTTGACCCCCTTGAGAAGGACCGTCTGGGATCCGAGGGGGATGCCCGCATCGGCCAGGGTCGCGCAGGCCCGGGCGGCTTCCGGGGTGCACTCGTCCGGATGGGTGAAGTGCAGGCTCATCCAAAGCGGATGGTACCGGCGCAGCATCCGCACCAGTTTCGGCGTGATGCGCTGGGGGAGAACCGCCGGGACCTTTGTACCGATGCGAATGATCTCCACGTGGGGAATCTGCCGCAGCCGGGAAAGGATCCACTCCAGCCGCTCGTCTGCCATGGTGAGGGGATCCCCGCCGGAGAGAAGCACGTCGCGGATCTGCGGGGTGGAGCGGATATAGTCGATGGCCTTTTCCAGCCGCGCGCGGCTGGGAATCAGCGAACCGCGGCCCACCATTCGGGAGCGGGTGCAGTAGCGGCAATAGGTGGAGCAAAAATCGAGCACCAGCAGCAGCACCCGATCCGGATATCGATGCACCAGCCCCGGGACCGGGCTTTGGTGTTCTTCTCCCAGCGGGTCGTCGGCCTCACCGGGCCCTGTCGCCGATTCGAAGATGGTCGGAACCACCGACCGCCGCAGCGGCTGGGAAGGGTCGTCCTCGGACAGCAGGCTCATGTAATAGGGCGTGATCCCCACCGGGAGCCGCTTGCCCGCATCGACCAGGGCGTTGCGTTCCTCTTCGGAGAGCGCCAGCATCCGGTCGAGCTGGGCCAGGGACCGGATCCGGTTCTGGACCTGCCATCGCCAGTCGCCCCAAATTTTTTCGGGAATGCCGGCGTAGAACCGACTTCGGAACTGCCGGGTCTGCGCGGTGGTCTTGGCGATCCGCTCCCGGGGGGAGCGAACCACGTTGAGGGAGGGTCTTGTCGGGGGAATATGCACCGGCCGGGCAAAGGGTGCCGCAGCCGGCCCGGCCGCAGAGTCCGGAGGGTCGTCCTCTTCTCCTGCCGGCAAGGCGGCAGGCTCCACCTTTTTGCAAAGGGCGGTGTTCGGTCGGTTTTCCATCTGCATGGCGTTCTCCTTGTCAGAGGTTGTCAGCCGGGCTTCACGGTCGGGGACGACGCGTCCGCTCCCGGAAGAGTCGACTGTTGCCATCCAACAAGCAAAACAGGTGCCATAGTCGGATCGGCCATGCAAAAACGGCGCAAAGGGGCATGGGAAACGGCCGATATCGGGAGGGTCCGGGACGGCTCCTTCGGATTTTGCGGGAGAAATCGGATCCCGGCGGCTTCCGGTGAACAAATCGAACCCGCCGGGGTCGGAAAAAGCGCTGATTGGAGAATGATTTTTTGCCGCCGGCGCCATCCCGTCCCCCGGACACGATCCGAACCGGAACTGACGCTTCTGGTTTTGGCCAAATTGGGACGGATCGGTTCCGGCTTTGGTGGACGTTCTCCGGCGAAGGAGCCGATTTTCGTCGACACCGGCGGAGGCTGCTGCCATCGATGGGGTCAGGCGGCAGAGCGGGCCTCTTCGGCCTCGACCGGGGTCTTGATCAGGTGGGTCATCGGGCGGTTGAGCATGCGGCCGTAAAGATCGATGTAGTGCCGGGCCGTATCGAAGGCGTCGGGACCGGCCCGGGCTTCGGCCATGATCCGCTTCACCTGCCGGGTTCTGACGGCCGGCGCGAGCGCGAAAAAGGTCATCGCCTCTCCCACGGCCCACATCAACCCCGTCCTGTCGAAATGGCGAAAGACGAACCCGTTACCCTTGTTTGCGCCGGCATCCAGGTGGGTCACGGCATCGCGGATTCCGCCCGCGTCATAGCCCACCGGCAGGGCGCCGTAGCGCTGGGCGATCCGGCAGCACAGGCCGCAGGGAGACACCTGAATCGGCAGCAGGACGCCGTCTGCCGCACCGAAGGCGAGGCGCTGAAGCCGTGGATCGAAGCCGGCCGCCGCCAGCCGGTCCTGCGCACCGCAGTCGGCGGCGATTTTCCGCAGAACGTCGTGAAGATCTCCGTCGGCCACGAAAACGAGCTGCAGCCCATCGGCAGCGAACCGCTTCATCAGCGGACCGATCGCCTCCAGTGCCAGGCGGCATCCGGCCCTGTCCCCGTCCAGGCGCGTGGGCCAGAAAAACAACGGTGCCTTCGAGTCCAGGGGCAGGCCGAGCCGCTCCTGGAGATGCAGTTTGTTGAAGGGCTTTGCCACGGCGTGGTCTTCCGCTTGGAAGCGGCGGTAGAGCGCGCCGTCCAATGCCGGATCGAAGCTCGGGTCCGGGGCGTGGTCGACGGCCGCCAGGCATCCGGCCCGGCCCTTGGCGGCCAGCTCGGCGACCAGCACCGGATCGACCCCGGGACAGCCCCCGGCCAGCAATTCGGCCAGAAAGGCCCTGCCGGGGGTGTTGACGAAGTGGGCGGCAAAGACCGCACTGACCAGGATGTCGGCGGGGTTGGATTCCCTGGTCTCTTCGTAGCCGGCAGGCATTCGACCATAGTAGCAGTTGCGCCAGAACGCGGCGGCATCGATGCCCCGGTCTTCGATGGCGGCCAGGGTCAATCGGGCGGTGTTGAGGCTGGTGAGGGTATAGAGGCAGGGAAGCCCCAGTTCCCGGGTCATGGCCGGAATCAGACCGGTCATCCAGTCAAAACAGTGCACCACGTCCGGGCGGACTTCGGGGATGATCCGGTTGAGCACCTCCCGCTGAAACGCCAGGGAGATCTTGACGGTTTCGAATCCCGGAATGGCCTGGAGCCGGGTCGGATAGAAAAAGGCGCGGTCCTGGGCCAGGTGGACCCGCTCCCGGGGAATCGGACCGATCCGGGCAACCGATCCCCCGACGGCGGCCGCCCCCCGCGACCGGAACAGGTTCCGGTAATTGGGCACGGCCACATGGACATCGGCCCCCATCTCGTCCAGCACCCGGATCAGGGCGGCGACCAGGTCCGCCGGGGTTCCGGCCCGAACCGACACCGCCTCGGCGCCGGCTCCCATGCCGGCCGGCAGAAAGGCCACCTCCGGGGTGACCACCAGGATCCGGGGGGCGACGCGCTCCGAGCGCTCTTCGGCACTGGAAACGGACACAGCCTCTCTCCTGCAACGGGCAATCGGGGAAACCGGGAACCGGCTGCGGTGAAACCGCCCCCCCGGTGGTCTCACAAGCAGCGTACGCCCATCCGGTAACGGGTACCCATCTCATCCTGCAAGGTCTGCCGCCATTTGACCTCGGCCAGCATCACCGTGCGGAGCGATTCGCTGATTTCCGGCGCCAGCAGATGAAACGGGCAGCTCAGCATCCGAATCAACAAAATGGTGCCCTTCCTGAACCCGGCGTCCGACTCGATCCGCATGCCGTCCTCGGTGCAGTCCTGCATGCTGCCGGCGAAAAATCGCTGGGCGCCGGAGGTGTTGAAGCAACCGAAGATCACCGCAGCGGCGATCTCTCTCCGGGGGGTTTTCCTTCTATCCGGAGCCGCCGTCTCTTCGGCGTTGGCGTGAGAAACGACCTGGATCATGGCGTCCTCCCCTCTCGCCCCGCTCCCGTGGAACGGGACGGGTTCACCGCCTGCCGCCCATCGCTACAGACAGACCACCGAGTTTCTGGCATCACTGAACGGGGACGGGGCAAACCGGTCCGCCTCCGGTTCGTTTTCCCATCGGTGATGGTCCAACAGGTACCGGAACTGGTACTCCTCTCCCCTCTTCAGATCGACGGTGACGGTAAACGCGCCGCTTTTGAGCCGCCGCATCGGGAGGGCTGAAACCGACCAGTCGTTAAACTCCCCCACCAGATGGGCCGTGCGGCTCGAATGGCCGGTCTCTTCGGCAATCCGGAAGGTCACCTTGCACACCGGCCTGCTCTTGAGGTACTGTTTTTGGATGCTCATGGTGTCTCTCCGGCTTGTCCTGGTCCGGGCCGCGATGAACGCCGAAATCGTTCATCCTTTTCCGGGGCCCAGTGCCAAATCGGGTTTTTCCCCTTCCGGCGAAGCGCCGGTCTGCCGGGTCCAGTCGATGCAGAACTTCTCCCAAGTGCAGGATCGGCATCCGCACAGCCCGCTGTACATGCCGAAGCAGCCCACGCCGCCTCCCCTGCGCTGGAAGCTTCGGATGAGCCGAAGCAGGTCGCAGGCATTCAACGAGGGCGGCGGAGAGGTCTTCGTTTTCTTCATCGGGGCCCTTGCAAAGAGGCCTGGCCGCAGGACAATGCCTTGCGGCGCTGGAGCGATAACAGGATTTCCACCAATACCGGGGCTGCCTTTGTGAAATAGGCTTTCACGAACGACCCGGCGTGTCCATGGGATGGAGGCCTCATTTTCATGGGAAAATTTCCCGCCGCCGGTATCGCCTCCCGGATCGGTGCCGACGGCCGCCCCTTGGGCCCGACAGGGGGCACGGTTCTTGCTGTAAACTGTAGAAAGGGGAGTTTCAGCGCCGACGGGGAACGCCGGCGGCTGGAGAACCGCAAATTCGCGTGATTTGGAACCGATCCGATGCACCGGGAAGGGAGGTGGGAAATGACATCGACCGGGGAACACAGCAGGACCGATGTGCCGGATCGATTCGATGCAGAAAAGCCCGGAAAGGGAGAGGGGCGCATCAAACGCAAGGGTCGGCTGACCTTCCGACTGGCCGCGATTATGTTCCTGCTGAGCGCCCTGTCGGAAATCGCATCGCCGGGCGCCGAAGTGCCGCTGTTCGGTGCGTTTCGGACCGGAGCAGCGGCGGTCGGCTATCACCTCGCCTATTTCTTTCTCTACACGTCCCTGGCGGTGGGGCTCTGGCGGGGGCGGCGCTGGGGGTATGCCCTGGTGTTCCTGGGCGTCGCGCTGGTGACGGCAGACACCGCCCAGATGCTGGCGCACATCGACGTCATCGTGGCCTGGCTCGAAGAACTGCTGGAGGGCTTCGGCGCCGGCGCCGCCTTCGACCGGAAGCTGCTGGCAACGGCCATCCAAGCCGTGTCCTTGTCCATCGCCGCCGGATGGTGGGGCTTTGGCGCATACACCTACTTTCGGCGGGACTACTTCCACAGCTCCACATCGACGATCCCCAGCCGTACGGCAAACCGCACCAGGTCGATGGAGCTGTGAATTTCCAGCTTGCTGTAGATGTTGGACCGGTGGTTTTCGACGGTCTTCTGGCTGATGCAGAGTTTTTCGGCGATATCCCGAACGCTTCGCCCCTGGGCCAGGAGCGCCATGACCTCCTGTTCACGGGCGGTGAGGCTTTCGTATCGGCTGTCGGTCAAATGGATGTCCCGCGTCCGGCGCTGGAGGATGTTGGTGATCACCTGAGTCGACACCACGCTGTCCATGTAGTATTCCTCGTGGGCGACCGCGTCGAGGGCGGCCAGAATGCTGGCCTCGGCGGAATCCTTGACCACGTACCCCCTGGCTCCGGCCTGGAATGCGTCGGCGATGATGTCGGTTTTGGCGTGGACGCTGACCACCAGCGCCCGGCAGTTCGGGAGCCGCTGGCCCAGTTCCCGGATCAGCTCGATGCCGCTTCGGTCCGGAAGGGAGAGATCGACCACGGCGATGTTCGGCCGAACCTTCATCGCCAGCTCCAGGCCGGCTTCGGCGCTGCCGGCCTCTCCGACCACCTCGTATTTTTTGCGGTCCGCCACCAGCGCCTTCAGGCCCTTTCGAAAGACCGGGTGGTCGTCGACGAAAATCACCGTCGTCTTCGTTTCCATGACGCTATTCCTCCAGGGGCAGCCGGATCGACAGCCGCGTACCGGCGCCCTTTGTTGAACGGATCGTCACCTCCCCGCCGAGGAGCCGCATCCGCTGCTGGATGCTGAAAAGCCCCATCCGTTTTTCGGCCGAAGAGATCTTCATCCCCTCCTTGACGTCGAAGCCCACGCCGTCGTCCTCCACCCGCGCGATGAGATTTGGATAGGCCCGCACCAGGCGAACGGAGATCCGCCCGGCGCGGGCGTGTTTTCGGACGTTGTTCATCGCTTCCTGGATCGATCGATAGGCAGAGATCCCGACCAGCAGCGGAAGGCGAATGTCCTTCATGCCGGCCGCCAGAAAGTCGACCTCGATTCCGGTCTTTTCGGCAAAGTCGTGGCAAAAGTTGGAGACGGCCGCGGCCAGTCCGAGTTCGGCCAAACCCGGTGGACTCATTTCGTAGGAAAGATCCCGGGCGGCCGTGATGCTGTTGTGAATCAGCTCGGACACCTCCCGCAGGACGTTGGCCGCCTCTGCCGAGACCCTCGCCGGGCTTCCGGCCACACTGTCGCAGGCCATTTTCGCCGCGGAAAGGTTCTGGGCGACGCGGTCGTGCAGTTCGCTGGAGATCATCCGCCGCTCGGCCTCCTGGGCGTGTAGCAGGCGCTGACTCAGCTTTCGGATCCGCTCGCGGTGGACCCGGCCTTCGGTGGTGTCGGTGAAAAAGATCAGAATCGCCTTTTTCCCTTCCCAGTCGATAACCGTCCCGTTGTTGACGATCCAGCGGGTGATGCCCCGGCTGTCGATGATCCGCATCTCGTAGGGCACGGGGGAAGCCTCGCCCGCCATCCTGTCGCGGTGGTGCTCGGCAACCTTCTGCCGGTCTTCGGGGTGGACGAACTCGATAAACGGGCGGCTCAGCAGAACATCGGCCGGGTAGCGGAACAGGCGACCGGCCGCCGGGTTGACGAACCGGAAATAACCGTCCTGGGCCACCACGATGGCCTCGTTGGCGTTTTCCACCAGGATCCGGTAGTTCTTCTCCGATCTGGCGAGCCGGTCGAGCAGGTCAACGTGCTCGGAAATGTCGGTGATGCCGATGAGGGCGACAGCCCTTCCGGTCTGCCCGGCCTTGACGGCAACGCTCGCAAGCCGGGCGTGGATCAGTGAGCCGTCTCCCTTCTTTAGTTTCAGCTCGCAGAAAGCCCGTTTCCCGGACTCCCGGCAGGCCGAAATGAAACGCCGGAACCGGTCCCGGCAGTCCGCGTCCAGAAACCGCTGGAAAGCGATGCCGACCAGATCCTCCCGCTCGCACTCCAAAAGCGATGCGCAGGCCTGGTTTGCGTTGAGGATGGTGCCGTCTACCCCGATGCTGCAAAGCTCCACCGGGGCGAGTTCATAGATGTCGGCGGCCCGGCGCCGGTTTCCGGCGGCGGGTTTCTCGGGCTCGTCGGCCTTCGGCATTTGCATGCCCTCCCTTGCAGGGTCCCGAAGGGGTTGTGTCGGGGGATAAAACCGCCTGTGCGCAAAACGCGCCCCCTGTCCGCATGGCGCCTTGGCACGAGAAGAAAACCGGCTCGGCAGGGAAAGTCTGTGCAGGAAAGACGGCACCGGGCCGTTGGGGATCGGTCTATTCATACCCCGGAAACGGCGGGTTTAGCAAGCCGGAGGGCGGGTGCCGGGGGGACCGCCGGGCGATGACCGCTGCCGCGCACCCGATTGGCCCCGACGCCTCTTTCCGGCGAGGATCCGCCTCCCCCGGTGCGCGGGGTCGCCTTCTTCGGCACAGCCCCTTTTCGCTAGTTGGAAAACTCATAGCCCAGCCCGAGAAGGTACCGGAGATCGGCGTTTTTCTTGTCCGCCGCCGGTTTGTTCTTGTAGTCGTAGTCCATCTGAAGATTGAAGAAGAATTTGTCGATCAGCGGAAGACGGAATCCCTGCTCGGAACGGATGTAGAAATCCTCGGTGTCCTCGAGGCTGACGTACAACTCGTGCAGGTGGAAAAACTTGACCCGTTCCGGGAGGATCTGCCAGTCGAATCGCACGGACCACCGACCGGAAGCATAGCCCCGGTTCTCGGTATTTTCGTAGTTTTCGTTCACGTAGGAAGGGCCCGCCTCGGCGTAGAGCGCCAGACGGTCCGTGTCGAAGAACTGAAAGCCGAGGCCCGCGCCGAATGTGGCCCGAAGATTCAGGTCCTGGAGCCGGTCCTCCTCCAACAGCGTCTGCCCGTAGCCAAACAGCTTCCTGGTGAAAAAATAGTCGTATTTGCCGAAAGCGTTCGCGTTTCGGGCCGTGAGGGTGTCGTCGTTCTCCGCGTAGTTGCTCCGGCCGCTGAGGGTCAAGCGGTGTTTTTCGGAGCGCACCCCCAGGCTGCCGTTGCCGTATAGCGACCGGGATTCGGTGTTCCCCGAGGCGACGCTGCCACCGGCCGTGAGGCTGCCTTTGTAGCGGACGCTCGGCGCCGGGTTGACGGATTGAAGGGCTGAAATCGGCACCCGGCGGGTTTGATCCGCCCCCTCCTGCCTGATTTGCAGCACACCTGCTTCCGGGCATTCGGCAATTCCCCGATACCGCGTCCGGTCCGGCAGGAGAAACGCGTGCACCCGGTCCGTGGAAAGACATGAGACCTCGGACCAGTCCAACTGGATGCCTCCGGCATAGTCGGTCTGAAGGGTCAATTTCCCCTCTTCGAGTTTCAGGATGTTTCCGGTCAGACGGTCTCCGTTCTTGAGCCGGACCTCCCCGGCCAGGGCCGTGCCGACCTGCAGCAAAAGATAGAAAGTCAGAAAGCCGATCACGAATACGACGCTACGGTTCATATTTCCCTCCGGGAGCTGGAAAAAGGATCGATACGACGGGCTTTTTTCTATGAGAAGTCCGGAAGGAATGCATTTCAAGGGCCATCGCGCCCCTGCAGCATCCATCGGCGGATCAGGCGCCCCGAAAAGCGGCATCACCGTCGCACATGCCGGCAAGAAAGAAAAAACGGTCTTCCCAGGGGAAAGTGGCGCCGCGCGGCAACGCCGCTGCCGCGCGAACGGGAAAAAGCGCGGGGGTGGGGATGCGTCAAACGGCAAACCGGAGCCGTTTCAGAGCCATTTTTTCCGCTTGAAAAAAAGGATCATGCACACGGTGATGGCCAGCATCACCCCCCATACGGCGAAATAGCCCCACCGCCAGTGCAGCTCGGGCATGACGTCGAAATTCATGCCGTAGATGCCGGCCACGAAGGTCAACGGGATAAAAATCGTGGCGATGATGGTCAGCACCTTCATCACCTCGTTCATCCGGTTGCTGACCGTGGAAAGGTACAAATCGAGCATGCTGGAAAGCACGTCCCGGAAGGACTCGATGGTGTCGATCACCTGAATCGTGTGATCGTGGACGTCGTCGAAAAAGACCCGGTTCGATTCCTGCAGCAGCGGGGACCCGGACCTGCCCAGGCCGCTCAACAGCTCCCGGACGGGCCAGACCTGCTTGCGAAAAAAGATCATCTCCCGCTTCAGTTCGTGGATGTCCTCCAACACCGCCGGTTCCGGGTCGTCCATCAGCGACTCTTCGATGGCTTCGATCCTGTCGCCGACGGCCTCCAGAACAGCATAGTAGTGATCCACGATCGCGTCGATCAGGGTATAGGCCAGATACCCGCAGCCGGATTTTCGAATCCGTCCCTTTGCCTTCCGAATCCGCTCCCGGATCGGGTCGAACACGTCGCCCGCCATCTCCTGAAAGGAGATGACAAACTTGTCGCCGACGAGAATGCTGATCTGCTCGGCCCGGATGTGTTCGGCCTTCGCGTCGTAGGATAGCATCTTGAGAACGATATACAGGTACGTTTCGAAATCCTCCAGCTTCGGCCGCTGTCCGGTATTGACGATGTCTTCCAGGATCAGGGGATGGATCTCGAAATGGGCGCCGATTTTTTCCATCAACGACATGTCGTGGATCCCGTCGATGTTGATCCACGTGACGGTGGGCAGATCCCTGAAGGGAAACGAATCCTCGATCCGGGAGAGTTCCCGCTCGGTGAGATTGCTTTCGTCGTAGTCGATCAGAGACATGCGAATCGGTTCGGTGCGCTTGTCTCCGACGTGGATCAGGGTTCCCGGTGCGGTACCGGCCTTTTTGGTGGACTTTTTGATGAATCGCACGAATGCTCTCCTTCCGCAGGTCTCCTGACTTGGTGTTGTGTGCAGCGTCCGATGGTCGAAGGTCGACGGAGCGCCGGCGGACGCCTGCCGCATTTTGAGGTCAAAACACGATCGAGCAACCCGGGCGCGAAGTACGCCAGGGGCTGCATCTTGTTTTTAAAGAGAAAAACCGACCTTTTGGCGACCTTGGCGCCATGGCGGTTCGATCGTTCAGCCGTGTCATGGCCGAATCGAGCCGATGGGACCGAAATGGGGGCCAAGGCTGACTGGATTGCTCCCTAGA
>JASFPT010000038.1:0-20874 GCA_050115795.1 Desulfobacterales bacterium
GCTTTTCGCATCGCCCGAAGGGGGCTGGCCGACATGGTCAACATCAAGCTGATGAAAGTGGGCGGCATCGCCGAGGCGCTGGCCGTCAATGCCGTGGCCCGGGCCGCCGGCCTTGAGGCGATGATCGGCTGCATGGATGAAGCCGCCTTGTCGATCGCCGCCGGCCTTCACTTCGCCCTGGGACGCCCCAACGTTCGCTACGCGGATCTGGACGGGCACCTGGACCTGATCGACGACCCCACCGCAGGGGCCGTCTCGGTAAGGGACGGATGGATCTACCCGTCCGGACGACCGGGGCTCGGATTCGACCTTCCCCCTTTCTGATTGCAAATCCCTCCTTCCCGATATAGGGTTCAGCCTCCCGCTCGGCCCCGAGGCCGAAAATAGGGAAGCCGGGCGGCTTTTTCACCCCCAACCGGGAACCCCCGCTTCCCGGTTTCCGGAACCCAGGGTTCCGGTCCATGGCGGCGGAATCGGCAAGCTGTTGAATTGATTTTGTTTTTTTCTGGCATGCCAGTTGCAGCCAATGGGAGCAACCAACATGCAAAACAGCATCGTCTCGAATGGCCGGTAAAACCTCCCAGAGAACCGAGCCGGCATTCGTTCCAACCCAAAACCGCATACGATCATCGAAAGGAGACAACATGAACAAAGCAGAACTGGTGGCCGAGGTGGCCGAAGTGCTCGACTCCAAGAAAACGGCAGAGGCGGCGGTGGACAGTATTTTGGAAGGCATCACCGGCGCCCTGAAAAAGGGGGGCACGATCTCCCTGGTCGGTTTCGGGACCTTCAAGGTCCATCAGCAAAAAGCAAGAACCGGCAGAAACCCCCGAACCGGCGAAGCCCTGAAGATCAAGGCCAAAAAGGTGGCCAAGTTCGTGCCGGGTAAAGCCCTGAAAGAGGCCGTCAACTAGAGGCCCCCGGGCCGCTTGACCCATCGGGAAACCGGGAAGCCCGACCGCTGCTTCCCGGTTTCTCATTTCCGGCGGGTGCGTCGATCCAGGCAATCGCCTCGGCCATCGACCGGAACGCCCGGATCTCCCATGCCAGATCACTGCAAGCGGCGTATGCTTCCCCGATCCTCGAAAGCCCGAAATCCAGATCGGTTGGGGCCACCAGGGCGGTCTTTCCGTTTATCCGCTTGCCCTTGTGGCTTTTGAGAAACGCAACGATTCCCTCCACCCCTTCGGATGTGATTCGGCTCCCTGAAATTCTGCGAAAATCCCAGAGCACGTTCGCGCTGGGCCCCTGTTCGTAAAACGTCCGGAGAGCGGCCATCTGGTCCTCGTAGGTCAGCTCTCCCTCGGCAACGAACCGGGTCAAATCCCTGGCTTTTTCGTAGGATAAGGAGATCGTCATTTGAGGTTCTCCGTCAATCGGCCTCGCCCGGGCTTTTCATCAGAAACCCCCGGCATGCGTTTCCCGCTTCAGAGGGCCATTGGCGGTCAAAGTCCAGTGCGGCATTGAGCAGGCCCCCCGGCAGGCAGTCCGGGTTCGTCGAAGTCAAACCGGAGGGAATCGTGCCGTGCTGCGCCGGGCGGATCGCCTCTGCGCGGCGACTCAGGGTTTCCCCTTTCCGGGAGGGGCCGCCACCCGAATTTTTCGGTTCGTTGCAAACCGAAAAGCGGCTTCGATCAGAAAGGCGGCGACGACCATCGCAAACGGCACCCAGAGCTGGCGGGGCGACCGGATGCGGGTTTGCCAGAGCAGGCTGGCCAGGGCCCCAAGGCAGAGCACTGCCCCGGCCAGCGAAAGCCAGCGACGGCTCCGGGTCTCGCGGGCCAGCTTTGCATTGGCAGCGTTTACGGCGGCAAAGATGAGCAGAAAACCGGCGCTTCCCATCGTCGAGAGGTTGGAAAGATCGACGAAGTTGGCCACCAGGAGGGTGGCCGCCGACGTGATCAACAGCCCTTCGAGCGGCTCGTTCCAGACCTTTTTTGCCAGAACGCGGGGAAGCTCGCCGTCTTTGGCGATGATGTAGCTGAGGCGCGCCGTGCCGTAAAGCGTTGCGTTGATGGCCGAGGCCGTCGAAAGCATGGCAGCTGCGGCGATCAGCAAAAAACCGGCGCGGCCAAGAAACGGCCGGGCCGCCTCGGCCAGTGCATAATCCTTGGCCCCGACAATTTTAGAGACCGGCAGCGTGCCCACCGTCACCACAGCGATCAAAACATACAGGCCGATCACGAATCCGACCGAGGAGTAGAATGCAAGCGGCAGCGTTTTTTCGGGGTTCCGCACGTCCTGGGCGCTGTTGGCGATCAGTTCGAATCCCTCGTAGGCAAGAAAGATGATCATCCCTCCGGCCACCAGGTGGATGGGAGAAGGCCAGGTCGAGGTCGCCATGCGGGATCCGTCGATGCCCCATATGCCCACGGCGATGAACAGGAACAGGATCAACAATTTGATCAGGACAATCCAGTCTTCTGCCTCGCCGATGAGCCTGGCACTGAGAAGATTCAGCGACGTGATGCCGACGACGCTTCCGGTGATCAGCACGTGCTTCATCAACGGCTGGGATGACGAGGGAAACAGGGAAGCGCCGTAGCTGCCGAAGGCATACGCATAGAGGGAGAGCATGACGATGTAGCTGATCCAGAGCAGGATGTTTGCACTTCCGGTGAGAAGACCGGGGCCGAAAGCCTGGTCCAGGAATGCCACCGTCCCTCCCTGGCTCGGATACGCGACGGAAAGACGAGCATAGGAATAGGAGGTTACAAGGGCGACGACGCCGGCTAGCACGAAGGCCAGCGGCGCACCGCCCCGGGTCAGGGCCACCGAGAGCCCGAGGACCGCAAAGATCCCCCCGCCGACCATCCCGCCGACCCCGATGGCGGCAACCTCGAAGTATCCGATTTTGTCATCGGCCGCTTTGTTCATCTGCCTTGCCCCCGCGCTGCTGCCCAGGCCATTCCGGGCATCAAGAAGCCCGGCATGTGCCGTTCGCGTCCAACGGCGCCAAAACCTGGTTGCGTTATACCGAATCCGCCTTGCAAAGGCTTCAAGCGCTGGCCGGAAGGCGGCCTGCGGGAGAGAATCGATGCAGGCGGCCGGATCGAAAAAGATTCCGGGAAATGAGCCGATTGCATGAGAAGGGCTCTTCCGTCATCCGGCCCAGTCCCCTGTCGAGCGGCAGGCTATCGGGCTTTTTGCACGGCCGCTTCCACGGCGTTCATGATCGCCGTGCTGCTGGCCGTCGCCCCGGAGACGGCATCGACCCTTGTCGATTGGGCCTCGATGATCCTTGCAGGGATGGCCCTTTCGGCTTCGGCGCCTTTCCAGTGACGGTGTTCGATCAGTTCGACGGCGGCAATGCGCTGATTCCGGATCGTCACCTTGGCAGCGACCCGGACCGGCCCGTTTCGGGCCGTGCCGTCGTAGACCCCGTCTTTCAGTCGGCCCTCGGGAACCGGGCCCCCGGTGATCCGGGCGGTGGCACAGCCAAGAAGCAGGGCCGCAAGCAGTCCATTAAGCAACAGGCGGACGCCTTTTCCCATCGCACGTTGTCCTTCTCCGCACGAAGCGTTCCATTACCGCCCCTTCCGACGGCGGCCCCCGGTCCTCAATCCCAGGGCGGCGGCATCGTGGGGTGTTTTTGGGCCGGCAGTCGCTCTTCTCCGGGCCGCCGGGTGAGCGCGACAAACGCCACGACGCCGAAGGCCATCATCGCGGCGCCGAAGAAAAAGGCCTGGCGAAGCTCCAGCAGGTCCATGGCAAGACCGGCGGCCAGCGCACCGCCGGCCATGCCGAGACTATGGGCCACGGTCAACAGGGCCATGACCGCACCCATCGATTCGGCCCGGCTCCCTTTGCGCACGGCAATGGCCATCAGCGCCGGCATCGAGATGCCCCCGCCGAGACCGAAGACGACGCTGGCCACGAACAGATCCGAAAAACCCTCGGCCCGCTGGAACAGAAGCACCGCACCGGCAGCCACCAGGCCGCCGGCCACCACCATCATCGTCCGATTGGCGCGGTCGGCCAGCCACCCCATCGGCGCTTGCATCAGGCCGCTGACAAACACCCCGAGCATGACCAGCACCCCGATCGAAGAACTGCTCAGGGAAAACTCGGCATCGGCATAGACCGGCAAAAAGCCCCAGATGATGCCGATGGCTGCGGTGTAGGCAAGCCGGAAAAAGAAGAGCCCGGCAATGACCCGGTCTGTAATCAGCCACCGCCAGGCCAGCGGTTCGACGCTGCTCGTGACGACCGCCTCTTGCCTGCGGGGGGGCAAAAAGGCCAGGCTCAGCACAAAGCCGGCCAGCGCCAAAACGCCCATGGCCGCAAAGGCGGCGTCCAGATTGATCCAGTCTTTCAGGGCGCCTCCGGCCAGCGGGCCGATGCTCAACCCGCAGAACACCGACATTTGAAAAAGGCCCATGTAGAACCCCTCCTGGCCGGCCGGGGTGATGTCCCCCACGTAGGCCTGGGCGACCGGCATGATCATGGCCGAAGCAACCCCCTGGACCACGCGGAGGAAAATGAGCGACTCCACGTCGGAGGACCAGACAAAGAGGATCGAGATCACGGCGTAGGAGAGCAGCCCGGTCACGATGAACGGCTTTCTCCCCTTTTTGTCCGAAAGCCGCCCGAAGTAGGGCAGAAACACCGTGCGGGAGAGTGCAAAGGCCCCGAAGATCAGCCCGATGGTAAAACCGCTGGCTCCCAGGTCGTGGGCATAGACGGGCAGCAGGGGGACGACGATCCCCACGCCGCTGACCACGGCAAAGATCGACAAAAAGAGGGTCGCAAAGATTCCCTTGTCGACGGAGCGCTGGTCTGCAAAAGCGTTCGCCAGCGGATTTTTCTTCACTTTCTCAGCGTCGGTCATCAATGTTCACATGGCTCGGGTCAAGGGGTCTGGAGAGACGTTGCCGCAAATGCCACGACGCCCCGCAAAGGGCGCGTTCTGCACAAAGGGAACGGCGGTCGATTCGACGACGGAAGCGGTACGGGGAGTCCGCCTGAGGCGGACAAGCGCTTGATCGCCCCTGGCGGCTTCGACCTTCCCTTTGTAAAATTCAGTAACGTCCATCGTCGAATACACACCTTTTCCCCATGTGGCGAGCGTCGAGGCGAAGGCCTCGGCAGTTTGTCGTGCGCCGTCGCTTTTCGGCGGATGCATCTGCCACCTACCCTTCCGTCTGGATCTGCTCCAGGGTCGATTCCACAAGGTGTCGGATTTCGGCGAGCCGTTTTTCGGAAAGCGCCTCGAAGCGGAGCACCAGGGCCGGCTGGGTGTTGGAGGCCCGAACCAGCCCCCACCCGTCGTCGAAAACGATGCGGGCCCCGTCGATGTCAATGACGTCGTGGTCCTTGGAGAAACGCGCTGTCGCCTCCCGCACGACCGCAAACTTGAGGTTGTCGGGGCATTCGACCCGGATCTCCGGCGTGCTGAACGTCTTGGGAACGTCGGACAGAAGCTCGCAGATCCGCTTTTTCGTCCGGGCCAGGATCTCCAGCAGGCGGCAGGCGGCGTAGACCGCGTCGTCGTATCCGAAGTACCGGTCGGCGAAGAACAGGTGCCCGCTCATCTCTCCGGCCAGGGCCGCATCGACCTCCTTCATCTTCTGCTTGATCAGGGAATGGCCCGTTTTCCACATCACGGCCCGCCCGCCGTGTTTTTGGATGTCGTCATACATGGTCTTGGAGCATTTGACCTCCGAGACGAAAGTCGCCCCGGGCTTTCTGGACAGAATCTCCCGGGCGAAAATGATCATCAGCTGGTCGCCGAAGACCACCTGCCCCGCGTCGTCCACCACCCCGATCCGGTCGCCGTCGCCGTCAAAACCGATGCCCAGGTCGAGCTTGTTTTCGACGACCAGGGAAATCAACTCGGTGAGGTTTTGCTCCACCGTCGGGTCGGCCTCGTGGTGGGGAAAGGTGCCGTCTGGGTCGCAATACAGATCGTGGACCTCGCAGCCAAGACCCTTCAGAATCGGCAGCGCGGTGATGCCGGCTGTTCCGTTTCCGGCGTCGACGCCGATCCGCAGCGGCGCAGCCAGTTCGATGTTGCCGAGCACATATTCGATGTAAGACGGCAGCACATCGACCTGGGAGACGGATCCGTCTCCCGCTTCGAACCGGCCGTCTTGCACAATCCGCCGGATCTGCTGGATCTGCTCGCCGTAGACCGAATCCACCCCGCAGCAGATTTTAAATCCGTTGTAGTCTTTGGGGTTGTGGCTGGCGGTGACCATCACGTTTCCGCCGCTGTCAAGGTGCCGGATCGAAAAATACCCTACCGGCGTCGGACAGAGCCCGATGTCGGTTACGTCGCAGCCGGTGGCGGCCAGCCCCGCGATCATCCGCTCCGAGTAGGCATCGGAGGTCGACCGGCAGTCCCGCCCCACGGTCAGCGACCGGCTGCCCCGGCCCAGGAGATAGGTCCCGATCCCCCGGCCCAGGGAAAAGACCTCTTCTTCGGTGATGTCCTTTCCGGCAATGCCGCGGATGTCGTACTCCCGGAAGATCCCTGGGTTCATGGTTTTTCTCCTGATGTTTTCGGTCGCTTCTTAAAAATTTTAAAAAACGAACGTCGAATACTGAATACAACCGAAGGACCCGGGCCTTTTATTCGACGTTGGAAGTGGGACGTTCGATGTTCGACGTTTATCGATTGATTCCTCCTCCGCGGCGAACCTACAGAACGAATCGCCACACAAGCACCGCCGCGCCCAAGGCCCAGCAGTAAGGCGCAAACCGGTGAAGATGTCCGCTTTTGACGATGCGAAGAAGAACGATCAGCGCCAGCCAACCGGTCACGGCGGCCACCGCCCCGCCGAGCAGCAGCAACGGAACCGGTGCGCCGGCGGCCGCCCCGTCTTTGATTTCCAGCAGCAGGGCGCCGCAGATCGCCGGCAGCGACAGCAGAAAGGAAAAACGCCCGGCGGTGGCCCGGTCCACTCCCAAAAAAAGGGCTGCAGAGATGGTCGCCCCCGACCGGGAGATGCCCGGGAGAATGGCGACCCCCTGCATCAGACCGATGATGAGGGCGTCTTTGGCCGTCATCGAAAGCACCGGCCGGCTTCCCGCCGACCGGTTTCGGGTCGCCCACAGCAAACATCCGGTGACCAGCAGCATCCCCCCCACGATCGGCACCGATGCAAAGATCCGTTCCGCCGCCCGGTGAAAGCCGAGGCCGAGCACGGCCGTCGGCACGCTGCCGACCACGATCAGCCAGGCGCATCGCACCGCTTCGTTCTGCAGCAAAAGCGGCCGCCATCCGCCGGCTTCGGCAGACAGTTTCGGCAGCCGCGCCAGGGCGGATAGCATGCCGCCGATCTCCTTTGCAAAGACGACCAGCACCGCCAGCAGTGTACCGATGTGCAGGCTGATGTCAAAGAGCAGTTCGGGTTCGGTCAGTCCGAACAGATGCTGCCCCAGGACCAGATGTCCGGAGCTGCTGACCGGGAGAAACTCGGTCAGCCCTTGGACCGCGCCGAGCACCACCGCCTGAATCGGCTCCATGATTATCCTTTCACCACGGCCATGGGCCGCAGGCGTGCAACCTTTTTCGAAATGCCGGCCCCATGGACCGCCGCCACCACCTCGGATATGTCCTTGTATGCGTCGGGCATCTCCTCGCGGAGGGTGGTTCGCCCGGTCCATCGGACCAGGATCCCTTTGTCTTCCAGCTCCCGCTGGATGGCCCGGCCCTTGCTCTGGCGGATGGCCGCCTTGCGGCTCAGCACCCGTCCCGCGCCGTGGCAGGTGGAGCCGAACGTCTCCTCCATGGCCCTTTGGGTGCCCACCAACACGTAGGAGGCCGTTCCCATGTCCCCGGGAATCAGGATCGGCTGGCCCACTTTCCGATATTCCTCGCAGACCGCCTCGTGGCCCGGGGCAAAGGCCCGGGTCGCCCCCTTGCGGTGGACGCAGAGCCACCGGGGTGAACCGTCGACCCGGTGCCGCTCCTTTTTGGCGATGTTGTGGCAGACGTCGTAGACCATCTCCATGCCGAGATTCTCCGGGCCGAGGCCGAACACGCGGCAAAACACCTCGCGGGTCCGATGCAGCAGAATCTGCCGGTTGGCCCAGGCGTAGTTGGCCGCACAGGCCATTGCCGCAAGGTAGCGCCGCCCGGCCTCGGAGCGAATCGGGGCGCAGACCAGTTGGCGATCGGCCAGGGGGATGCCCTGGCGCTTGACGCTCCGGGAAAGTTCGGCCAGAAAATCGTCGCAAACCTGGTAGCCGAAACCCCGCGAACCGGTGTGCAGCATTGCCGTAACCTGGCCTTCAAAGAGGCCGAAGGCGCTCGCCGTATCCGGATCGAAGATCTCGTCGACGACCCCCACCTCCAGAAAATGGTTCCCCGATCCCAGCGTCCCCAACTGCTTCCGGCCGCGGGTGAGGGCCCTTTCGCTGACCGCTTCCGGATCGGCGCCTTCGATGCACCCCCCGTCCTCGGTGCGGGAAAGGTCGCTGTCGCTGCCGAAGCCATGATCGACGGCCCAGCGGCCGCCCTGGCGCAGCACCTTTTTTTCCTCTTTTTCAGAAAGCGTCACCTGGCCGGTGGAGCCGACCCCCGTCGGAACACGGGCGTATAAGGCATCGACAAGCTCCCGGAGCCGGGGGCGGACGTCGGCCTCTTCAAAGCGGGTGCACGCCATGCGTACGCCGCAGTTGATGTCGTATCCGACCCCGCCCGGCGAGACGACCCCGGTTTCCCAGTCGAAGGCGGCCACGCCGCCGATGGGAAACCCGTATCCCCAGTGCATGTCGGGCATGGCAAAAGACGCCTTGACGATCCCGGGCAGGGTGGCGACGTTTCCAACCTGCTTGAGCGGTTCGGCCTGCTGGCCGTCTTCGAGCATGCCCGGCCCCGCGTAAATGATGCCGGGCACCCGCATGTCGCCGGTGCGGGGAAGCTCCCACGTGTAGGGCCCGATCTGCTTGAGATCCATCTTCTTTGCTTCCTTTCGCCTGCCGCATAACCGCTGCGGCCCCGCTGCGTCAACTATAGCCTCTATGGGGATGGTTGGAAAGAGGGGGGACCCGGCGGAACAGAGGGAACTGCCGCAGCTCGGTCCGTTTTCAGAAAATCATGGAAGAAGACATCCCGCCGGCGGGCAACTCAACTTCCGGGATACATTTCAGGCATTGTATACCGGAAGCGGCCCCGACGCCTTGCGGCGAACTACACCATCGGACTATTCATAACCTATTATAATTTCTATATTTTAATTAGTACTTTTCTTTGCTCGCCCAAAGAAAAGTACTCAAAAGAAACGGCGCCCTGCGTCCCGCTTCTTCCTGCGCTTCTCGAAACAGGCGGGCCCTTCAAGAACTCGGCCCCCAAAGAACGGGGGCCTCAAACAGCTTGAAGGGCTTGTCCGCCTGTTTCTTGCGATGCTCGGCGCGGGACGATGGGATTCGCTATTTTTTTGGCGCCGGTCTTTTCCCATGTCTTCGGGCTTTGGCATCGAGGGAGCAAAAGGGGTGATTTGCCGGTGCAGTGCGCTGTCTGAGTTCCTTAGAAACCCTGGGTTCAGCGCCGACTGGCTCTTGCCCGACCGATGATGCCATCCAATTGCCGCAGGGCCTTCGTGATGATTCAACCGGCGCTGATCGCAGGGTTTCTTGGGAGCGAGTTCGCACAGCGCCGGCAAATTATCCCTTTTGCGGAATGATGTATCCCGGAAGTTGAGGGTAAGGGGCCGGGCTCTTCGATCGTTTTCCCTTGTTGTTTTTCGCACGCTACCGGCCGCATCTTTTCAACCGGCTTTCCCCGACGGCTCGATTTCGAAACGGCCGGGCGGCTTCGGCTACTCCCCGAGCTTTTTCTCGATCACCGCGACGATGTCGTTGCGCCCGCGGGCCCGCAGCTGCGGCAGCATCTCCTCGTAAAAGGACTCCCTGCCCCGGATCGTGATGCGGAACCCGTCGAAGTGGGCCGGGGTGAGGTCTTCCCCGTTGAAGGCGGCGGTCTTGTGCAGCACCCCCAGCGCCGCCAACCCCGTCATGGTCCGAACACACTTTTCGCAGCGACCGCAGTTGAGCCGGTCCGGGACATTGGCCAGGCAGACCCGCATGTTGTCGAAGGCCCGCTGCCACCCGGAAACGATCCCGATCTTCTCCAGCCGGGAGAGCGCCAGGTCCCGGTGCCGAATCCGCAGCCCGTAGCTGGAATACGCCGGATCCAGCAGCGGGTGGGATCCGCAGGGGTGCAGGTTGGGAAGATCGAAAGAGGAACCGACAAAAACGAGGTTTATCCGCCGGCCGAAGGCGTGGGCCGCGGCCGCCAGCACCGCGCCGAAGAACCGGTCCAGCCACAGGTCCCGGTCATCGCACAGGTGGCGGATATTGGTGTAGACGGGAATCATCTCAAGGCCGGCTTCTTCGGCCACCGGGGCCATGGCCGCCCTGGCACGCTCGAATACCGGGTATTTGGCGCCCCGTTCCATGACGCCGCCGATGTCGAAACCGTGAACCAGCAGCGCGTCGCGCACCCGCGCCGGGTGGCCTGCCGGGTAGCGCTCCATGGAAAGCCGCAGGGCGGCCAGCGAATCGATGCCGCCGGAAAGAAAAAGACCGGCCCGGGGAACACGCGCCTCCGGCGCCGGATCGCCGCCGGAGGCTTCGATGCAAAGGGGCCGCATCATGCCCCTGGACCAGAACTGCATGATGGCCATCACCGTTTCGAGCCCCTCCAGCAGGTAGGGGCACAGCGAGCCTTCCACGGCGAGTCGCCGTTCGCCAAAATGCAGGGCCGGGATCAGACAGCCCACCACGAAGGGCTGGAGGTGAACGCTCAGATCCTCGGAAAACCGTTTTTCGGTCTCGATAAAAACCTCCCGATCCGGCTGATCGCAGTCCTCCCACTTCACCGTCGCCCGGACAGCGGCGGTATCGTCGGTTTCCGTTTTTCGTAGATCTTCGATTCTCATCGCAACACCCATTCCAACGATATCATGTCAGAATCAGCGGGAAACCGAACGCTATCGCCGATTCCCTTTGAAATAAACGATAGAACCGCAAAGGCGCAGAGGGCGTAAAGAAGGTTTTTTACATTAAAAACGAAGTACTTGGCGTCCTTTACGCCTTTGCGGTTTTTTCTCGAATCACCGCTGCCGGAAGCGCTCCAGATATTCGACCATCGCCCCGGCGATGTCGATGCCGGTGGCCGCCTCCAGCCCCCGAAACCCCGGCGCGTAGTTGACCTCCATGACCCAGGGCCGACCCCGGTCGTCGATCACCAGATCGACCCCGGCGATCTGCAGGCCCAGGGTGCGGACCGCCGAGACGGCAAGCGATCCGATCTCCTCTTCCGGTTTCACCGGCTCTGCCGCACCGGTCAGGTGAAAATTGGATCGAAAATCCCCTTCGTTGGGACGCAGGGCCGATGCCCCGGCGATCCGCTGCCCCAACACGAGGATCCGAAGGTCCCGGCGCCCGACAGGGGGAATGAACCGCTGAACGACGAGGCCCCGTCGAAGGTCTCCGGCGGCGGCCAAGTGCCGTTGAAGCGAGTCTTCATCGGCCGCCAGATAGACTCCCTCTCCCTGGCGCCCGCTGACCGGTTTGACGACGGCCGGACAACCGCCCACGGCGGCGGCCGCCGCCGTGGCGGCATCGGGGGTGTTGGCCAGCACCGCGTCGGGGACCGGGATGCCCGCCGCCGCAAGGGCCCTTGCGGTCCGGAACTTGTCGGCAGCCAGGCGGATGGCGGCCGGGCCGTTGACCACGGTAACGCCGGACTGCTCGGCCTGCTCGATCAGGGTCAGGCTCGATTCTCCGATTTCCGCCCCTTGCCGCGGCAAAAGCACGTCCACGGAAACCGGCTCGCCGCGGAACCCGGGGAAATTGCCGATCACGGCCGGCCAGCTCCGATAGGGATCGATCAGCTTCGCCCGATGCCCCCGGCTGTTCGCGGCCTCCAGCAGCCGCCGGTTGGGGTGATACTCCGGGCCGCGTACGGTGACGATGGCGAAATTCATGAGCCCTTCCGATGCTGGATCACCTCGGCTGCCGTCGCCTCGGGCATCCAGAGTCCGACGTTCTTCCCGAGCGCCTGGCTGTAGAAGGTGACCACTTTTTGGGTACGGTTGTGGAGGGCGATCTTCTGGGTGTCGGCGTTGTCCTCCCCGATGATCGAAAAAATCCGGTGCCCCTGCGCACGGGCCGTCAGCCCCTCCAGCAGACGGGTACCGATGCCGAGGTTTCGGTACTCGGGGCGGACCGAAGTATAGCCCCGCTCGAGAAAACCGGACAGGTCGATACCCGCAGCGCGGCTGACCTTTTCGATGTACTCCCGGCGGGGATGCTTGAGGCTGGAGTTGGCCACGATCACCCCCCGCTCGGTCACCACGCCGATCAGGTAGGCCCGCTCCAGGTTGTGCCGGACCCAGCGGGCCCCCACCGACCCGCCGGCCAGCACCATCGCACAGATTTCGTCCATCTCCTCGGCGGAAAGCGCGGACGGCGCCAGGAACCGGTAGTCGAGTTCGACACCGAGCCGAAAGGCGCTGCCGGCCGCCGCTTCGACCCGCCAGCGGGAAAGCGCATCGACCGAAGTGTCCTCCAGCCAGCGTTCGATCAGCGCCGGATCTTTGACCACGCACCAGAACGGGACCCCCGGAAGGGGTTTGACCCCGGCATATCGATCGACCCGCTTCGGCCACGTCGGCCGAGCGCCGGCCGCCCAAAAAGGCTCGGCCTCCCACCGGCATAAAGAGTGGATCCAGGGCACAGCGGGCGGCGCTTCGGGGCGGTCCGGGTCCGCGGGCGCACCGAAAAGATCCAGGTGATTCCAGAATCCGTCGCGGGCGGTTTTTTTTAGCTGCCCGGTCAGCGTAGAGAGCGCCTGCTCTTCGATCCGCCACCGGATGACCCGCGAAGGGGCCTTTCCCCGGTCCTTTTTTCGGCCGGATGCGAGTCGGACGGTAAAGTGGGCCCATAGGCCGGTGTCTTGCCCCGTTTTGCGCGGAAGGTCCTCCCGGCGCCCCGAACCGGTCCCATCCGGGCATGGGGCGTGAAAATCGGCCGGGTCGGCGTGCTGATCTGCGTCCAGGCACCGGTGGAAGCAGCCACCCCCTTGCGCCATCTTTCCTGCCGGCGTAATCAGCAGCCGCTGGACGCCGGGGGCAATTTGCCGACAGGCATCGGCCAGGGTCAGCGCCGCCGGTCCCTGCACCTCGTCGGCCGCCCAAAAACCGACGGCCCCGTATCCGGCGACGGAAACAGCGTCTGCAAAGGATTCGGCCATCTCAAGAAACGGATTGGCGCCCCGGTCCCGGACAAAGACGTCGACGTCACCGGGCCCCTGAAGGGCCGGGCACAAGACCCAGCCCCAGCCCACCTGCGTCGGGGATACCGCCGCCGAAAAGACCGACAGGAGCTCTTCCATCCGCATCATCGCCCGGGCGGCCTCCTCGACACGGAGGTCGCCCGCCCCCAGCAGTTTTCTCAGCCAGCCGGCAGTCCCGTCCGTCGAAACCAGGAATCGCTCGTAAAAAGCGCGGTTGGCGTCGCAGAGATCCACCGGAAGCGGGCCGGCGTGGAGGGATTCGGCCCAACGCCGCAGCGGGGAAAGGTCCTGTGCAGGGCTGATCATCGGCGGTTGCACGATCAACACCGGACGTTGCGCGTCGCTGCGGGTCATGGCGATGGGGCGTTCCTTTCACGGAGAAGGGAGATTAAAAAGAGAACGTTGGGCATTCAACGTTCGGTGTTCATCTTTCAAACCACCATGTCCCGCGGCGGATTTTCATTGTTCCGGGGCTTGCCTCCTGCCGCCCCTGCCGGCCGACGACCACCGGCAGGCCGCGGGCGTTGTCCGAAAAGTAGGCGAAACCCGAACGGGTGTCAACGTCGCCACTCCAGCGGCGACCCGGCAGCCTCCTGCGGACCGTCGGCCCGGCGCCGACAGGGCTCGCTCGTTATACCTTTAAAAAGGAACCGAGGTGTGATAAAGGTAACCGTCTCAGATGACGAGGATTTTTGTCGGACCTGCAGCGATGCGCCACTGCCGTGCAAAATGGGACGTCTCCGCGATCCATCTCGGGCCGGCAAATCGCTCAGCGGCAGAAAGCCCCTCCTCGATTGGCTTCGAACCGACCGCAGCTGCACACAGCCGGGCAGGCCGCCGCCCCTTCCGGCGCAACCGCGTCCCCCGAAAAAAGGAAATTCACAAATGCTTGAACTGATCGGCACCTATCTCGTTTTTACCGGGGTGCTCGTCATCTACGGCGCCCAGGTCTGACCGTTTCTCCACGGCCTCGGGTACGCGAGCGCTACAGTAGTATCCTACGTGCCGGTGCTGGCCCTTCTGCCGGTCAGGGGACTGGCCTTTTCCCGGCACCGCGCCCGGATCGCCGAGGATTCCCCCGACAGCGAACAGATCTTTCGCCTGCCGTGGCGGGAGCTGCGCGCCGATCTGCTCACCTGGGCCGCAGCGGGTCTGGCAATGGTGGCCCTCTACGAGATCTTTTACGAGCCCTATATCAGCACCGGCATCAAGGTCTTCGTCGGCTGCATGTCCTTTGGCTTGTTCGGCGGCATGCTCAGCTACCTGAACGCCGAACGGCGGCTCATCGACCGCCTTCAGGACGGTAAGGCCGCCGGTCCTCCGCCCCGGCAGCTGTTTTCGGTCAGCCGCAAGATGATGATCATGATCGTCACGCTGCTGGTGTTCATGGCCGGTGCCGTGCTGCTGATGGTTCTGCTCGATGTCTACTACCTTCTGGAAAACCCGGGTATGCCCGAGCCGGAGATCTACTGGGGCATCTTCAAGGAGATCATGTTCGCCCTGGCCGTGCTGCTGGCCATCTCCATGACGGTGGTGGGAAGGTATTCGAAAAACTTGAAAAAGTCGCTAGCGATCCAGCTCGGGGCCTTGGATCGGATCAGCCGCGGCGATTTGGAGGCCCGGGTGCCGCTGCTGACAGACGACGAGTTCGCGCGGATCGCGGCAAAGACGAATGAAATGATCCAGGGCCTCAAGGAGCGTGACATCTGCCAGGTCCGGTTCGGGAGATACGTCTCGCCGGAGATCAGCCGCCGCATCCTAAACGGGGAGATCTCCGCCGACGGAGAGCTGGTGGAGGCCACGATTCTGTTCTGTGACCTGCGCGGATACACCTCCTTTGTCGAAAAAAAGTCGCCCGCCGACGTGGTCCGCTTCCTGAACCGATATTTTACGGAAATGGAACAGGCGATACGGGAAAGCGGGGGCATCGTGCTCCAGTATATCGGAGATGAAATCGAGGCCGTGTTCGGCACCCCCGCCGTCCCGTCGGAAAACCACACTGAACGCGCGGTTACGGCCGCCCTTGCCATGCGCCGCGCCCTGGAGCGGCTCAATGCCCAGCGGCGACAGGCCGGGGAACCGGACATCCGCCACGGGGTGGGCATCCACTGCGGAACGGTTCTGGCCGGAAATGTGGGAAGTCCGGAGCGGCTCGTCTACGCGATGGTCGGAGATGCCGTCAACGTGGCTTCCCGGCTTCAGGTCCTCAACAAGAGGTGCGGCACCGACATCCTCGTCAGCCGCAACGTGGTCGAACGGCTCTCCGGCGCCGGTTTCGAATTCGTACCCATGGGCACTTTCCCCATCCGGGGCAAGACCGAGCAGATCGAGGTGTTTTCCCCGTCGCCCGGGAAAAGAGGCGCTGCCTGCCGGGCGGACGGCACCCGGGAACAAGACGGGACGGAAAGGCGCAAGGACAATGAAACGTAGCCTTCTTGCTTTTTTCCTGGCGATTGTGCTGGCGGCCGTGGCGATACCGGCAGCCGACAGCCCGGCCCAAGAACAGAAGACGCCCCTTGTCAATTCCCTGGGGATGGCCTTCGTACCGATTCCGGCCGGCGCTTTTCTCATGGGCAGTCCGGAAGACGAGTCGGGCAGAGACCCGTCCGAACAACGTCACCGGGTTCGGATCGGCCGGCCGTTCTACATGCAGACCACCGAGCTGACCCTGGGACAGTGGCGGGCCCTGATGGGCAAAAAGATGCTGTTCGGCAGAAAGGGCGATGACCGGATGCCCGTCACCCGCGTATCGTGGTTCGACGCCCAGGCCTTCATCGAAAAGCTCAACGCGCGGGGGGAAGGAACTTACCGCCTGCCCACCGAAGCCGAATGGGAGTACGCCAGCCGGGCGGGAACCACCACCGCCTACAGTTGGGGCGACACCATCGACTGTGAGAAGGCCATGTATGCCAACAGTCCGATGAAATTCGACCAATGCGTCGACCTTCACCGCGCACAGGGGCTTCCGGTGAACGAGCCCGCGCCGGTGAAGTCCTACGGGCCGAACCCCTGGGGCCTGTACGACATGCACGGCAATGTCTGGGAATGGTGCCAGGACTGGTACGGCCCTTATCCGCAGGGATCCCAGATTGATCCAAAGGGGCCGGAAAGCGGCGTCAACCGGATCCGGAGAGGCGGAAGCTGGTTCGGACTCGGGCCGATTTGCCGCTCAGCCAACCGGGCCTACGGCCATCCGGCGCAGCGGCTCCGGACCACCGGCTTTCGACTCGTGCGGGAGGTGGAACACTAGCCATGCTCGCGTTCTTCGGCCGGTGGTTCAAGGTGTACAAGGACGAAATCGGCATGTTCGCCGGGGCCCTGGTGCTCCTTTTCCTGGTCCGCGGCGCCGACATGATCCTGAACAACTACGCCGAGACGGCCTTCCTGAAGCGCTACGGGGTCGAATACCTGCCCGTGATGTACATGGTCAACAGCCTGTCCATCTTCTTCATCATGGGCTTTATCACCGGCATGCTCACGCGAATGCCCGGGACCCGGCTCCTGACGTACCTGATGGTCTTCTGCGGGGTGTCGGTAACCGGCGTGCGGCTGGTCATCCCGGTCGGCTGGGATCTGGTCTATCCAATCCTCTTCGTCTTAAAATCGCTCTACGAAGCCCTGATGGGGCTCCTTTTCTGGAACATGGCCAATGACCTGTTCAACACGCGTCAGTCCAAGCGCCTGTTTCCTCTCCTGTCGGCGGGCGGCGTGTGCGGGGACATCCTGGCCGGCTTCGGCACCCCCGTCCTTGCCCGGCTGATCATGATCGACAACCTCCTGTTCGTCTACCTGGGTCTAACGATGGCCGGAGCGGTCGTGGTGCGCACCATGAGCCTCCGGTACCCGACGCTGCTCATCGCCGAGGGAAGCGGGAAAAAGAAAAGGCGCAAGCGGTCCTCCCTGCTCGGAGAAATCAGCAAAACCATCCCCCTGATGAAAAAGTCGTTCCTGGTCAAGGTACTGATCTTCATGACCCTGTTCCCCAACATCATCATCCCGATCATGAACTATCAGTTCAACTTCGTGGCCAACGAGATGTTCGCCACAGAGGGGGGGCTGGTGACCTTCCTGGGCTATTTCCGGGGGTCCATGAATGTCGTCAGCCTTTTGATTTTGCTGTTCGTGGGACGGATCTACGGCCGCTGGGGACTGCCGGTGGCACTGATGTTCCATCCCGCCAACTATCTGTTCGTTTTCATCGGGTTTCTGATGCGTTTCGACATCTTTGCCGCCATGTACGCGCGCCTCTCGACCAACATCATCCGCACGACACTCAACAAACCGGCCACCGACATCCTCATGGGACTGATTCCGGTCTCCCAGCGGGCCGTGTTGAGGCCCTTTCTGCGGGGCACCATCGTGCGGATCGCCCTGCTGATCGGCTCCGGTTCGATCCTGGCCACCGAGCATCTTTTCCACCCCCGCTACCTTTCCCTGGTCGCCATCCCCTGCATCGCCGCCTGGCTGGGATCCATCATCACCCTCAAGCGACGGTATTCGGACATCTTGCTCGATCTGATCTCCCGGGACCAGATCGACGTCAAATCGATGGAGGACCGGGATCTGGGGCAGCTGTTCCGCGACAACCGCACCCGGGAGCGGCTTGCCGCCGAATTTGAAGCCGCAGAGGAGAGCAACGCCGTCTGGTACGCAAAGCTGCTCCAATCGACCGGCGCTCCGGATCTGGACCGGATCATCCTCCGATCGCTGCAGAACCGGGAGCCGTCCATCCAGATCGAACTGATCGGGATGCTGTCGAAAGCCTCGGCCGCAGAGGCGGCCCGGGAGCTGGCAAGGCTCTTCGATTCGCCGGACGCGGCCGTGTCAATTGCAGCCCTCAGGGAAGCCGGACGGATCGATCCGTCCGCCGCTGCCCGGATCGACTTCGAGCGCTTTTTGAGCGGACACGGCGGCGAAGCCGCCGGATATGCCGCCGCCGCCCTCTATCAAAGAGACCCGGCCCGCTTCGAAGAACAGATCGGCAAATGGTTGGCGTCCTCCGATCCGGAAACCCTCCGTGCCGGCGTTTTGGCTGCCGGCCGGGCCGGCAGCCGGCAGCTGGCCGGCAGACTGATCGGCCTTCTGGAAGACGACCGCACCGTCGGGTTTCGGGCCGAGGTCATCGAGAGTCTTCGACAGGCGGGACGGCTGGAGGACTCCGCCGCCCTGATCCCATTTTTGTCCCACGAAGAAGAAGCCGTCCGGGAGGCGGCGCTGCGCGCGGTGGCCGTCAGTGACGACGCGGTGCTGGCCAAGGTGATCGACCTGCTGGCCGATAACTCCCGGCGGATCCGCAGGATGGCCCGGGAAAAGATCGAAAGTGCCCCCCATCACAACACCGACATGCTCATCGAAGGGCTCAACAGCCCTCGCCGTCAGGTTCGGGAACAGATCTACGAAATCCTGGACAGCCTCAACATCCGGGATCTGGACGCCTTCCGCTTCGTGCAGGGCCGCGCCCGGCAGGCCTACCGGTACCTTGCGGCGGCCGAAGGCCTGCGGCGCTTTGAGGATTGCAAGGCGAGAAACCTTATCATCGACCATTTCACCCAGAAGCGGGAGACGGCGGTCGAAAACGCGCTGCGGGTTCTGGCCGCCCAGGACGAAACCGAACAGATCACCTTGATTTTGCGGGGCATCTTTTCCGCCGACATCGCCCGGCGGGCCAATGCCATCGAGGCCCTCGAGGACCGGCTGGACAAGCGTCTGTCGCGGATGCTTGTCCCCCTGCTGGAGCTTTCGGACCCGGCTTCGGCCCTGGCGGCCGCCCATAACCAGCTGGGGGTGGCGCCGGCCGAGGAGGACGACGGCCGGTTTTTGAACCGGCTTCTTCTAGACGAGGACTGGATTGTGGTGCTGCTGACCCTGGCAATGGTGAGGCAGTTGGAACGATGCGCGGCCGATCCGCAGACCCTCTGCAGCCTTCTGGACTCATCCTCCCCGTCGATTCGCCGCCAGGCGGCAGCGGCGGTCGACCCCGGGGCCGCTGCGCAAAAGGAGTTTTCCATGGAAAACGAGACGACCCTTTCAGACAAAATCATTCTGCTGCGGGGAATCGAGATCTTCGAAGGCCTTGCCGTGGGCGAACTTGCGGCCGTGGCGTCGGTCACCGAGGAAATCGACAGCCCGGCCGGGGAGATCGTGATTCGCGAAGGGGAGCCCGGAGAAACCCTGTATCTGATCATCAAAGGGGAAGTCTCGGTCATCAAGGGGCTGGGAAGCGATAACGAAATCGAGCTGGACCGGATCAGGGCCGGAGACTATTTTGGCGAAATGGCGCTTTTCGAGGACATCGAACGAACCGCCAGCATCAAGACCATATCCGACAGCCGGCTGCTCGTCCTGCACAAACTTGAGTTCAAGCAGATCGTTCGGGAGTATCCGCAGATCGCCCTCGAGATCTGCAAGGTGCTCAGCCTCCGGATCCGGCGGCTTCACCAAAAGATCAAGGAAAAGAAAGGTTGAGAATGGAAATCGCATTTCTCATGGATCCGCTGGAGTCGATCGACCCGCTCTGGGAGACCACCAGCCACCTGATGTACGAATGCAACCAGCGGGGCCACACGGTCTACTTCCTCGAAGCTCACGACGTCTACATCCGCAAAGACCACGTGGTGGCCCGGATGCGGAATGTCACCGTGCCCAAGGACCTGCAGATGGAGCAATACTGGCAGGAGATGATCCAGTGCCTGAAGCGCGAAGAGCTGGTCTTTGAATCGGTCACGGGCCTGGACGCCCTGTTCCTGAGAAAGAACCCGCCGCTGAACTACCAGGTGCTCGAATTCCTGGCGCCGGTGGAAGACCGGGTGTTCATCATCAATTCCACCAAGGGCCAGATCGTGGGAAACAGCAAGCTGTATATCCTCAACTTTCCGGGAATCATTCCCGAAACCCACGTCTCGCGCGACCCGGTCCGACTCACCAAGATCATCGGCGACTTCGGGGGGGCGATGGTGGTCAAGCCGCTTCAGCGCTATGGCGGTGAAGGGGTGATCAAGGTCAGCGACCGGGACCGGGAAAACCTCGTTTCGCTGGTCAACTACTATGTGAAGGGCTACAAGAACTACCCCGAACGCGAACCGATCATGGTCCAGGAGTATCTGTCGGCGGTCAAGACCCATGGCGACGTCCGTATTCTTCTGCTCAACGGTGAAATCGTCGGAGCCATGCGCCGGAAGCCGAAACCCGGGGACTTCCGCACGAACGTGCATGCCGGCGCCCAGGTATTCCAGCACAAAATCACCGAGGCCCAGCGCCGCATCTGCGAAACCATCCGGGACCGTCTGGTCAAGGACCGGCTCTTTTTCGTGGGCATCGACGTCATCGAGGACCGTCTCGTGGAGGTCAACTGCGTCAGCCCCGGCGGCATCCCCCGGATCAATGAGTTGGACGGCATCCGGATCGAACGGGAGGTCGTCGATTTTATCGAGCAAAGGGTCCATGAAATGAGGATGGCCCGTGGCTAGAAGATCGCCATTGCGGGCCCTCGTCTGGGCAGGGGTCCTCACCGCGCTGATAGCGGCGCCGGGCGCCTTTTCGGCGGCCGCCGAAACGCCGCTGCGCATCGGGCTGGCCGAAGAGCCCCGGACCTTGAACGTCTGGCTGGCCAGCGACGTAAACTCCAA